>JAUIGD010000045.1 GCA_030430255.1 Verrucomicrobiia bacterium
TGGCGATCGTGCCGATGCTGTCGGTGATGACCGGCGCCCCGGGGACCGTGGAAGTCTCGGTAGACCCTTCCGCGGTCGGAATGCCGGCAGCAGTCTCGACATCGCCGACATTCAGCGTGACCGAAAGCGGCTCGCTCGTCGACGAACCGTCCGAAGCGAAGACCGTGAAGCTGTAGCTGCCGGTGTCGTCGTAGTCGGTGTTGACGATCAGCCGGCCCTGGCCGTTGATCGTCACGAAGCCGGGCGCGCCTTTCAGCGAGTAGGACAGCGGGTCGCCGTCGGGATCGGAGAAGTAGTCGATCAGGTCCCACCGCTTCCGCTGGCCTTCACCAATGGTGAGCAGGTCGAGCTCACTCTCTACGATGGGGGCGCTCATTCGACAGGTTCTCCTTCAGTCCAGGGCGTTTGGGGCCGGCCTGCTCGAGAGCAAGTTCCGGTTTTATCTCTTCCGTGCAGATCAACCATTGGTGGGAAACCACCAAGTCCGGCATTTTCGTCAGACATATTCAGCTCGCGGCGGTCACCTAAAGCGAAGTTCCCGGTTCGACCAGTTCAGGGCCGGCGAATGGCAGAATCTCGCCACCGATCGCGGCCTCTCTCTCGCCGGAAGTGCTAAACGTTCCGTCAACACCGAAGGGGTTCCCATGCGGAACGCGCCATCACCAAGCTTGCCATTCATTCATGGTCATCTAACTGATTTTTCTGATAAACCCGAGTGACAAAATCTTGGCGGCGAGCAAACGCGACGCCCGACAGGCGACTTTCTGCCCAGTCGGACCGGCCCCCGTCGGCAATGGATCGCTTCCACCTTCCCCGCAGGATTTCTACAAGCGGAATTCGAAAGGGGACGCGATGAAACGTGCCATGATCTTCGAATCCCGCCATGCGGGGCACACGATTGGCTTCGCCCGCGAGTTCGCCGACGCATTCGTCTCCGCCGGATTCGACACGACGCTGGTGCTGAACGGCCAAGCCCGCGGCCGGCCGGAGGTGGAGCAGATCGTAGGCGATGCGCCGCCCTTCGCCGTCGCCTGGACCGAGCCGTTCGAGGCGGTCTTCGTTTCGGCCGAGCAGGGCGTGCGCGAGCTGGCCCTGCTTGCCGGTCTTGCCGGAGATGCGCGCCCCGACCGGCTGGTGGTGCCGACGGGCGATGCCATCGCCCGGGCGCTTCCCGCGTCGGCCGAGGCGCGGGCGGACGAGGCGCGGTTGCCACGGATGGATATCGTGCTGCACCACATCTCCGCCGCGCAGCCCCCCAAGGGGCGGGCCTCCTTCCGCCGCTGGCGCTCGGGGCTGGCCGAGCTGCGCGCGCTCCGCCGGCACCGGATCCTCGCCTGCGACGCCTATGCCGGGTTCGGCCCCGGCCACCGGGCGGCCTGGCCGTCGGGAGCCTCGCCGGAATATCTGCCGCACCTCCTCGGCAAGCGCTCCCCGTGGGACCGGGCGGGGGCGCGGGCGCATTTCGGCCTTGCCCCGGAAGCGCGGGTCCTGGTCTCGACCGGCGACGTCGCCCACCGCAAGGGCATCGACAAGCTGACCGCCGCGGCGCGCCATCCGGCCTGGCCCGAGGATCTGGTGCTGATGCTCGCCGGCCCCGTCACCGGGGCGATGTGGCCCGAGATCGAGAAGGTCCGCGCGGCGCATCCCGACCGGGTCCACGTCATCGACCGGTTCCTGACCGAGGACGAGTTCGCCGCCGCCTTCGTCGCCGCCGACATCGTCTGGGCGGTGACGCCGGGCAATCTCGGTGTCTCCTCGACCTTCCTTTACGCCGCCCGCCACGGTCGCCCGGCGGTGGTGGCGGCGGCGCATCGCTCGGCGCGCTGGATGTGCGGCCGGATCGGCCCCGGGGTGCCGACCCGGCTGGACCCGGCGCCGATCTGCACCGCGGTAAGGAAGGCGGCGGAATGTCCGCCGCAAAGCGAAAAACAGGCTACCTTCCTCGATCGAATCACGGATAGTGCCGCCTATGAACGAGTTGCCGTCGGTGAGTAGGGCCCTGCCGGACGAGGACGACCCCCTCGTGGATCGTCTTCTTGCCGTACCGCCGGCGCATCTCCCGAACGCGTTTCTCGTCGGCGCCATGAAGTCGGGATCGAGCTGGCTCGCCAAGCAGCTCGAGCGGCATCCGTCGGTCTTCGTGCCCGGCGTCAAGGAGCCGAACCTGCTGGTGAGCCCCGAGGGCGCCGGCTTCGACCTCAAGGGACCGCGGCCCGCCGACGAGCTCTTCGCGAAGATGCACCGCTTCTCGGCCGGCACCGTCGCCGACTACGAGAAGATGTATGCCGAGGGCGAGGATGCGGCGGTCCGCGTCGACGCCTCAATCCGCTACCTCGTCTCGGACCGCGCGGCGGACCGCATCGCCCGCCTCTGCGAGGCGGCGGGCAGCCCGCCCCGGATCCTCGTCATCCTGCGCGATCCGGTGGAGCGCACCTGGTCGCACTGGCAGATGCACCGCGCCATGGGAATCGAGCCGCTGGACCTCGCCGCCGCCCTCGCCGCCGAGGAGGCGCGGATGGCCGACGGCTGGTCCGACGACTGGGCCTACAAGGGCTATTCCCGCTACGACCGGCACCTGCCCCGCTACCTCGACCGCTTTGGCCGCGGATGCGTGCATGTCGAGATCCAGGAAGAGGCGGTCGCCGACCCCGCCGCGGCGATGGCGCGCGTCTTCGCCTTCCTCGGCCTCGACCCCACCCTCGCCGCGCAGGGCGACCCGGCGAAGGCGGTGCGCACGAAGAAGCGCACCGGATCGAGCGAGATCGAGCAGGTGGCGCAATACTGGCGCCCCGGCTGGCGCAAGGCGGTCCCGCGGCCGCTGCGGCAGGCGGCCTGGCGCTTCCTGGAGGTGGTCAACGCCCGGAGCGGTGACCGGCAGATGCCGCGGGACGTCCGCGCCGCCCTCGCGGCCGAGTTCCGGCCCACCGTCTCCGCTACCGAAGACCTGCTCGGGCGCCCCCTGCCCTGGGCCGGAGGACGTCAGGCGTGACCGACGAGCCGCTCGACCGCCCGTCGAACTACCAGGCGCGCGACATCGACGTGATCGACTACGGCATGACCGAGCTGCCGGGCACGTCGCACCTGATCCGCGGCCCGGTCCCCGACCTCGCGAAGGGCGACCAGATCACCTGCATCGGCGCCGCGCAGACCTTCGGCTGCTTCGTCGAGCGGCCGTTCCCGACGCTCATGGGCGAGGCCCTGGGGCGCCCGGTGCTGAACCTCGGCTTCGGCGGCACCGGCCCCGGCTTCTTCCTCGACCATCCCGAGCTCATCGAGACCGCGAACCGGGGCGCGCTGACCGTCGTTCAGGTGCTCTCCGGTCGGGTGCAGCCGAACATGTTCTTCGAGGGCCGCGGCCTCGCCCGCGTGAAGCTGAAACGCACCGGCCGCAACGTGCATCCGCACGTGGCCTGGGGCGACATCGCCGAGGGCTTCTACGCCTGGCGCAAGGCGCCGCCCCTGAAGCCGCTCGTGCATCTCGCCGCCCGGGGCCCCCTGGCGCTCGCCCTTGCCCAGTCGCGCAAGGGCTGGATCGGCGCCTACCGCGAGCTCTTCCGGCGCATCACCACGCCCACGATCCTCGTCTGGTTCAGCCGGCGGACGCCGGAATACGACCGCCGCCCGCGCCCCACCGAGGCGCTGATGGGCGAGTACCCGCAGCTGGTCTCGCGCGACTGGGTGGCGCCGGTCGCGGCGATGGCCGACGAATATGTCGAGGTGGTGTCGGACCGCGGCACACCGCAGCCGCTCCGCCACCGCGAGACCGGCGAGCCGGTCGAGATCGACCTCGGCCTCGACAGCGCCCTCTACGCCGGCGCCACCTGGACCGAGAATACCTACTATCCGACGCCGGAGATGAACGAGGACGCGGGCGCGGCGCTCATCCCCGCCGCCCGCCGCCTCCTTGGCTGATCAGGCGCGGCGCCGGAGCAGCCCGAGCCCCGCGAGTCCGCCCAGCAGCAGCGCCGCCGGCGCAGGCAGCGGCGTCGGCAGGATTTGCGCATCGTCCCGGGGCAGCCCCGAGACGCGGAAGCCGTTCACCGCGAAGCTGACCGAAGTCCAGGCGAACGGGCCGTCGTCATCCTCCCACCCGACGAAGACGCTCATCGGGTCGCTGTGCGGGAAGGCCTGCGCCATCAGGTTGATGTCCTGGTTGTCCGACCAGTTCGTGGTGGTGGAGAAGAAGGCGCCGGTCAGGGGATCCCAGGCATCAAGCATTCCCACGCCGACCTGACAGCCGATGCCCATCAGCTCGCAGTCGAAGCCGCTGACCCAGCCCGTCGCGGTATCGAGCGAAAAGCCGATCGTGCCGGTCCCGGTATCGCCGACCGCGACACCGTCGTGGCTCGTGCTCGTCACCGCGAGATCGAGCTCGTAGCTAAGGTCGAGAAGGGCAGCCTGCGCCGGCATCGCGAGACAGTGTAAGGCGAGAAGTGCCGAAGCGATAAATCTCATCATCAAATCCACTTTTTCGCACCGATCACGGATCGGTCGTCACACCATGTCGGCAGCGCTGCGGCGCCACCAAAAAAGACAAGAAAGCAGGCATTTCCCACGAATGCGTTCGACGAGAACATTACAGCAACTCCGCGTGGAGCCTAAACACATTTGTTAAGCGAAAGTTAACTCCTGCGCTCGCCGAAACGGGAGCCTCAGGCGCCGACCACCGGCACCCGCGGGGCCTTCACCGCCGCTGCTCGACCGTCCCGGCCATCAGCGCCAGCGTACGCCGCGCCCATGCCTCCCAGTTCAGGCGCGCCTCGTAGTCGTCGCGCGCGCTCGCCCGCAATGCGGCGAGGCCGCCGGGCGCGGCGAGCGCCCGTTCGATCGCGTCGGCATAGGCCGCGCCGTCGGCCGTTTCCGGCAGGAGGTGCCCGGTCACCCCTTCCGTCACTACGCCCGGCACGCCGCCCGTCGCGGTGGCGATCACCGGCACGCCGTGGGCCGCCGCCTCGCAGAAGACGACGCCGTAGCATTCCTGCCGCGTCGGCAGCAGGAAGAGGTCGGCGCCGAGATAGTGGCGCGAGAGGTCCTGCCGCTGGGCCGGATCGTTCTTGTCGAGGAACGGGATCACCTCCAGCCGGTCCCGCGGCGCATGCTCGGGGGGCGTGCAGCCGATCACCGTCATCCCGGCGTCGATGCCGCGCCGGTTCAGCTCGGAGAGCGCCGCGACGGCGATGTCGCCACCCTTGCGCACCCAGTCGACGCCGACGAAGAGCAGCCGCAGCGGCCCGTCGGGGCGCGCTGCCAGCGCCGCCTCGCGCGGCGGCGCGTCGAGGTTGGCGCCGTAGGGCACCACGTGCACGCAAGCCGGGTCGGCACCGTAATGGTGGATCGCCGAGCGCGCCGCCCATTCGGTCGGGTAGAGCAGCAGGTCGGCGCGCGCGATCGAGGCCTGCTCGAGCTCCTCAAGCTGCCTGAGCGTGCCGCGGCTGAGCTTCAGGTACGGCGCGTAGTAGTCCCGCATGAGGTCGAGCGTCGCGTCCGAGGAATAGGCGACGGGCAGGTCGGTCTTCAGGTCCGCCAGCACCACCGCACCCGCCGGGGTGAACAGGATGTCGGGCGAGATCCCCGCCAGCCCCTCGGCGATCTGCCGCGAGAAGGCCCGCGCCGCGCGCCACGAGCGGAGCGGCTTCGTCGTCTTCATGCCGAGGCGCCGCCGCGTCCGGTTGACGAGCTTGTCGCGCCTCAGCTCGCGGACGTCGAGCGGCCCGATATGGTCGAGCGCCGCCCCCGCCTGCATCAGCGCCCGCGACATGTGGAAGACGGTCCCCGACCAGGACCGCGGGTTGCCGGCATCGGCGAGCGTCACGAAGCCGACCCTGGGCGGGACGTCGGGCGAGGCGGGCATGGCGTCGGCACTCCCGGGACAGCGAAGGACCGCCCTCCGCTACGACACTCGGGCGCCCCTGCCCAGCCCCGCCGCCTTGCGGCATCGCCCGAAATCCCACAGAAGCGGGACCGGTCCCCGCGACGACGAGGAGACGGCGCTTGCAGATCAGCGGCATGGCCTATGCATTGGCCAACCGGCTCGCCCGTCCGACCTCGGGCCGGCCGATCTTCGTCACCGGCAACGGCCGGTCGGGCACGACCTGGATCGGCCAGACGCTCGGCCGTCCGGCGGACGTGCTCTACTACCGCGAGCCCTGCCACCCCTACCGCAACGGCATCCACGAGGACGACGCGGCGAACCGGATCTGGGCCCGCTACCTGCGCCCCGGCGACCGCGACCCGTTCTTCGAACGGACCCTCGGACACGCCTTCCGCGGCTGGTTCTGGCCAGGTGGCGGGCATCCCCTGAGCGACTATCGCAAGCGGATCGGCGCCCGGCCGCGGGTGCTGGTCAAGGAAGTGGCCTCGTTCCTCTCGGCGGAGTGGGTGGCGGACCGCTGGGACCCGCAGATGCTGGTGATCCTGCGTCATCCCGGCGCCTACGCGGTCTCGGTCCGGAACATGGACCGGCCCGAGCGCGAGCTCGCCCGGCTCGCCGTGATGCGCGCCGACGAAAAGCTGCGCGAGGACCTGATCGGCGACCTCGAGGCGCATCTCGCGAGGGTCGAGACGCCGCTCGAAGCCTCGCTCGCGACCTGGGGCATCCGGACCCGCGCCGCGCTCGCCGCGCTCGACCGCCATCCGGACTGGGGGCGGGTGCATTACGAGGACGTGGCGCGCGACCCGGTGGCCGGCTTCCGCGACCTCTACGTCCGGCTCGGTCTCGCCTGGTCGGACGCGATCGAGGCCTGGATCCGCGAGAAGACCACCTCCACCCGCGAGGGGCACTTCACCACCTCGCGCGTATCGCAGGAGCGGATCGACGCCTGGCGGCACGACCTCACGCCCGAGGAGAAGGACCGGGCCCGCCGCGTGCTCGAGCCCTTCGGCCTGCCAGTCTACTCCGCCCCCGAGGACTGGGACACCGCCGCCGTCTGAGCCCGACTCAGTCCCGGGCGCGGCCGAAGAGCCGGCGCATCCCCGAGCGCGCCGCCGGGCCCGGCACGACCTCGCCCGGTTCCGCGCCATAGCCGAAGCGGGCGAAGTCGGCGGCGTAGAGCTCGGTGATCCGGTCGCGGTCGAACGGCGAGAGATCCGGCAGGGCGGCCTCCTGGACGGCGAGGTCGAGCTCCGGGCCCGCGGCGCCGGCGATCCCGTCCAGCCAGGCGGTCACCGCCTCCTCCCCCTCCTCGAGGCGGAACACCTCCGCCTCGGCGGGCACCATGTCGGCCATCGGCCGGACCGCGTTATCGAAGACCCAGGGCTCGTCGGGGGTCCGTTCGGCGATGTCCTCGAGCCACTCGTCGAAGGCCGTGCTCTGCGGAATCGTCCCCTCGACGTCGCGCTGGAAGACGTAGACCGCGCGGATGCGGTCGACCGGGTGCCGCACCACCGCGAAGTTCGCCGCGAAGAAGCCCGGCGGGAACAGCCGCTGCAGCGTCTTGCGCCCGACATGCTGCGGCGAGGTCCGCGACCAGCGCTGCCCCCGCGGCGCCTCGTTATGGGTCGGATCGTGGAAGGCGAGCGGCCCGAACCGCGCCTCGAGATGGCGGATCATCGCCGCGCCGGCGCATCCCGGCACGTCCGCGAAGTAGCCGAGCCCGCCGGGCATCCGGAAGATCGGCATCAGCCCGCCGTCCCGAGCCGGCGCAGGGCGCCGTCCCGCTCCAGGAGCGGCCGCCACCAATCCTCCCGCGCGAGGTACCAGTCGACGGTGCGGGCGAGGCCCTCCTCGACGGTGACCGAGGGCCGCCAGCCGAGTTCGTCGCGGATCCGGGCGGGATCGATCGCGTAGCGGAGGTCGTGGCCGGGCCGGTCGGTCACGAACTCGATCAGGTCCTCGTGCGGCGCGTCCCCGGAACGGCGGTCGTCGAGCAGCCGGCAGATGGTGCGGACGAGGTCGATGTTCCGCATCTCGTTCTCGCCGCCGATATTGTAGCTGCGGCCGATCCGGCCCTTCTCCAGCACCGTCAGGAGCGCGTCGGCGTGGTCCTCGACATAGAGCCAGTCGCGCACGTTCTCACCCGCCCCGTAGACCGGGATCGGCCGGCGGTGCAGCGCGTTCAGGATCACCACCGGGATCAGCTTCTCGGGGAAGTGGTAGGGCCCGTAATTGTTAGAGCAGTTGGTGACGAGCACCGGCAGCCCGTAGGTCTCGTGCCAGGCGCGGACCAGATGGTCCGAGGCCGCCTTCGACGCCGAGTAGGGCGAGCGCGGATCGTAGGGCGTGGCCTCCGTGAACATCCCCGTCTCGCCCAGGCTGCCGTAGACCTCGTCGGTCGAGACATGGTGGAAGCGGAATCCCTCGGGCCGCCCCCTGCCCTGCCAGTGTGCCCGCACCGCCTCGAGCAGGGTGCAGGTGCCGGTCACGTTGGTCTCGACGAAGGCCAGGGGGCCGTCGATCGAGCGGTCGACATGGCTTTCGGCGGCGAGGTGCAGCACGGCGTCGGGGGCATGGGCGCGGAAGACCCGGTCGAGACCCGCGCGGTCGCGGATGTCGGCCTTCTCGAAGGCATAGGCCGGGCTCTCCGCCACGTCGGCCACGTTCCTGAGGTCGGCCGCATAGGTCAGCGCGTCGAGGTTCACCACCTCGTGCCCGCGCGCCACGGCGAGCCGCACCACGGCCGAGCCGATGAACCCCGCGCCGCCCGTCACCAGTATCTTCATGCGCTCAGCATCCTTCTGCGATCGGCGCTCGTATAGCAGGGCCGCTCCGGCCCGTCCGGCGAATCCCGGCCGAAGGTGAACCGTTGTTCAGGAGGGACCGGCGGCGGCCCCTTCCGCCTCGCCGGCCGGGTTCGGCGCATAGCCGAACCGTTCCAGGGCGTCCCAGTCGATGCCGGTCGCCAGCTCTGCCCAGAGCGCGTCCGGAATCTCCGCCCGCCAGAGCTCGCGGCCGTAATAGTCGGCGTAGTAGCGGTGGTCCTTCTCCCGGTCCTTGGTGCTGCGCGAGACCGGGTCCGGGTCCGCCTTCGGCGCCGCGAGCAGCGGCCGCAGCCGCTCGAAGACGGCGATCTGGTCGACGACGAAGTCCTCGAAGCGCACGAACTCGACCCGCCCGCCGATGCCGGCGAGGGCGTCGGCGAAGGCGAGGTAGGCGGCGATCTTCTCGTTGTAGAGCGTGACCGGCGTCAGCACGCGGCTCTCGAGCCTCTCGCGCGCCACGGTCGGCCAGCGCATCGCGGCGAAATCCTCGAGCCGCTCCGGCACGGGGACGAGAGCGTGGTAGGGATTGCGGTGCAGCCCTCTCAGCCACGAGGCCGGGTGCCGCACCAGGATTACCACCGGCACGTCGCGGAACCGCGCCGTCTCGGCCGGGGTGAAGCGGGTCGCGGCGTGCTTCCAGCTCCAGCGCACCGGGCAGAGGCGGAAGATCGTGTCGATCCGCGCCTCGCGCCGCTCGACCTCGAGCTTCTGCAGGCCCTGCTGCAGCCGTCGCCGCACCGGCGTCGGCAGCGGCAGGGTCGGCACGCTCGCCGGCAGCACCCGGCTGCCGGAATTCGCGTTGATGAGCCGCGTCAGCGCGTTGGTCCCGGTATTCCGGTCGCCGAAGAGCTTCAGTTTCCGCACGCCCGTCCTCGTCCTGGCCTCGGGGTCACGTCCTGCGTCTAGCAGCGTCCCGCCGTCCTGTCCCGCGGCACCGGCCCCGAAGGTGAAGGCGGGGCGCCGGCGGCGGGCCCGAAGCCGCCCGGTGCATCGGGGGCGGTCAAACGGGCGGCACCCGCAATGCGATCAGAGCGCCTCCAGCCCGTAGGTGTTCGCGATCGGCCGCAGCGTGCCCTCGGGCAGCATGGCCACGAGCGCCCGCGCCTCGGCGCGGTCGGCATCGGAGATCACGCTCTCCTTGCGCCCGGCATTGCGCCCGCCCGAAAGGGAGAGCGGCCCGTGGCGGATGCCCAGGGTCGTGAGGATCTCCGTCACCCGCGGCTCGTCGTTCAGCTCCTCGAGGTCGATCTCGAGCTTCGTCTTCGGCGCGAAGAAGCGCGCGTAGCGAAGCTCCATCTCGATCCAGTACCAGAGCGCGAGCTGGAACCTGGAGAGCCCGGCCGTGACCTCCGCGTCGAGCGGCAGCAGGTTCCGCTCCCGTACGGGCCAGAGGAAATAGGGCCGGTCGGGGGACGGGCCGCTGCCGCGGTTCTCGGCGCTCTTGGCCTGGATCAGCGGATCCCGCGTCAGGTGCACGATCTCGACCTGCGGCACCCGCTCGACGAAGGCCGGGCCCCAGGACTTGAGCGCGCCGTTGTCGACCTCGACGTAGATCTCCCGCACCGGATAGGCGGGGATGCGGCCCTTGACCGGGCTCTTCCGGATCAGGCCGTGCAGGGCCTCGCCGAAGGGCAGCGCCGCCACCCGCTCGCCGCGGCGGAGGCGCCTGAGCTTGCGCTCGACGATCTCCGCAAGCCCCGCCTCGTTGCCCTCGTAGAACCACGTCGTCGACTGGTCGCCCGAGACCACGTTCGGTTCATGTTCGGAAAAGGCGTTGGTGGCGTTGTCGTTGACGAGGTTGGTGAAGAACGACGAGCCGCTCCGTCCCGTCGTGACGACGAGGACGTATCTCCGGATCGTGTCGAGCCCCGGCAGGCTCATGCCGCCACCCCGTGGCGGAGCGCGGCGACCAGGCATTCGGTCCGCGACACCACGAGGCGGTCGGCCACGACCACGTCGCCGGTGCGGAAATCCTCGCGCATCCGGGCGCGGATCGCGGCAGCCCGGCTCGCCGGGCAGTCGATGGCGAGCGCGGCGACGAGGTCCGTCTTGGCCTCGAACTCGGCGGCGATGCGCGACGGGGCCGTCCCCGCCCGGTAGACGCGGGCGATCCGGTCGGCGCCCCGGATGTCGGCCAGCGCCACGTCGAGCCGGTCGAGGCTCGCCATGCGGGCGCTGCCGGAACGGCAGGCCACGACGCTCGCCGCGCCGGCGACGCCCGCGGCCAGCCAGAGGCCGCCGATGCCGATGAGGGTCGCCCGCCTGGAGAGACGCGCCATGCTCAGCTCCTCTCGATCGCCTTGAGGTGGTCGGCGAGGCGGATCGTCAGCGCCACGATGGTCAGCGTCGGGTTCGCCCGGCCGGCGGTCGGCATCACGCTGCCGCCCGCGACGTAGAGGTTCTTCGTGCCGTGCACCAGGCAGTCGGGGTCTACGACGCCGTCGGTCGGCCCTTCCGACATCCGCGTGGTGCCGATCTGGTGCCACGAGGTCGTCGCCCCCCACCAGGGCTCGTCCCAGTGCGGCTCGAGCTCGAGCCGGCCGAGATCGGCGGCGCCTGCGGCCTGCCCGATCAGCTCGGTGGTGCGCAGGATGCTGTCGCGGTCAGCCTCGCTCGGCGCCCAGTTGAGGATCGGCCGCGGCAGGCCGAAGGCATCGGTCTCCTCGCCGAGGATCACGTAATTGTCCCGCGTCGGCTGCTGCTCGGCCTCGTACTTGAGCAGCACGCGCTCGACCGGCGCCGTGCCGCTGTCGCTGAGCGTCGAAGCGACCATCGCGTCGGTGCTGGTGATGACCTGGCAATAGGCGTCGGAGAGGCGGAAGTCGTGGGCGCCGCGGCCGACCGACCACTTGGCGATCTGCCTGAGCGCCGACATGCCCTGCCGGGCCTCGCGATCGCGCGCCGCCGTCGTCTGGTCGCGGAAGGCGAAGAGGTAGAATTGCGTGTTGGCGAGCCCCTCGCGTTCGATCACCTCGTCGCGCAGCCGCCAGAGCAGCCAGAGCGGCGTGCCGTCCGCGGCGGCGACGTCCTTGTCCCAGTACGCCTTCTCGCCGATGTCGCCCGTCGGATGCAGGAACCCCGCGCCGCCCGCGGGATGGTCCATGTAGCAGCGTCCGAGAAGCTCGCCGGCATCGCCGAAGGAGGTCCCGTTCCGGTCGTTCAGGATCATCATCAGCCGCGGGTTCTCGACCCCGCCGGTGGCGAGCACCACCTGACGGCCGCGGAACGTCCGCTCAGCACCCGAGAGGGTTCGCGTCTCGAGACTTTCCACCACGCCCTCGGGCGTGACCGCGAAGCCGGTGACGTTGGTCCAGAGCCAGAGATCGACGTTCTTCGACGCCTCCAGCATGCCTGCGTACTTCTCGCCGAAATTGACCGAGCTCTGGCGCACCACCACGGTCTCGACGATGTCGTCGCCGGCGAGCAGGAGGTCGCCCTCGGTGACGCCCTCCGCCGCGTTCGGGGCGTAGTCGAAGGCGCCGACCCCGCAATATTCGTTGGCCTTCGGGTAGTAGGGGTCGAGAGCCGCGCGCGGGAACGGCCAGCCGGTCATGCCGCTGAGCGGTGCGCGGGCGAAGTCTATGGCGTCCATCGGCACGCAGCGCCCGCCCCAGTGATTGGTCGTGCCGCCGAGGAACCGCAGGCGCGCGGCGCCGAGGTCGATCTCCTCGAGCCCGGTGACGGTGCCGTCGTAGAGCGCTTGCGTCTCGGGATCGAACGCGCGCCCGCCGCTTTCGAGCAGCGCGACGCGAAGGCCCGTGCCGTCGAGCTCGTTCGCCAGCGTGATCCCCGCCGCCCCGGCGCCGATGACGACGAGGTCGTAGTCGAGGGGCCCTGCCCTGTCGTCCGAACGGCCGTCGATGATCATCGAAGCACCTGTATCTGGTCGCCCCTCACTGGCCCGGCCGCCCGATCGGCGCAAGGCATCCGCGCCGCCCGTTCTTAACAGCGCCGAGGGATGCGGCGGAACGGCTGTCCACCGCGCGGGCGGAAATCCCGCGCCTTGCCCGCTTTTCGGGCGGCCTCACATCGACCTGGGGGCGATCATCGGGTCGTGTCGAGCGTCGCCACGGCGTAGCGACCAAGCTTGGCGTCCGAGGTCAGGATCGGCACGTCTTCTACCATCGCCTGCGCGACGAGCATCCGGTCGAACGGATCGCCGTGGTCGTCGCGACGCGGCAGCCTCTGGTAGGTCTCGAGATGGGCAGTTCCCAAGCCGAGCCGTTCCATCCCCTCGGCCTCGGCGGCGCGGGCGACAGCGCCGACATCCGCCTCGAGCTTGCCGAGTCCCGCCTTGATCGCGATCTCCCAGAGGGACGCCACGCTGACGAGAAGGCGCGAGGTGGCCATCAGCGCCCGCGCCTCCGGGCCGAGGCGCGGATCGTCGCCGAGCCACCAGAGAAGCGCCTGGGTATCGACGAGGGCCGCCGTCACCCGCCGTGCTCGAACACCGCGACGAGATCCGGATCCTCCTCGTCGAAGCCTTCGGGGACGCGAATCCGTCCCGCCAACGCCCCGGGGCGGCGCAGGGCGCCCTCCTCGTCAACGCGGATGATGCGAAAGCGGCCTGGCTTGCCTCCCTGCCGCCGGATCTCCACCTCGTCGCCCGCGGCGACGGCGTCGAGGAGCGCCGAGAGCCGCGCCTTGGCCTCGCGCAGCGTATAGTTGCGGAGCATGACGGCCTCCATGCGTGACCACACATGGACAATGTAGTCACAAGCGCCCGCCGTTCAAAGAGGCGCGGCGTTTCCGGCGAACGGCGACTCGAACTCCGCGAGCGGCGGGGCGGCGGCGTCCTTTTCCGACAGGATCGGCGCGCCCGAGAGCGGCCAGTCGATGCCGCAGCTGTCCCAGCGGACCGCGCCGTCGGCCTCGGGTGCGTAGTAGTCGGTGCACTTGTAGACGATCTCGGTATCGTCCTGCAGCGTGACGAAGCCGTGAGCGAACCCCTCGGGGATCCAAAGCTGCCGGCCATTCGCGGCCGAGAGCTCCACCCCCACCCAGCTGCCCCAGCCGGGCGAACCGCGGCGGATGTCGACGGCGACGTCGAAGAGCGCCCCACGCCCGCAGCGGACGAGCTTCGCCTGCGCATGCGGCGGCGCCTGGAAGTGCAGGCCGCGAAGCGTGCCGGCGCGGGCCGAAAGCGAGTGGTTGTCCTGCACGAAGTCGGCCTCGATGCCCGCCTCCTGCATCCGCTTGCGGTTCCAGGTCTCGGCGAAGAAGCCGCGGTCGTCACCGAACCGCTTCGGCGTCAGGATCAGCACTCCGGGCAGGTCGGTGGCCTCGATCTCCATGCCTCGCCTCTGCCATGCCGCGGCCCCGGGCGCCAGACGCAACAATCGTGGCAGAGATCGCTCCGAAACGCTCGAGGCGCGCAAGAGGGTGCCGAGGCTTCTGGGCAACCTCCCGATGCTTCCCGTTACCGGGATCGCCGTCTGGCCCGTTAGGGACGAGCCCTCCTGGCGATTGCGGGCCGCAGCCCTTCGGGTTAGGCGAAAGCGACCCTTGGCCGAGACGAGACCATGCCCGCCCCCCGCGTCCTGATCCTGGCCGAGAGCTGCAACCCCGAATGGCCGTCGCTGCCGGTGGTGGGCTACAAGTACGCCCGCGCGCTGGCAGGCGTCGCCGACGTCACCGTCGCCACGCATGTCCGCAACCGCCCGAACATCGAGGCGGCGGGAGAGCTGACCGACCGCGTCCGCTACATCGACAACGAATGGATCGCGGCGAACATGTACCGCGCCGCCAAGATCCTGCGCGGCGGCAACCAGGTCGCCTGGTCGACGAACCAGATGATGGCCTACCTGCCCTATCTCGAGTTCGAGCGGCTGACCCACAGGGCGTTCCGGGACGACCTGAAATCGGGACGCTTCGACCTCGTCCACCGCATCACGCCGATGTCGCCGACGCTGCCGAGCTACATCGCCGGCAAGACGCGCCAGCCCTTCGTCATCGGCCCGCTGAACGGCAACCTCGACTGGCCCGCCGCCTTCGCCGAGGAGCAGAAGCGCGAGCGCGAGGGGCTGAGGCGGATCCGGAACCTCTACCGGGCGCTTCCCTACGCGCGCTCGACCTACGCCCGCGCCGCCTGCGTGATGGCCGCCTTCCGCCACACCATCGATGACCTGACCGCAGCCCGGCCGGAGACGATCGTGCCGGTCCCCGAGATCGGCTTCGACCGGGAGATGTTCCACGCCGACCGCGCCCATGCCCCCTTCGCGGGGCCGGCGCCGGCGACCTTCCTCTTCGTCGGCCGGCTGGTGCCCTACAAGGTGCCCGAGGCGGTGGTGCGCGCCTTCACCGGCTCCGGTGCGCTCGTGCAGCACCGGCTCCGCATCGTCGGCGACGGCCCGGAGGAGCCGCGGCTCCGCGCCATGGTCGCCGAGGCCGGGGCTGAGGACCGCGTGATCTTCGAGGGCCGCAGGACGCAGGCAGAGGTGGCGGAGATCATGCGCGCCTCGGACGCCTTCGTCTTCCCCTCGGTCCGCGAGCTCGGCGCCGGCGTGGTGATCGAGGCGATGGCCTGCGGCGCTGTCTGCATCGTCACCGATTACGGCGCGCCGGGGGATCTCGCCGCGAATGGCCGCGGCGTGCGCGTGCCGCTGCAGCCGATGGAAGGCCTCGTGCATGACGTCCGCGCGGCGATGGAGGCCTGCCTCGAGCGCCCCGAGGAGCACCGGGCCATGGCCGAGACGGCGAGGCATTACGCCGAGACGCTCTACGACTGGGACGCCAAGGCGGCCTACACGGCGAAGATCTACGACGCGGTCCTCGAAGGCCGCCCGCTCGAGGGCTTCACCGACTACGTCTGACGATCCGCGTCGCCCGGGTCCCGCCTTCCGCCGACCGGCCGGAACGTCGCGTGAACGCGCACGCCGGGGCCAGGCGACCCTTAACCTCGAAGTGAGGGTTCAGGCCTATGCCCCAGCTTGATGGAATCGGCGCCACAGGCTAGGTGTCCGCGGGCCTTTCCGCGAGGAAGCCCGATTGTCTCGTGCGTTCCTCGCCCGGAGATGTCCTGCGGGACGGGCGCCGGGAAAGGCGATATCGAGGGTGGGTTTGGGAATGGCGTTCACGAGTAGTCCGGCACGCACTGCGCGCGAGGTCCAGTCCCTTGCGACCTGGGGGATATTCTGGCTCGTGGTCGCCTGCGCCGGCGCCGGCCTGTTCTTCTCGGACGGCATCGACCGGCTGCTCGTCGCCTGGCAGAAGCCCGAATACAGCCACGGCCCACTGATCCCGGTCCTGTCGGGCTTCCTGTTCCTGCGCCAGCTCAAGGGGGTGCCGGTCAACGAGGGCGCGCTGCCGGACCGCTGGCCGGGCGTCGCGGTGCTGGCGCTCGCGGTCTTCGTCGGGCTTCTCGGCAAGCTCGCCAACATCTCCGACATCACCGCCTACGCGATGATCATCTGGGTCTGGGGCATCCTGCTCATCAGCTTCGGCTGGCGGACCGCGATCTTCTTCTGGCCGCCGGTGCTGCACCTCGTCTACATGCTGCCGCTGCCGGGGACGATCTACTACAAGGTCTCGACCTACCTGCAGTTCATCTCGTCCGAACTCGGCGTGCAGTTCCTGCACTGGCTCGACGTCTCGGTCTATCTCGAGGGCAACATCATCGACCTCGGGGTCTACAAGCTGCACGTGGCCGAGGCGTGCTCGGGCCTGCGCTACCTGTTCCCGATCCTGTCGTTTTCCTACATCTTCGCCGTGCTCTACCGCGGGCCGATGTGGCACAAGGCGGTGCTGCTGCTCTCGGCGGTGCCGATCACCATCTTCATGAACTCGGTGCGGATCGCGGTCGCCGGCGTCCTCGTCAACGTCTACGGCGTCGAGTGGGTGGAGGGCTTCACCCACTTCTTCGAGGGCTGGGTGATCTTCATCTCCTGCGTGCTGATCCTCTTCGGCATCGCCTGGCTCATGCTGTTCCTGCGCCGCGACAGGCTCAGCCTCGTCGACGCGCTCGATCTCGACACCACGGGCCTCGCCGCACAGGCGGGGCGGATCCGCCTGGTGCAGCCCAGCCGGGCGCTGGTCACCGGCGCGCTGATGATGGCCGCTGCCTCCACCGCCTGGGAGCTTGCGCCGGAACGCGAAACTTCGGCGCTCGAGCGCGAGCCCTTCGCGGTGTTTCCCGCCCGCCTCGGCGACTGGCGCGCCGGGCTGCCGCAGACGCTCGAGCCCAGGCTGGAGCGGGCGCTCGGCGCCGACGACTACCTCCAGGTCGACCTCGTCTCGCCCCAGTGGGGCTTGCCCGTCGGCCTGTTCATGGCCTGGTACGCCGACCAGAGCCAGGGCGGCGTGCACTCCCCCGAAATCTGCCTGCCCTCGTCGGGCTGGGAGATCGCCTGGCTCGAACGCACCGAGATCTCGGGCGATCTCGGCTATGCGGGCGAGTTCAACATCAACCGCGCGATCATCCAGAAGGGCGAGACGCGGATGCTGGTCTACTACTGGTTCGAGCAGCGCGGCCGGAAGGTCGCCTGGGACATCGCCGCCAAGTTCCACCTGCTGATGGATGGCATCACCACCGGCCAGACCGACGGCGCGATGATCCGCCTGACAACGCTGATCGCTCCCGACGAGAGCGATGCCGCGGCCGAGGCCCGGCTCCAGGGCGTGCTGACCGAGATGATGGACCCCCTGCCCCGCTTCATCCCCGAGAGCTGAGCGGCGGCTCGGAGAGATCCGGACGGTCGGGCGAGGACTCGGCGAAATACCTCAGAAGCCGTCGATCAGGATATCGAGGCCGCGCTTCAGGTCGTCGCGCAGATGCGCGATCGACGCGACCCGCTCGCGGAGGGCGGAGCCCGGAACCGCGGCCATCTCCTGAAGGCGCACGATCCACGTGTCTCCGCCGATCTCCGCGAGGGGCGTCAGCCCGGGAAAGCTCGTGTAGCGGCCCTCGGGCCGCAGGGGCGCCACCAGGCGCGTCGCGTCGAGACCGATCAGGTCGGTCTGCAGATCGACCACGAGCATGCCGTCGTCGAGCCGGTAGACATCGAACTGCGCCATCTGCGTCAGAAGCTGCGGAAGCGTGCGAGCGGCAATCCTTCGCCCTCGACTTCCCGCGCATAGGCCTCGAGCCGCTCCCGATTGGCCTCGCGCCAATGCCGGTTGCGCTCCGCCCGCACCGCCTCGGCGATGGCGGCCTCGGCGATCCGCGACATGTTCACGCCGAGCGCGCGTGCCTCGGCCGTGACCCGCTCCTCGAGAGTGAGATTGACCTTCGCCCGCATTCCGCGTCACCTTTCACCGCAGGAGTACATGAAATACTCCTATCGCGTCCACCCAGATGATGCCGGCAATGCCTCAGTCCCCTGCAGCGTCGCGGCGGCGGAGGATGGCGAGGTTCCCCTTGCGGTCGGCCACGACCACCTCGAAGGCGTCGGTGAAGCCCTCGTTGCCGAACTCGACCCAGCGGGCGACGCCGGCCCAGTCGGCGATGACGTCGATCGGGCTCCGTTCGGCGACGTAGGTCAGCACGTTGCCCTCGTCGCGGCGCGCCGCCAGCGCCTCGGGGTTCACCTTGCCGTCGAGGTTGATCGTGCGGTCGTGCCAGTAGCCGAGCGTGCCGGTCTGCACCGCGCCGACCCAGGTCTCCTCGGCCACGTTCTCCTCGACCCAGCCCACGACGTGGAAGTGCCCCTGCTCGCGCACCCCCGGCAGCGTCAGCCGGACCAGCAGCAGCGCCGAGAGCACCAGCGCCGCCATCCCCGCCCCGGCGAGAAGGTCGCGGCCCCGCGGCAGGCGCGGAGCGATCCAGAGCGCGACCGCCAGGGCGGCGGTGATCAGGAGCGGCGCGGTCGCCGCGAAGTAGCGGCTGAGGAAGTGCTGCGCGCCGAAGAAGAAGCCGTAATAGCCGATGATCATGACCGCGTAGAGCGTGTAGCCCGCGACCGCGACGCGGAACGGGTTCCGGGTGGCGAAGACGCGCCACAGGAACGTCGCCATCACCGCGAGCGGGATCACCGCGGCGACGAGGCGTAGCACCGTGTAGCGCTCCACCGCCGAGGGCAGCGGCAGCATCGGGAACATGGTCTCGAAGATCTTGGCCGGCACCGCGTCGAGGTTCTCGCCGACGACGGCCGCCATCGACTGCGCGGTGCCGCTGATCGGCACGATCGAGCCGAAATAGACCTCGTTGTGGATGAGCCAGGGCGCCGCCCAGAGAAGGCTGAGGAGGCCGGGCGGCAGCGCTTCCATCACCGCCTCGCGAAACGAAAGCTGCCCCGAGATCTGCACGTGCAGGAACCGCACCAGGAAGAGCGCGGTGACCAGGAAGGCGCCGTCGTTGCGGGCCAGGAACGTCAGCCCGCAGAGCGAGCCGAAGATCAGCTGGTCGCGAAGCGTGTAGCGCCCGCCGCGCGCGGTGACGTGGCCGAAATAGGTGACGGTCAGCGCCACCATCAGCACGTTGAGCCCGGTCTCCAGCCCGTTCATCGTGTGCAGGAGCGCCAGCGGCCCGATGAACCACAGCGCCGCCACGAGCCAGGGCCAGACCGGCTTCGGATGCTGCGGTGCGAGCACCCCCCGAGCGAAGGCGCGGACGGCGAAGAGGCCGGCCACGGCGATCGCCGCCTCGATCGCGAGGATCCCGGCGAGGCTCGTCAGCTTGGCGCCCCCCGTCGCCATGTAGGGCAGCGCGTAGATCAGCGTGGCGAGCGGCTGCACCCCGTTCGTGGCGATGGTGCCGTCGGAGACGCTGAGCCCGAGGCCCGTGGCGAGGTTCCGCGCCACCGTCAGCATCAGGTAGCCGTCCTCGGTGACGAAGAACTGCGCCAGCGCGTCGCCGCCGGCGACGATCGGGAAGAGGCGGTAGAGGACCCCGAAGACCAGGGCAGCCATGACGACGTAGAAGAGCGGGCGCGTCAGGTTCATGGGGCTGTCTCCAGCGGAAGATCCGGCCTGCCCCGCTGCACCGGGGGCGGCTTCGACGTCGGGACGGAGGCTCACAGGCGGGTCCTCTTGAAGATCGGTTCGGGGATGGCGCGGATGATGCCCATCACCGCCCACCAGACCCGCTTGACGTAGACCACGCCCTGGCCGCGACCGACGGCGCGGGCGATGGCGTCGGCCACCGCCTCGGGGCTGGCGGTGAGCGCCGGCGAGAGGTCCATCCCCTCGGTCATCCGCGTCGCGACGAAGCCGGGCTTGACCGTGATCACCTGTACCCCGGTCCGCGACAGGCGGTTCCTGAGCCCGGAGAGGTAGGCGGTGAACCCCGCCTTGGCCGAGCCGTAGACGTAGTTCGAGGCACGCCCGCGGTCGCCCGCGACCGAGGAGATGCCGACCAGCGTGCCCTGCCCCCGCGCCACCATCCGCGCGGCGAAGAGCTCCAGCGCCTGCGCCGGCGCCTCGTAGTTCGTGCGCATCACCAGCGCCGCGGCCTCGGGGTCGGCCTCGCTCGCGGCCTGCTCGCCCATGGCGCCGACCGCCGAGACGACGATGCCGGGCACCGGATCGAAGCTCTCGACGAAGCCGCGGAGCGCGTGCGTGTCGAGCGCGTCGTAATCGTGCAGCGTCGCCGCGACGCCGTGGCGCAGCGCGATGTCGGCGCGCGCCTCCTCGAGGCTCGCCGCGTCCCTGGCGGCGAGCGCCACCGGATGGCCGTCGGCCGCGAAGCGGTGCGCGACGGCGAGCCCGATGTCGGAGCGCCCGCCGAGGATCAGGACGGTGTCGGTCATAGCAGAAGCCTTTCGGATTGCGCCGAGGCGAAGGCCCGGTCGAGCCCCGCATCCCGCCGCATGTCGCGGAACGCGGCCGCGCGGGCGTCGGCGCGGTGCAGCACCGCCGCCGGGAGCCGCGCGTCCTTGGCGAGATAGAACCGCCCGCCATGGTCGAGGGTGATCGCGTCGAGCCGGTCGAGAAGCGCCAGCGTCCGCGCATTCGCCGGAAAGTCGAGCGCCAGCGTGTAGCCGGCCATCGGGAACGAGAACCGGCTCTGCTGCGCGCCGAAGCGCTTCAGCACCGCCAGGAACGACCCCTGCCCGGCCGCCGCCGTCTCGGTCAGGAGCGCCGTGAGCCCGGCCTCGGAGCTCTCGAGCGGCAGCGCGCACTGGAACTGCACGAAGCCGCGGCGGCCGTAGATCCGGTTCCAGCCGAGGATCGCATCGAGCGGGTAGAAGTAGCTGTCCCAGTCGACCAGCGCCTCGCGCGGAGCGCGGAGGCCGCGCCGCCAGTAGAGCGCGTTGAAGGCCTTCACCGTGAACCGGTTGAGCGCGATGCCGGGCGCGTCGAAGGGCACCGACAGCCTGCGTTTCGCGGGGGTCCGGAACGGCTGGCCGCGATGCTCGTGGTCGAGCTCCAGCGCGGGCGCATGCTCGCCCGTCATGACGAGCGAGCGGCCGAGCGAGGCGCCCGAGGCGAGGCAATCGATCCAGGCGACCGAGTAGGTGGCGTCGTCGGCCGCCTCGAACGCGGCCATCGCCTCGGCCAGACTGGGCGCGGGCACCGTCTCCTGCACGATCCAGGCGCTCTCGACGGGACGCAGGCGGATCGCGGCGCGCAGGATCACGCCGGTCAGGCCCATGCCGCCGACGGTCCATTCGAAGAGCTCGGAATTGGCCTCTCGGCTGGCGCGCGTCACCGCGCCTGCTGCGTCCATTACGTCGACCCACTCGACGAAGGTGCCGAAGGCGCCGTCGACATGGTGGTTCTTGCCGTGGACGTCGGCGGCGATGGCGCCGCCGAGGCTCACGAACTTGGTGCCGGGCGTCACGTAGGGAAACCAGCCGCGCGGCAGGAACGCGGCGATGACGTCGCCGAGGATCACCCCGGCCTCGGCGACGAGCACGCCCGTCGCCGCGTCGAACGACAGCATCCGGTCGAGCCGCCTGAGATCCAGCGTCGCCGCGGCGCCCATGGCGCTGTCGCCGTAGGCGCGGCCGTTGCCGCGGGCGACGACGCCGCCCTGCCCGGCAAGCTCCCTCAGCTCGGCCTCGTCGCGGGGCGCCGCCACCGGGCCGGGCCGGCGCGGATAGCGGCCCCAGCCGGCAAGCTCCACGGTGCGGAAGGCGGGTCGCATCACGCCGCCTGCAATACCCTGTCGGTGAACACGAAGCGCCGGTCGAGCCGGTACTTGACGACATACCCCACCGCGAGGCCGAGAACCGCGCCCAGCTCTCGCATGAAATCGGTGTGCCAGATCACCCAGAACGTCGTCTCGGTCCCCCAGAAGATCGCCGTGGTGACGATGCCCATGGCCGTGTAGAGCGTGAACTTCCGTCCGTGCGCCGCGACCCCGGTCGAGCGGTCGTCGAAGATCCAGCGCTTGTCGAGCGCGTATTTCAGCACCAGCCCGACCAGCGTGCCGAGAAACACCGCGGCGGCGAAGCCGACAGGCCCATCGTCCACGGCGAGCACCAGCCGCTGGGCGCCCAGATTGGCGACCGTCGCCAGGGCGGCGAAGGCGGCGTAGCGGGTGATCAGCGTCGACAGCGTCACATCACGATCCCCGCGACCGCCAGCACGAAGATCAGCACCCCGCAGAGGATCGAGTTCCGGTCGCGTGCGGCGAACACCACCGGGTCGTCGTGCATCCAGCCGCGATGGGTGATCATCACCATCCGGCTGATCCAGTAGAGCAGCACCAGGCAGATGCCCCAGAGCGGCGCCGTCTGGTCGTAGAGCTCCCGCACCGTGCCGGAGTTGAGGTAGAGCGCCATGACCAGCACCGAGACGTAGCCCGACGACACCGCCATGTTCGCGACGAGCGGCGTGTCCTCGACCCGGTAGCCGCGGCCATGCGCCTTCTCCTCGCCCGCCGCGGCGCCGGAGACCAGCTCGGCCTGCCGCTTCATCGCCGCGAGGGCGAAGAAGAAGAAGATCGAGAAGGCGAGCAGCCACACCGAGAGCGGGATCCCCGTGGCCACGCCGCCGGCGATGATGCGCAGCGTGTAGAGCCCCGCCAGCGTGCAGATGTCGACCACGAGCCGGCGCTTGAGGTTGAACGAATAGGCGGTGGTGACCGCGTAGTAGAACGCCATCACCCCGAGGAACTCGAGCCCGAGAAACAGCGACACCAGCACCCCGGCCGCGAGCAGCCCCGGTGCCAGCGCCGTCCCCCAGGAAAGCGGCAGCGCCCCGGAGGCGAAGGGCCGCGCCCGCTTGCGCGGATGCGACCGGTCCGAGGCGAGGTCGAGCAGGTCGTTCAGCAGGTAGACCGACGAGGCGATCAGGCTGTAGGCGGCGAAGGCGAGGAGCGCCTGGCCGATGGTCACGAGGTCGAGCTGGTGCGCCGCCAGGAGCGGCAGGAACACCAGCACATTCTTCAACCACTGGTGCGGGCGCATCGCCTTGATGAGCGGCCGGACCAGAGATCCCCGCGTCGTCAGGTGCTCGGAGGCGACCGTCAGCGCGTCGACCCGGGCGCGCAGCGCCGGCGCCACGTCGACGGTGACGGCCCGCGTCGCCTTCTCCCAGACCGTGTAGTCAGCATCGGCGTCGCCCATGTAGGCGAAGCCCTCCGGGAACCGCTCGGCGAGGAACCGGGCCTTCTCGGGCCCCTTGAGGTTGGTGGTCCCGTCCGAGCCGTGCGCCTCGTCGAAGAGCCCGACATGGGCGGCGATCCGCTCCACCAGCCGCTGGTCCGAGGCCGAGACCAGCGCCGTGCGGCCGCCCGCCTCGCGCCAGCGCCGGAGGTAGGCCAGGACGTCGTCGTTGTAGGGCAGCGCCGCGGCGTCCACCGCGCCCAGCCCCTCGAGCCGCCGCTTCAGCGCCGCCCGGCCGCCCTGCAGCGCGCCGAGCACCGGCACCACGTTCAGCCAGCGCTTCGACAGCGCCGCCCAGAACGTCTCGTAGAGCATGTCGGTGCGAATCAGCGTGCCGTCGAGATCGACGACGAGCACGTCTGCCGGCACTTCGGGTGCCGGATCCGGAACCTCAACCTGCGCGGACATGGGTCCTCCGGAAGACAACGCACCCGCAACTTCCGCAGCGGCACGCGGCGGACAACTTGGAAACGATCATGGTCTGCCCCCGGGCGGTCCGGATCACGCCCATGCGCATCCCTCAAACGCAACGTTAATTCAACTGTTGCGCGTCTTCTGGCGACCAATAATTGCGCTCATGGTGAATGTGCAGGCGCACTCCCGCCGCGTCGGCCACGGCGGGAGCGGTCTCGCGAAGGGTCAGGCGATGTCGAACGAGTCCGGTGCCAGCATCGTGTCGTCGATCGTCAGGTCGATCTCGAGCGGCGCGCTGATGTCCGGCCCGTCGGTCGCCGTGATCCGGAGACCGTAGGTGCCGTCGTCGCCGTCGCCGGGGTTGATGATCAGCCGGCCCTGGCCGTTGATCGTCACGAAGTCCGGCGCCTTCTTGAGGTCGAAGCTCATGAAGTCGCCGTCGGGGTCGGAGAAGAACTCGGCGAGGTCCACCCTGAACCGCTCGTGCTCGCCGAGCACCAGCGGACCGGGCGTCCCGTCCACCTCCGGCGCCCCGTTCGAGCCCGCGCTCGCGGCGGCGACCGGGCCGCCCGGGGCGAGCATCGTGTCGGCGATGGTGATCTTCGCGGTCAGCGGCGCGCTGGTATCGCGCCCGTCCGTCGCGGTGATCCCGAACGTGTAGCTGCCGTTGTCGCCGTCGCCGGGGTTGATGATCATCCGCCCCTGGCCGTTGATCGTCACGAAGCCCGGCGCCCCGGCGGCGGCGAAGTCCAGGTAGGTCCCGTCGGGGTCCTCGAACAGCGTCGTCAGGTCGATACGCTCACGCTCGTGCTCGCCGATCGACACCGTCCCGAACGACCCGGAGATCTCCGGCGCCGCGTTGCCCGTGCCGCCGCCCGGGGCCGGGGTGCCCCCGGGACCGCCCGGCGCCACCATCGTGTCGGCGATGGTGATCTTCGCAGTCAGCGGCGCGCTGGTGTCGCGCCCGTCCGTCGCGGTGATCCCGAACGTGTAGCTGCCGCTGTCGCCGTCCTCGGGGTTGATCAGGAGGCGCCCCTGGCCGTTGATCGACACGAAGCCCGGCGCGGGAT
>JAUIGD010000480.1 GCA_030430255.1 Verrucomicrobiia bacterium
ATCTTCACGGCAATAATGCAGGCTGCCGAGCCAATCGACATCGGCTAGCTCAGCCAAACATTGTCATCATCCTCGCCGACGATCTCGGCGACACAGGTGTGAACCTCGGCTTCTGCCGCTACTACCCCGTCGGCGGGGGGGATGTGGTGATCGGGCCGATCTGGAGCGACAAAGCGGCGCGCGGCCGGGGCTTGGCGACGGAGGGGATGCGGCGGGCGATGAACGGCCTCCTCAGTTACGGCTACTCCCGGTTCTGGGTCGACACCACCGAGAACAACCTCCCCACCCAGCGGGTCAACGAGAAGGTCGGCTTCGGCGCACCGGTCAACCGCTACGAGCTCCTCCCCGACGGCGCTTGGGTGAAACTGGAAGACCCCGATTGAACGCCTTCAGCGCGCCGCCACCGGGGCGTAGCCTTCGGCGCCGAGCACCACGTTCTCGCCGATGTGGAGCTCGTGCGGGAATCGGTTCGTCGCGTTGTAGAAGGCCCGGCTGCAGCCGGGCTTCATGCGGTCGTGCAGTTCGACCGCCAGGCACCGCACCTTCCCGAGCCATTCGCCCCCCGCTTCGAACACCTCCTTCTCGGCACCCTCGATATCGATCTTCGCGAGGTCGATCTCGCCGATGCCGAAACGCGCCATGACCGAGTCCATCGTCAGCGCCTCGACCTCGCCGCCGGGCTTCTCCTCCACCTGGTAGCTCCACGTCGAGTCGCCGGGGTTGGCGATGTCCAGCTGGCCGTCTTCCTTCCAGAGCGCCGCGTGGACGGGCTCGATGTTCGGGTAGGGTTCGACGTTCCTCCGCAACAGCGCGAAGTTCCCCGCCTCCGGTTCCAAGGTGATGATGCGGGCGTCCGGGTAGCGGTTGGCGAGCAGGATGCTGACCATGCCGATGTGGCCCCCGGCATCGACGATGACGCGCGGCGGCGCCGGCAGCCCGAAGGCGTAGTGGCCGAACAAGAAGGTGTCTTCGAAGGCCGGGAGGTCGGAGGTCGCCGAGCGGATCCGGAGCGGTGCACGGGCGCCCGGCGGGGTCACCTCCAGCAGGCGACCGGGCTTGCGGTTGCCGCGGCAGAACGCCAGGCCGCGCCGCAGGCCGAGGAACCGGCACCAGCGGAGCGCGAAGAGCGATTTCTTCTCCGTGGCCTTGATGAGTCGATAGAGCGCTTTCAATTCGTCGTGGGTGGGTTGGGGACATCGATCCCGCGCAGGAGCCAGCGGAAGAAACAGCGCGCGCGGAAGAACGACAGCAAGCCCGCCCCGCGGTGGGGACAAGGCCACGGGCAGCTGGCGAAGGAGCGCAGCAGCTCGCGCCAGGCGCCGCGCCGGTCGCCCGCCTCCTTGTGCATCAGCGCCCCCTGATAGTGGTAGACCGCGTAGACCTGCCCCCAGAAGAAGAGGTTCCAGCGCGGCACGACGCCCGCCGAGCGCGCCTTCGCCAGCGTGCGCCGCATGGACGCCATCTGCCGTCCGGCGTTGCCGCTCATATTGACCTCGTGTTGGCGCTTGCGCACCAGCCGCCGCGCCAGCATGTGGATGCGGTGGCCCGCCGCGACGCGGATCCACATGTCGCGGTCCTCCGACCCCTGTTCGCCGACGCCGTAGCTGGTGTCGAACATCCCCAGTTCGCGCACGACCGACGTCCGCACCAGCACCACCGGGCAGAAGCGGTTGCGCAGCAGGAGGCTCCGGTAGGTGACCTCGGCGTCGCGCGTGCCGCGCGCCTGAGCCGAGAGCTCCTCGCCGCCGGGCCCGATGGCGGTGTAGTGGCAGGCGACGAGGGCGTAGTCCGGCGGCAGCGCCCGCAGCGCGCCCAGCATGGCCTCGACGGCCTCGGGTTCTAACAAATCGTCGGCATCGAGGAAGACCAGGAACTCGCCCCGCGCGCGCTCGATCCCGTAATTGCGCGCCGAGCCGAGCCCGCCGTTCTCCTTCGGCAGGTAGCGGACGCGGTCGCCGAAGCCGCGCACCACCTCGCCGGTGCCGTCGGTGGAGCCGTCGTCGACCACTAGCACCTCGATCTCGGGGTGGGTCTGGCCGAGCGCCGAGCGCACCGTCTCGCCGACATAGCGCTCGTAGTTGTAGGCCGGGATCACCACGGACACCAGGGGGCCGCTCCCCGCACCCACCGCGCCCGGGCCTCTGTCGCCGGTGTCCGCCATCGCGATCAATACGGCAGCTCGTCGCCGAGCAGTTCCTCCAGTTCGCGGTTCGGCCCGGCGTAGAACTCCTCCAGCAGCCCCCTCGCCTCCTCGGGCATCGACCCGCGATAGGATTCGGCGTGTTTCTTGCCGAGGTCGGCCTTTGTCCATTGGAAGGCATCGAGGCCGATGAAGCGGGCGATCTCCGCCAGCGCCCCAGCCGTGTCTCCCCCCAACCGGCGGCTGCCCATCACCAGCAGCTGATCGCGAGGGAAGGCGTCCAAGAACGGGCGGAGGTTTTTCGCGTAGAGGCCGTAAGGCAGCAGGTGCCACTCGTACATCTCGCCCCTGCCGAGCGCCTCGATCTCCTCGCGCAGCGCCAGCACCATGTCCTCGGCGTGTCCCGGCGGGCGCGGCAGGAAGGTGGATGCCACCGCCTCGGGGTAGCAACGCCGGTTCCACTTGGCGAAGAACCCGGGGTCCGCATCGAGGAAACGCCGGTACATGGTGAATGCCGACCAAGCGCGCGCGGCCGGCTCGCGCAGCAGGCAGATCAACCGCATCCCCGGGTCGTAGTCGCGGATCCGCCCCGCCGCCTCGGGCACGAGCAGATAGTGCGGCGACGCATCGAAGGAGACGGCGCCCCCCGGCGGAGCGAGGTGCCGGTAGTGGGAGTGGTAGAAGGCCTCGCCGCGCGCGTGGCGGGGCGCCGACCCGAAGTAGTCGACCTCCTTGTCGCTGGGCGCGACCACCCCGGGATGCTGGGCGAGATAGTTGGCGAGCGCCGTCGTGGGCCGGACGATCCGGCCCGGCCAAACGGCGCGGCGGGCGCGCCCCAACAGCTGCCGCACCGCCCCCATGTCAGCCGCCCATGACCCCCATCATCGTCACCCCGGTGAACAGCCGCGCGCTGACCCTCTTGCGGAGGCCGCGCGGCAGGGCGCCGACCGCCGCCTCGGCCGCGTCGAGCACCGCATTGGCGAGCCTGCCCTTCCAGACCCGGCCGCGCCGATACCCGTAGGCGGCGCGGAAGCCATGCCGCTTCAAGAGGGCGCGCATCTCGCGGAAGGTCCACTCTTGGAAATGGAAGCACTGGAGCTCGTCGCCGAAGAAGCGCGAGACGTCGTGCGGGCCAGAGTAGCGGTGGGGGGTGTCGAAGATGTACCGCCCGCCGGGTTTGAGCATCCGCGCGACCATGTCGAAATGCAGCGGCACGTCGTCGGGATGGAGGTGCTCGAGGAACTGGTAGCTGAAAGCCACATCGACGCTCGCCGCCTCCACCTCGAGCGCGTAACCGTCATAGACGCGCAGCTTGAAGTTCGCTGGCGGGACATCGTCGGGCGAGCGCTGGTCGGAGATGTCGGCGGCGATCACTTTCGCGACCAGCGGGGCCACCGCGTACGACAGGCGGCAATCGCCGGGCGCGAACTCGAGGAAGGTGTCGCCCTGGCGCAGGTGGTCGCGGAGCAGGCGCAGCTGCGCCTCGACGCCACGCGCGCTCTCCTCCGGGGTTTCGCGACGCGTCACCCGCGGGTGGTCCGGCACCCGCTCGAAGAGCTCGTCGTAGAGGGTGGCGAACAGGGCCGTCCGCTCGGCGCGGTCGGACGAGCGCAGGCGCGCGGCCAACTCCCGCTCCACCTCAAAGTGGTTGCGGATCTGCTCGGGGGTGCGTCTGACGGTCTTGTTCAACGGGGCGGCGATCGAAGGCGCGCACCGTGCGCCGGGAAGCGCGGTGGCGCAAGCCCCCGCCGCTCGCGGCTCAACGCCCGAAACGCGCCATGGCGAGCCGCCGTTCGCGGCGGTCGAACACGACCCCGAACACGGCGGTGACGAAGACCGCCCCGTAGGCGGCGCCGATGGCGACGATCCGCCAATAGTCCGGCTCGATCCAAGCCCTCACCGCGAGGTGCAGCAGCGCGACCGGGGCGCCGACGCCCACCAGGCCGCGCACGATCGGCGCCCAATACGCCCCCAGGCGCAGCCCCGCCACCTTGCAGAGCTGGGGCGGGAAGAGGAACAGGTAGACGAGCGTCAGGTCGATCGCCGCGCCCGCCGCGACCCCGCGGATCCCCCAGCGCGCGCCGAGGGCGAACCCGAGCACCAAGCCCAACACGCTGCCGACCCCGGCGACGATCGCCATGCGCCCGTGCGCCCCGCGGCTATACATGAGGCTGTAGGCCGGGTAGTGGGCGAGGAACAGACCGAAGGGGAGCGCCATGATCCA
>JAUIGD010000481.1 GCA_030430255.1 Verrucomicrobiia bacterium
GGATGTGGTGATCGATCCGGGCTAGGAGCCTGTCGGACTTACCCGTTCCGGCGCGAATCGGTTTACCATTTGCCCAAATCGCCCCGCTGTTTCATCGCTGATCCTAGGCTACGGCACCATGGCGTCGAATCCCGCCTCGTCGACGACGGCCACCCCCAGCGACTCCGCTTTCGCGAGCTTGCTGCCGGCCTTCTCGCCGGCCAACAGATAGGTGGTATTCTTGCTCACTGAGCCGGCGACCTTGCCGCCGAGTTCTTGGATGCGCGCTTTGAAGTGGTCCCGCGATTGGCTCAGGGTGCCGGTGATGACCCAGGTGGTCCCCGCGAATGGGGACGCTTCCGCTGTTTCGCCGGGGGAGGGTGGGATGGGGGCGAAGTTGGCCGAAGCGGGATCGAAGCCCAATTCTCGCAGCTTCTCCAGGGTCGCCTGCCCGGTCTGGCTTTGGAAGAAGTCGACCAGCGCGGCCGACGCGACCGGACCGATATCGGGGCCGATGTTGTAGGGGGCGAGGGTTTCGCGGAGCCCTTCGATCTGTTCTTTCAGGGCATCGTGTTCCCGGGTGCGCTCCGCTTTTTCGGCATCGTCCTTAGGCGGGTTGGCGCGATTTCGTGGCGACACCTCTTTCCGACGTTCTTCGAGGCGTGCGGACTCGACCACCTGGGCGAGGAGGGGCGAACCCGCGACGGCGGAGAACCTCTCGTGCAGGCGCGCGCACTCGAGGGCCGCCGACTCACCGACGTTGGGGATCCCGAGCGCGAACAACCACTTGTCGAGCGGCGCCGATTTGGCGCGCTCGAGGCTGGCGAGAAGCAGCTCGGCCTTCTTTTCGCCGAAGCGGCGTGGTTTGCTCTGTTCCCCGGACTGGAGTTTGGCGGGGTCGAGCAACAGCTGCGCCAAGGTTTGGGCATCGAGGTCGAAGATATCGAGCGGTTCCTTGACCAAGCCGGTCTCGACGAGCTTCTCAGCCACCGCATCGCCGAGCCCTTCGAGGTCGAGCATCCTGCGGCCGCCGAAATGCTTGAGGCGGGTGACCGTTTTCGCCGGACAGGCGAAGTTCGGGCAGCGCCAGGCGACGAAGCCGGCCTCCTGGATGATCGCGGTGCCACAGGAGGGGCAACGGCCACCGACGGCATCGAAGAGGCGATAGGGTCGGGCCTCGGGCGGGCGCTTCTCGACGATCACCCGCACCACGGCCGGGATGATCTCGCCTGCCTTCTCGACGACCACGGTGTCGCCGATGCGGACATCTTTGCGGCTGATCTCGTCCTGGTTGTGCAGCGTCGCCCGCGAGACGGTCGTGCCCGAAACGAAGACAGGGTCGAGCTCCGCCACCGGGGTCAAGACGCCGGTACGCCCGACTTGCACCGTCACCGCGCGGAGGGTGGTCTCCCTCTGTTCGGGCCGGAACTTATAGGCGCAAGCCCATCGGGGGTGTTTCGAGGTCGTGCCCAGTTGCGCGTGGAGCGCGATCTCATCGACTTTGACCACCGCGCCGTCGGTGGCGTAAGGGAAGCCATGCCGGTCCCCGTCGAGCTCGGCGACGGCGGCACGCAAATCGTCGAGGGTGGCCGCGGTCCGGAACCACGCGTCGACGGGCAGCCCGAGGCGGAGCATGAGCGCTCGGAAGTCGGACATCGACGCGATCTCGGCGCCCTCGACCAGTCCGTAGCTGTGGAAAATGATGTCGAGCGGCCGGGTCGCCACGATGCGCGGGTCGAGTTGCTTCAGCGTCCCGGCGGTGGCGTTGCGGGGGTTGACGAAGGCCGGTTCACCGGCCGCGTCGCGCTCCTCATTGAGCCGGTTGAAGGCGGCGTTGGGCATGAAGACCTCGGCCCTCACCTCGAAGATCGCTGGCGCCTCTGTGGGGAGCCGCAGGGGCACCGCGCGGATGGTTTTGACGTTCTCCGTGATGACGTCGCCGGTGGTGCCGTCGCCGCGGGTGGCAGCATATTCGAGCGCTCCGTCCCGATACATCAACGACACGGCGACCCCGTCGATCTTCGGTTCGATGGTCAGGGGGGGGGATGTGGAGCCCAAATTGCGCGCAAACCGTCCGTACCACTCCACGAGGCCGGCGTCGCGCTCGAGGCTGCCTTCCCGCGCGGTGAGCTCCTCGTCCTTCAGTTCATGGACGTCCTCGATGGAGAGCATGCGGACCGGGTGTTTGACCTGCTCGAACCCTTCCAGCGGGGCTCCGCCGACCCGCTGGGTGGGGGAGTCCGCGCGCGCCAGTTCGGGGAATTCGGTTTCCAACGCCTTCAGGTCGCCCATCAGCGCGTCGTATTCGGCGTCGCTGATCTCGGGTTGGGCGTCGAGGTAGTACAGGCGGTTGTGCCGTTCGAGCTCTTTGCGGAGTTGGGCGGCGCGGGCCGCGGCTTCGAGGGGATCCATCTTGTCTGGGGCAGTGAAATCGGTATCGGTGCGAGGGGAAAGCCAAATGTCGAAAGACGCCAAAAACACGCTCCGGGTGACGGAGATCTACGAGTCCATCCAGGGCGAGAGCACCTGGGCGGGGGAGCGGTGTGTCTTCGTCCGCCTGACGGGCTGCAACCTGCGCTGTCACTATTGCGACACCGAGTATGCATTCTACGGGGGGGAGACCGTGCAGTTGGACTCGGTGGTCAGCCGCACGCTGTCCTTCGCCGCCCCGATGGTGGAGGTGACCGGCGGCGAGCCCTTGCTGCAGCGCAACTGCCTGCCGTTGATGGAGCGGTTGTGTGATGCGGGGCGACGGGTATTGATCGAGACGAGCGGCAACCGCGATGTCTCCGGGATCGACCCGCGGGTGCACATCATCATGGATCTGAAGACACCCAGCAGCGGCGAGTGCGCGAAGAACCGGTTGGAGAATCTGCCGCTGTTGGCCAAGAAAGATGAGATCAAGTTCGTGGTCGGTGGGCGCGAGGACTACGAGTGGGCGCGCGGGATGGTGCTCGAGCACGAGCTCGCCTCACGGGTGGGCGCGGTGCTCCTCTCGCCCGTGTTCGGGAGGGTCGAGCCCAGGGACATCGTCTCGTGGATCGTCGACGATGCGCTGCCGGTCCGTTTCCAGTTGCAGATGCACAAGTTCATCTGGGATCCCGCGCGGAAAGGAGTTTGACCGACCGGCGCGTCCCACGGGCGGGGAACCGCGCGCCCTCGAGAGGGGGGGGCTCCTCAAGGGAGTCCCGAGACGACCCGGGCGACCGGCCGGTCGTGCGGCTCCCTGGGGAGGTCGTCGAGCAACTGGAAAGGGCGACAGACCCCGACGGTGAGGGTCCGGTCGGTCAGGCTGGCGAGAAAGCGATCGTAGTGTCCACCGCCCCGCCCCAACCGCTCCCCCGTGCGCGTGAACGCCACGCCGGGGACCAGCGCCAGGTCGAGGCTCGCTGGGGGGATCGAGGGGTGCAGGGAAGGATCGGGCTCGCGGACGCCCCAGCGCGACTCCGGCAGCGAGTCGATGTCGGCGCCGACCCCGTACGCGCTCATCGCCGAACCATCGGACTCGACCCGGGGCAAGGCGAGCCGGACGCCGGACCCGAGCCATTCGTGGAGGACGGGCCGGATATCGGGTTCGGAGCGCAGTGGATAGAACGCCAGCACCGTCTGCCCCGGGGTCGCCATGGGGCGCAGTTGCTCCGCGATGGCAGCGTCGAAGGCGGCGAGCGCGGTGCTGGGCTGCTGCGCGAGAGCCGCGCGCCAAGCTTGGCGGACTTCGGCCTTGCTGGGTGTCGCGGGCATCGGCGAGCGCATCGCGAGGCAGGGCTCAGTCCGCCGCCTCAGTTTCAACGTTGTCGGCGGATGGCCGAGGGTCCTCCTCCGGGGTGCGGAACGCAGAGATGAACAGGAGGCCGGCGGCGATGCAGATGCAGGAGTCGGCGATATTGAAGGTGTACCAGTGCCAATCGCCGACGAAAAAATCGAGGAAATCGACCACGTAGCCGTGGATGAGTCGATCGGTGAGATTGCCCAGGATGCCGGACACCAACAGCGCCACCGCCACCCCGTTCAGACGCCCGGCGAATGCGCCGCGAAGCCAGTAGAAGATGATGGCGGCGAGGGCGCTCAGGGCGACCACGGTGAAGAGCGTGTTCGCGAAGGGTTTGTCGCTGAAGTTGCCGAAGGCGATCCCCTTGTTGTGCACTCGGGCGAGGTTGAAAAACCCGGGGATGACGTTGCTCGACTCCCCCTCCACGAAATGGCGCACGATCGCGAACTTGGTCGCTTGGTCGAGCAGGTAGAGTGGCAGGGTCAGCAAGAGGAGGAGCCGCATCGCTCAACCCTATACGGGAGAGGCGGGGGATTGCAACGAGGGCAGGAGCAGCGAGGGGTTGCGGATGCCCGACTTGTCCATCGAACGAGAGCTGCAGGCGGAG
>JAUIGD010000482.1 GCA_030430255.1 Verrucomicrobiia bacterium
CATCGCATCCTGGGGCTGAAGCAGGTCCCAAGGGTTGGGCTGTTCGCCCATTAAAGCGGTACGCGAGCTGGGTTTAGAACGTCGTGAGACAGTTCGGTCCCTATCCTCTGTAGCCGGAAGAGATTTGAGGAAACCTATCCCTAGTACGAGAGGACCGGGATGGACGTAGCTCTCGTGTGCCAGTTGTCCTGCCAAGGGCATGGCTGGTTGGCGACCTACGGGAGGGATAACCGCTGAAAGCATCTAAGCGGGAAGCCTGTTCCAAGATGAGATCTCTCACCGGGTTAACCGGGTAAGGCCTGTGGCAGAACACCACGTTGATAGGCCGGAAGTGTACGCGCAGCAATGCGTTCAGCTGACCGGTACTAATCGGCCGAGGGCTTGGTTTCACATTTCATGTACGGTTGTTCGTGCTCGCTATGGAGTTCTGAAGAGGCAGGGGTTCACCGACCCCGCCCTTCCGGCGTTGGTTGCTGCTTCGGCGGCGAGACAACGCCCACTCAACAGTTTCGGTGGCGATAGCGACAGGGTCATACCCGTTCCCATTCCGAACACGGAAGTCAAGCCTGTCAGCGCCGATGGTACTTGGGACGTCAGTCCCTGGGAGAGTAGGACGCCGCCGGATTTCTCACGCAACGCCTCGGCGTTGTCCCGCTCGCCGGTCACCCGGCTCGAGCGGCCGGAAACGATGAGCTCAGGCCCCGCTTCGGCGGGGCCTGAGTACGTTTTGGCCGGATAGGATCGGGCGCTATGCCCAGTGAACGTTCCCGCGACGACCGAGGTCCTCGCGGCGCAGCCCGCGGGGCGAGCAAGCGCCAGGGGAGCGGGCGAGGCCCGTCGAAGGGCGGACCCCGCAAGCCGGGAGGTGCCAAGAAGGGCACGGCCAAGGCCGGGGGGCGACGCGGCGCATCGGCCCCGCGGCCGGGCGCAGATGCCCGCTCGGCGGACCGACGCAGTGATCGGTCGGCCGGTGAACGCGGCGACGGCGAGCGACGGCCACCGGGCCCCGACCTCGCCGGTCCGGCGAAATGGGGCCGCATCGCCCGCGGCGGAGCCGGGCGAATGGAATCGCCGGCCATCGGCACCGAGGGCTTCGACGACTTCCCGGCGAAGCGCCCTCGCAAGCCCAAGGCGGCCTCCGAGGGCGAAGCAGCCGCAGTCGACGGCGCGGAGAACGAGGCGCCAGCGGAGCCGGCCGAGCCGCGGCCGGCGAAGAAGCCGCGGCCCGAAAAGGACCGGTTGCTCCCGGGAGCCGACGACCTCGAGCGCCAAGCAGCGAGAGCCGTCAGCCGAAGCCGGGGGAAGAACAAGGCGACCCGCGAGCGCAAGCCGCTCGGCGCTCGCCCGCAGCGTGTCGAAGACCCGGCCGTCGTACTTCGCCGACTCGTCGGCGCCGATCGGGCCAAGAGTCTCCACCGCAAACTCAACGAAGCCGGGCGGGCCTTCGAAGCCGAACGCTTCACCGATGCCCGAGCCCTCCTGCGTCCCGTGGTCAAGGAGGCGCCGGACCTCGTCGACGGACGGGAGCTGATGGGTCTCACCCTGTACCGCCTCGGGCGGTGGAAGGAGGCGATCGACCAGCTCGAGCTCTTCCGCGAGATGACCGGCTCGACCGAACAGCATCCGGTGCTGGCCGACTGCCATCGGGCGCTCGGCCGCGTGAACGACGTCGAGTTCCTGTGGCAGGAGCTCGGCGACGCGTCACCCCGCGGCGACGTGGTGACCGAAGGCCGCATCGTCCTCGCCGGCACCTACGCCGACCAGGGCGACCTGGCGAAGGCGATCCGGACGCTGCAGGCCGGGTGGAAGCCGCCGAAGCGGCCCGCCGATCAGCACCTCCGGCGCGCCTACGCCCTGGCGGATCTCTACGACCGGGCCGGCAAGGCAGCCCGCGCCCGGGAGTTGTTCAAGTGGATCGCCGGGCACGACCCGCGATTCGCCGACGTCAAGTCCCGAGTCAAACAGCTGAGCTGACGACGGCTCCGTCGATGTCACACCCCGGCTCTACCGTCGGGTGTATCGACTTCCCCTCCGACCCGACGGCCACGCCGTCGAGAAAGCCCGGCCGTTGCCGGGAGAGGGAAGCACGATGGATTCAGAACGCGTCGACCACGAAGCGGACTCGTTCAACGTTGCGGTGATCCGGGGCGTCGTCTGCGGGAATGTCGCCATCTCCGAGCTCGGCTCGGGAAGTGTCGTCCACAACTTCGAGGTGAAGACCACCGGGCGCGGGGCGCGCCACGTGGTCCCGGTCGCATGGCACGACCCCCAACGGCCGCCGCGGCTCGGCCCGGGCGACGAGGTGGTCGTCGCCGGCGCGATCCGTCGGCGTTGGTTCCGCGCCGGCGGGGGCAGCCAGAGTCGTACCGAGCTGTTGGCGGACAACGTCGCCCGGGCGGGCTCGGCGCGGGCGCGCACCGCGGTGGCCGGAGCCATGTCGACGTTGCCGTCCGGCGACCTTTCGACACGCTGACGGGGGATGCACCAACTGCCGTGCGCGGTGGTTAGGGTGGCCTTGCCTGTCACAGTGTCGCTGGCAGGCAAGGGGGCACGGTGACCAGCACAGAACAGCAGCCGTCGGAAATCCGCGAAGTCGATCGGATCATCGTCAGGTTCGCCGGCGACTCCGGCGACGGGATGCAGCTCACCGGTGACCGGTTCACCTCGGCGAGTGCGCTCTTCGGAAACGATCTGGCCACACTGCCCGAGTTCCCGGCGGAGATCCGGGCACCGGCCGGGACACTGGCCGGCGTCTCGGCCTTCCAGGTCCACATCTCCGATCACGACATCCACACGCATGGCGACGCGCCCAACGTGTTGGTGGCCATGAACCCGGCTGCGTTGAAGAGCGACCTGCCGAAGCTCGAGTCGGGCGGCACGGTCATCGTCAACACCGACGCCTTCGAGGAGCGCAACCTCGCCAAGGCGGGCTACGAGGAGAATCCGATCGAGGACGGGTCGCTCGACGGCTACTCCCTCATCACCGCGCCCATGACCGAGTTGACCAAGGAGGTCTGCAAGGACCTCGGCGTGAAGCCGCGCGACGCAGAGCGGTCGAAGAACTTCTTCGCCCTCGGGCTGGTGTCGTGGCTCTACTCCCGTCCGACCGATCCGACCCTGCACTGGATTCGCGACAAGTTCGCCGGCAAGGACCTCGTCATCGCGGCCAACGAGGCCGCCTTCAAGGCCGGGCACGCGTTCGGCGAGACCGCGGAACTGAGCGCCAGTCGGCTCGCGGTCCGACCGGCGAAACTGCCGCCCGGCACCTACACCAACATCAACGGCAACACGGCGCTGTCGTGGGGCCTGATCGCGGCGTCGCAAAAGGCCGGCATTCCGATCTTCCTCGGCTCGTACCCGATCACCCCGGCCAGCGACATCCTCCACGAGCTCTCCAAGCACAAGAACTTCGGTGTGCGCACCCTGCAGGCCGAGGACGAGATCGCGGCGGTGGGGTCGGCGCTGGGGGCCAGCTACGGCGGACATCTCGGCATCACGACCACGAGCGGCCCGGGCGTCGCGCTGAAGGGCGAAACCCTCGGTCTCGCGGTGAGCCTCGAGCTGCCGCTCGTGGTCGTCGACATCCAACGGGGCGGTCCGTCGACCGGCCTGCCGACCAAGACCGAGGCTGCCGATCTGATGATGGCCCGCTACGGCCGTCACGGTGAAGCCCCGCTCCCGATCGTCTCGGCGAACTCGCCGTCCGATTGTTTCAACGCGGCGTTCGAGGCGGTGCGGATCGCCATCCGGTATCGCACCCCGGTCATCTTGTTGTCCGACGGCTATCTGGCCAACGGAACCGAACCGTGGTGTCTGCCCGATGTCGACGACCTGCCGGAGATCCCCGTCGAGTTCGCGGCCGGAATGAATGCTCTCAACGAAGACGGCGATCCGGTGTTCTGGCCCTACATGCGCGACGACGACCTGGCCCGACCGTGGGCGGTGCCCGGCACCGACGGCCTCATGCATCGCATCGGCGGTATCGAGAAGGAGGAGGGGACGGGCAACATCAGCTACGACCCCGAGAACCACGGCCGGATGGTCGACATCCGTGAGGCACGCATCGCGAAGATCGCCGAGTCGTACCCGGCCCTCGACGTGGTGGGCGACGACGACGGCGTCCTGCTCGTCGGGTGGGGCTCCACGTGGGGCGCCATCACCGGCGCGGCCGGCCGGCTCAGGCGAGCCGGTCATCGCGTCGGCCATGTCCATCTCCGGAACCTCCACCCGTTCCCCAACGATCTCGGTGAGATCCTCCGTCGGTACGACCACGTGATCGTGCCGGAGATGAACCTCGGTCAGCTCTCGTCGTTGTTGCGGGCC
>JAUIGD010000046.1 GCA_030430255.1 Verrucomicrobiia bacterium
CCGGGGCGGCGGTCGTGACGCGCAGGACATATTCGGTGTCCGCCGCCGGTGTGAAGCTGAGCACCTCGTCCGTCCCCCCCGCTTCGTCTCCGGAAGCCTGTTCGACCAGGGCGCCGTCCATCCACAGTTCGAGGACGGCGTCGAAGTCGCCGGACCGCAGGGTCACATCGAAGGCCTCCCCGACCGGCGGGTCGTCCACGCGGTAATCGCGATAGTGGCGCCCCGCATCGGCGGGGTCGTCGCCACCCAAGGCCGAACGCGCCACCCCGGGGGCGGTGATATCGCGGTCGGGGCGGCCGATGCTGTCGGTCTCCGCGAGGGTCTGTCTGAACAGCGCGGGTCCCGCCTCCGACATCGGGAACGGCCCGCGCACGGTGACGCGCTCCGCCGGCTCTCCCGGCACCGGAGCGGTGGCGACCGTGAAGTCGCCGAAATCGAGCGGATCCCACTCGAAGCCGTCGCCCGAATACTCGACCCCGTACGCCACCTCACCGGTGTCGGTGCGGCGCGTGAAGGTGACGGCGGGATAGGGGGTCCCCCCCATGTCGAACTCCGAGAACTCCCCCCACGCCTCCGCCGCTCCGGCGCCGGGGTCGGTGACTCGGGCGAACTCCTCGTAGCCCGACGCGCCGTCGCCCTCGAGATCGAGGCTCGGCCCGCCCGCCCCCGTCGCCGCCTCCCAGGCCGCGTAATCGGGCCGGACGTAGAGGTCGACCCAGCGGCGGAACGAACTCACGCGCGTGTAGGCCCCGTAGGCGTTCGGCGCGGCGCAGTCGAGCCCCGGCGCACTGGTGCTGGTGATCCCGGCGAAGAGCCACCCGCCTTCGCCGTCGGGCACCATCAGCGGTCCGCCGCTGTCGGCGAAGCAGGTATCGACCCCGCCCTCGGCGAATCCGGCGATGAGCATGGTATCGGTGAGGGTGCCGTCGTAGATCCCGGGGACATTGCCCACGGCGTTGTCGACGATCGGCAACGCCGCCTCCTGTAAATCGTCCGGGTACTGGGTCCCCTGGGCGTCGAGCGAGCCCCAGCCGATCACCGTCGCCATCACACCCGGGGCGGCGAGCGCCAAGTCATCGAGCATCGGGATCGGGGTGACCCCCTCGGGGACGGGTTCCGCCAAGCGCAACAGGGCGATGTCCGCCTCCAATGTGAAGCTGTCGTAGTCGGGATGAATGATGATATCCGACACCGCAACCCGCGTCACATCCGCGAGGGTGATGTCCCCCACCCCCACCTCGAACTCGGACGGGTAACCCCCTTCGACACAGTGCGCGGCCGTCACCACCCAGCGCGGATGGATGACGGTGCCCGCACAGTATTGCCCTTCGAAGGGCTCGGCGCCCGCCACGATCAGCGCGGCCATCCAAGGGTACTCCATCTCGTCCGCGTTCTGCCCGCCGACCACCTTCGGGGCGCCGCCGCCCGCCGCGGCGCCAGCGATGAGGGTGGACAGCCCGAGAATAGAAACGAAACCGCGGGGAGACGTCGGAGTGTGCATCCGACCACTTCGCCCTTGACGCCGCAGGTCGCAACGCTTTTCGACCCCCGCGGGATGCTCGGAGCTTGCCCTCCTCACGCCGCCTGGCGCAAGTTCGGGGGGTGAGCACTCCTGAACCTCCCTCCCCGCTCGGCGTCGGCTTCGTCGGCGCCGGCTGGATGGGCGCCACCCTCATGCGCCGCATCGCCGAGCGCGAGGACGCGCGCGTCGTCGCCCTGCACCAGCGCTCCGCCGACAAGGCCGGCGCCGCGCTCGCCGAACTCGGCCTCCCCCCCGACTGCTTCCAGCCGGACTTCGGGCAGATGCTCGCCGACCCCGCGGTCGATGCGGTGTTCCTCTGCAGCCCGAACAGCAGCCACGGACCGCAGTCGATCGCCGCCCTCGAGGCGGGCAAGCACGTGTTTTGCGAGAAGCCCTGCGCCACGACGGAGTCCGACTTCCACCGCCAGATCGAACTCGCTCAGGCCCGCCCGGAGCTCATCACCTATGTGAACTACCTGATGAACTTCGACACCATGGAGGAGCGGGTTTGCGACATGGTGCGCGCGGGCGACTTCGGGACGGTCACCCAGATCCAGGTCAACTACCGCCACCCGATCAACATCGCCGGCGACAAGGCCTGGAAGCTCAGCGCAGAGACCATGGGCGACGCGATCGGCATGGGCATCATCCACGCGCTCTCCGTGATGTTGAACATCATGGCCGCGAACGGCGCCGCCCCGGTCTCGGTGTTCGCGACCAAGAACGCCGCCTCGACGCGCGGCTTCGAGATCCCCGCCATCTACAATATCCAGGTGACCTTCGACAACGGCGCCTGCGGGTTTTGTTTCGGCAACGTCGACCTCGCCAACGGCTACGACGCCTACCACAACATCCACGGGACTCGCGGCGGGCTGATCTTCGACAGCTACCTCGACCGCCCGGACAAGGTCCGCCTCTGGTCGGTCGCGACGACGGGCGGCGATTGGGTCTACCCGCTCGACCCGGGGCGCTGCCCCGAAGCGAACCGCTGGCCGGACGACACCACCACCCCCGACAGCGGCGACGTGGTCAAACACCAGACCGGCGCCTGCGTCGACCACTTCCTCGACTGCGTGAAGACGGGCCGGCAGTCGTTCCTCAGCTTCGCGGACTCCGCCCCCACCGCCGCGCTCGGCTGGGCCGCCCTGCGCTCGGCCGAGATCGGCCAGCCCGTCCCGCTCTGAGACCGCGGTGATCACCGACCTCCAAGTCAACGGCTACGCCGGCGCCGACTTCAACGCCGACTCGCTCACCGCGGAGTCGCTGCACGCCGCCTGCCTGAAGCTGCGCGAACACGGCGTCGGGCAGATCCTCGCCACCGTCATCACCGACGCCCCCGAAGCCATGGCGCGGCGCCTGCGGCGGGTGGCCGAACTGCGCGCCGCCGACCCGCTGGCCGCCGAACTGATCGCCGGCCTGCACATCGAGGGCCCCTTCCTGAACCCGGCGCCCGGCTTCATCGGCGCCCACCCGGTCGCCCACGCGGTCGAAGCGACAGCCGATCGCGCCAGGGCCCTGCTCGACGCGGGCGGCGGCCTCGTGAAATTGGTGACGCTCGCCCCCGAACGCGACCCGGGCTTCGCGGCGACCCGCTACCTGGCCGAAGCCGGGGTCGCCGTCGCCGCCGGGCATTGTGACCCGAACCTGGATGTGCTCCGCGGCGCCATCGACGCGGGGCTGGCGATGTTCACCCACCTCGGCAACGGCTGCCCCGCCGAGCTCACGCGCCACGACAACATCGTCCAGCGCGCGCTCGCGTTGTCCGACCGCCTGTTCGTCAGCGTCATCCCCGACGGCGCCCACGTCCCCTTCTTCGCGCTGAAGAACTACCTGCGCGCCATCCCCGCCGAACGCGCGATCGCCGTCACCGACGCCATCGCCGCCGCCTGCCTGCCGCCCGGCCCGTTCCGGCTCGGCGCTACCGAGATCGAGGTCGGCGCCGACGGCGTCGCCCGCCTCCCGGGCACGCCCTACCTCGCCGGCTCCACCCTCACCGCGCCGCGGATGCTCGCCAACCTGCGCGACGCGCTCGACCTCGACCCGGCCGCGGTCGACGCCATGACCCGCATCAACCCCGCCCGGGTCTTGAACGCCTAACACCCCACCCACGCGCCATGCGATTCCTCCGCTCCCTCGGCCCCGCCATCGTCGTCGCCGCCGTCGTCCTCGGCCCGGGCAGCATTTTGACCGCCTCCAAGACCGGCGCCCAATACGGCTACGGCATGGGCTGGGTGTTGGCGGTCGCCGTGTTGCTCATGATCGGCACCTGCGCCCTCTCCTCCCGGCTGGGGGCGCTGCTCCCCGGGACCCCTTGCGACGAGCTCGCCGAGGGGCTCGGCCGCCCGGTCGCCCTCTTCGTCGGGGCCATCGTGTTCCTCATCGCCGCCGGCTTCCAGACCTCGAACAACCTCGCCGTCGCCAAAGCGCTCGCGCCCCATCTCTCAGAGGGGCAACAGGGTTGGGTGCCGGTCGCCGCGCTGCTCGCGCTCAACGCCGCGCTGGTCGCGATCGTCTACCGCTCGCGGTCGCTCTACCGCCCGGTCGAGATCGCGATGAAGGGGCTCGTCGGCCTGATGATCATCGCCTTCGTCGCCAATGCGATCGCCGTCCGGCCCTCGCTGCCGAAGGCGCTCGGAGGGCTGGTGCCGAAGGTGCCCGAGGGCGATGTCCTCGTGCTCCTCGGCCTCGTCGCCACCACCTTCTCGATCGCCGGCGCCTTCTACCAAGCCTACCTGGTGCGCGACAAGGGCTGGCGGCTGCCTGAGCTCGAACGCACCTTCTTCGACTCGGTGGTCGGCATGTTGGTGCTCGGTGCGGTCACCTTCCTCATCATGATCACCTCCGCCGCGACCCTGTCGGGCAGGCAGGGCGAACTGGCGACGGTGAGCGACGTCGCGGCGCAGCTCGACGGCCTGTTCGGCGCTTGGGCGGGCATCGTTTTCACCGTCGGCATCTTCGCCGGCGCGCTCAGCTCGTTCCTCGTCAACGCCATGATCGGCGGCCGCCTGCTCGCCGACGGGATCGGCAAGGGCGGCACCTCCGAGGCGAGGTGGGCGCGCCACGGCACGGCGCTCGCCCTCTTGGCCGGCCTCGCCGGCGGCCTGGTGGGGCACCTCCAGAGCGGCGGGGGTAAGCTCGCCCCCATCGTCGTCGCCCAGGCCTCCACCATCCTCGGCGGGCCCGCCCTGGCCGCCGCCCTGCTCTACCTCAGCACCCGCAAGCGCGACGGCGCGGCGGTCGCCCCGCGCTGGATGACCGCCACCGCTGCCATCGCCCTGCTCGTCAGCCTCGGCCTCGCCGCGCGCACGCTCCGGTCGCTGCTCGGCTGAACCCGGCCCGCGCCCTCGCCCCGCGGCGATCCCAACGCGGGCGCACTCAGCGTCAACGAGGGCGAGCCGCAGCCCGGAGTTCGATTCGGGCTTGGGAGGGCTGGCGTGTAGCCAACCGCCTACCTTTTCCCGAACACCGCCAGCGTCTGCGGCGTGTGCCAAACGGCGTCGATCAGCCGGTACCGAGCGGCCAGCTCCGGGTGGTGATAGCGCGCCCGGCGTATGAAATCGTGGAAGAACAGGATTCCCCGGTCGACGAGCAGCTCGTGGGCGGCCAGCGCGCACGCCACCCGCGCCCTGCCATCGACCAAGACCGCATCGAAGCGGAGCCCGAGGGTGCTCGGGAACTCCACGTAGGTCTGAAACTGCCCCGGTTCGGCGGGGGCGAAGCCGCCGCGGTAGGGCCAGTCCGGCGGCACGTGATGCACCGTGGCGTTCGCGGGGAGGTGCGGGCCGATCCCCCGCACCCAAGCCCCATCGTGTTCGACGCTCACCACCTCGCGGAACCGCCCGGCGAGGAAGGCGGTGCTGCCCCCGCAGCCCCACTCCAGAACGCGCCCGTCGGGCCGCGCGTGCGCCGCCAGCAAGCCCAGTTCCTCAGCCGCCATCCACGGTTCGGCGCGCGCGGGCGCGGGGCCCGCGACCGGTGTCTCCCGGCGTCGCCCGGCACGCATCCGGGCGGGGCTCCCCCCTGCACCCGCGCCTCCCCCCGACCTGCGCCGCGCTGCGCTCATGCCTGCGCCCGACCGGGTTCCCCCTCCATCGCGCGCACCGCCAGAGGCGGCGGGATCTCGTCGATCACCGGATCCGACCCGAGCCCTTGGCGCAGGCGTTTGGCCAACACCTCAACCGCCCCGGGATGCTCGGCAAAGAGCGGGCTGCGGAAGGTCCGCAACCCGGCGTGCGTCGCCTCCGCCTCCTCGCAGATCTGCGCGATGTCGCCCCCCGGCCCCGCGTGCCTCCCGGGCGAGATGAACAGCATCGACAGCACCACGTCGCGCTCGAATCCCTCCGCCCCCAACAAGTTTTCCAACAGCGGCTCATTGAAGGCGTACTCCTCGCCCTCGCGGCGCTCCATCGACGACGGCTCCACCGCCGCAGCCTCGGCCCCCAGCAGGGCGGCGAGTTGGCCGGCTAAAAAATTCCGCACCAGGTTCACCGCCCGGCGCGGGGTGCCGTGGTCGACCAGCGTGACGGCCGGGGTGTCCAGCGCCTCGGTGGCGAGCGTCTCGCGGACACTGGCGGCGAGGATCTCGGCGACATCGGTGTTGCCGGGGTCGTCGAGGTCGACCATCGACGGCGCGATGCGCACCTGCAGCGCCGGCCAGCCCTCCCGCAGCTCGCGCATCCGCTGCGGCACATACTCGAAGATCGCCGCGCTGTGGCCGAAGAAGAGCGGCACGATGAGGAAGGAGTCGATCCCCTCAGCCCGCCGCGATTTGAGGAACGGTTCGAGGATCTGAGCCGGTTCGCCACCGAGTTCGGCGGGGTCGACCTTCGTCGAGTGCAGCAGCGACACGGGATGGACGGTCTCGCCGGTCGCGGACCCGAGCTCGCCCGCGAGCCGCCGCAGGCTGAGGGTCGAGGCGGCGCGGTGGGAGCCGTTGTCGACGAGGAGGATGCAAGGTTTTTCGGTCACGGATCAGAGCGGGGTGAGGCGGCGCAGGCTGCCACGCCCGCGGCGCCTTTGCAAAACGGCATCCGCGGCGGATCGGATTCAGGGTCCGGCCCGGAGGGCGACCGCCGCCGCTCGCCGCGCGGCGGCGGGCCTACTCCGCCTCGATCGCGGCGGCGATGGAATCGACGTTGGCCAGCACCGCCTTCGCTTTTTCCGCATCGGCCAGCTTCAGCCCGAAGTGCTTCTCCAGCGCGACGACCAGCTGCAGCGCATCGACGGAGTCCAAGCCCAGACCCTCGCCGAACAGCGGCTCCGCGTCGCCGATCTCGTCCGCCTCCTCCTGCAGCATCAACTCGTCGATCAGCACGGCTTTGATCTTGGCCTTGAGGTCGGCTTCGGGCATGGGGTGGGTGGTGGCGGGATGGGGTGTCGGCAGCCCATTGTTAGCTCAGAACAGGCCGCCGTCGATTTTGAGCACGGAACCTGTGATATAGGACGCCTCCGGACAAGCGAGAAAACGCACCGCGGCGGCGACCTCCCCCGGCCGCCCGAACCGGCGCATCGGCACCCGGCGCTGCGCCGCCTCGCGGGCCTCCCCGCCCATGTCGGCGAGCGCCTCGGTGTCGATGTAGCCCGGGCAGACGGCGTTCACCGTGACCCCGGCGCGCGCGAGCTCCTTGGCGAGCGATTGGGTGAGCGCGACGACCCCGGCCTTGGCGGCGGCGTAGTTGGTCTGGCCGGCGGGCGGGCTGAGCGCGCTGAGCGAGGCGACGTTGACGATGCGCCCCCCGCGCTGGGCGAGCATCGCCCGCGCCACCGCGCGGCAGCCGTAAAAAGTGCCGTCCAGATTGGACGCCCGCACCGACTCCCAAACCGCATCCGGCATGGTGGCGAGCAGCGCGTCGTCGTGCGCCCCGGCGTTGTTCACCAGGACGTCGATCCGCCCGTCCGCCTCCAGCAGCCCGCCGACCGCGCGCTCCCAGTCGGCGGCCTTCGACACGTCCAGTTCGACCGTCCGCGCGCGGCCTGGGAACTCGGCGGCGAGCGCCTCGGCGCGGTCGCGGTTCGAACGCACGCCGAGCCAGAGGCTGGCTTCGGCGTCGCCCTCCAGGAATGCGCGGGCGATGGCGGCGCCGAGGGCGCCGTTGGATCCGGTGACGAGGACGGTTCGGGGCATGGTTTCGACCGGCATCCATCCGGGGGCGAACGCGGGAGGTCAACCCCCCGTCGTCGCCTCCCGGGCGCCGGCGGGACGCCCGCGCTCCGCCGGCCGCGCCATGGTTCCGTTTGCGTTGCCCTCCCCCCTGCGCTCCTATGGCGCATGGCCTACGAAATGACCGGTACCGTGGCAAAGGTGCTCGACGAGCAGACCTTCGCCAGCGGCTTCAGCAAACGCGAGTTCGTCCTCACCGACGAGAGCGGCAAGTTCCCGCAGGAGATCTGCTTCGAATGCGTGAAGGAGAAGATGGCGCTGCTGGACGAGGTGAAGGCCGGCGACAAGGTGACGGTCACCTTCGACATCCGCGGCCGCGAATACAACGGGCGCTACTTCAACAACCTCAACGCTTGGAAGATCGCCAAAGCGGGCGAGGGAGGCGGTGCCGCAGAGGACGGCGGCGACGGCCCGGGCCCGGGCGAGATCGACCTCGACGACGAGATCCCGTTCTGAGGTCGGCGCCGCCGAGGGCGCAGCCCCACCCCTCCGCCGCAAGCGGCGGCACCCACCCTACTTCCGCAGCACCGCCAAGCGCGGGTCGTCCAGATCGATCCGGTAGAGGATCTGGTTGTAGTCGTAGCGGGGCACGGGGCGCTCCGTTTTGGAGAAGGTCCGCGTGAAGGTGCCCTCAAAGTAGAGGTACCTCCCCTCCCCGGTCCACTGGGGATGCTGCGCGGGGTTGTAGAAGGAATAGCGTTCGTGGGACGCCACCATCACCGCGTCGCGCCAGGGCCCCTCCGGCGCGTCGGACTCGGCATACCAGAGGTCGCCGAGGTACGACGCCTCGCCGCCCTCCTCCGTGAACACGGTCGTCCAGCGGCCCCGGTGCGGGTTCCAAGCGACGCAGCCGTGGTGGTGCTCCACCCGGCGACCGCTCTCGGCGTCGCGGAAGGCGGCGTCGGCCTCCACCGGTTGATAGGTCGAGGGATCGCGCCAAGCCTCGTAGGTGGCCGGCATCCGCAAGCTCGGCACCGCTTCGCCAAAGTACATCCAACGCGCGCCGTCGCGTTCGACTTCAAACGCGTGCCCCTCGGGGAACGGGGTGCCGGCGTCGAAGGCGAGCACCTTGCGGAACTGGCTCGCCCCCGCGTCCCACTCGCACAACCCGCGCTCGTAGGCGCGCAGCGGCGGCTCGATCTTCGCGTAGGTGGCGACGAGATGCTCGCCGCCCTCGGCGTCCCGGAGGGTCGCCAGCGCGGTCAGCCAGGTCGGGCCGTCGCCCGGGATCGGCGCCGCCCTGGCCACGAATCCCCCTCCGTCGCCGAAGTAGTCGAAGGACGGGGCGGTGCCCGGGTCGAACCCCTCCGCGCCGGGGAGCGGCGTCGTCGCGGCGGTGGTGTCGAAGTTGCCCAGCGGGTAGCCGGCGCGGTTGGTGTCGCCCCAGACCCAGAACAGGCGCCCGCGGTAGGTCGCGTTGAAGACGGAGTCGCAGCCGAACACCCCGCCCGCCGCGGCGGGCTCCGCGCGCCCCTCGAACTTCGCCCGCTCCGCGGTCAGTCCCGCGCCGGTGAGGCGCCGCAGCCGCTCGGCGATCTGCGTCCGCTTCAGCCGCACCTCCACCTCGCCGCCGGGCTCAAGCTCGACCTGCACCCCGCGGAAGCCGAAGCCGTCGGGCTCGCGCTCGTAGCCGTGGCTGCGGACGTGGAAGAAGACCTCGCCACCGAGCGCGAACAGCTCGGGCGCGTCGACCGCCGCCGTGCCGGTGTTGTCGGTCACCCAAGACAGACCATGGGTGCTCTCGAACTCCACCAGCGGCACCGGCGAGCCGGTCGCGGCATCCACCGCACGCAGCGCGAACGGTCGAGCCGCCTCGGCGCGGGCGCCGTCCATCGACAAAGCGAGCGCGGCGAACGAGGCGGCGGCAGCAGGGAAACGGCGATACGGGGAGGACATCGGGCGAGAGCATCGCCGCGCCACCCCCCGCTGCCAAGGCCACATCCCCATTCGACAAACGCCCCTTCCCCGCCACACTTCGCAACTCCGCCCAATCACCCTTATCCGAACTCCCATCTCCGCGCCCGCCGGGCGCCGCCCCATGCTCGCCGTCGACAAAGTCTCCGTCCAGTTCGCCGGGCGAGTTTTGTACCGCGACCTCTCCTTCACGGTGAGCGCCAAGGACCGGGTCTGCTTCGCCGGCCCGAACGGCGCCGGCAAGACGACGCTGATGAAGATCATCGCCGGGATCATGAGCCCCGACTCCGGCACCATCAACCGCGCCAAGTACGTCGAGGTGGGCTACCTGCCGCAGGAGGGGGTCAAGGTGAAGGGGCGCTCGCTGTTCGCCGAGGCGGAGAGCGCCTTCGAGAGCGCCGTCGACCTGCAGGCGAAGGTCGATGCCGCGGGCGAGCGGCTCGGCGAACTGGACCCGAAGTCGGAGGAATACGCCGACGCCCTCGAGGTGTTCGGCGAGCTGCAGCTGCACCTCGACAACTGCGACGTCGGCAAGATGAAACCGCGCATCGAGAAGGTGCTCACCGGCCTCGGCTTCAAGCATTCCGACTTCGGCCGCGAGGTCGGCGAGTTCTCCGGCGGCTGGCAGATGCGGGTCGCCCTCGCCAAGCTCCTGCTCAAGGAGCCCTCCGTGCTGCTGCTCGACGAACCGACCAACCACCTCGACATCGACTCGCAGCTCTGGCTCGAGAACTACATCGGCAACTACCAGGGCGCGGTCATCCTCATCTCCCACGACCGCGCTTTCCTCGACGCCATCGTGCGCAAGACGCTGGCCTTCGAGTCCGGCTTCGTGAACGAGTTCAGCGGCAACTACTCCTACTACCTCGAGGAGAGCGTCGCCCGCCGCGAGCAACTGCAGCGCGCCTACGAGAACCAGCAGCGCGACATCGCCAAGGCCGAGCAGTTCGTGAACCGCTTCCGCGCCAAGGCGCGCCGCGCCTCGCAGGCGCAGAGCCGGCTCAAGCAGCTGGAGAAGATGGACCGCATCGAGCTCGCCCCCGCGCCGGACAAGACCATCAATCTGCGCTTCCCCCAACCCGAGCGCTCCGGGCAGGTGGTCATCGAGCTGCTCGGGGCGAAGCGCGCCTACGGCGAGCACGTCGTCTTTCAGGACTTCGACTTCCGCATCGAGCGGGGCGAGAAGATCGCCGTCGTCGGCGCCAACGGCGCGGGCAAATCGACCTTCTCCCGCATCGCCTCCGGCGCCGACCCGCTCACCGCGGGCACCCGCAAGGTCGGCCACAAGGTCGGGGTCTCGCACTTCGCCCAGGACCACGCCGAGAAGCTCAACCCGAACAAGACCGTGCTGCAGACGGTCGAGGAGAGCGCCGCGCGCGAGGTGGCGGGCAATTTGCGGACCTTGTTAGGCTGCTTCCTGTTCCGCGGAGACGACGTCTTCAAGCAGGTCTCGGTGCTCTCCGGCGGCGAGCGCTCGCGGCTGTCGATGGCCAAGATGCTGCTCAAGCCGGCGAACTTCCTGATCCTCGACGAGCCGACCAACCACCTCGACATGCAGTCGCAAGAGGTGCTGCAGGAGGCGCTGATCGCCTACGAGGGCGCGCTGCTGATCGTCTCGCACAACCGCTCCTTCCTCGACCCGATCTGCGAGAAGGTGCTGGAGTTCTACCCCGACGGGCGCAAGCCGCGGCTGTTCCTCGGCAACCTGAGCGATTTCATCGACAAGAAGCGCGAGGAGGAGGCCGCCGCCGCGCGCGCCGCCAACGCTGCGAACGCCGCTGGGGGGACGCCCGCGGCGCCGGCGAGGAGAGGCGGCAAAGCCGCGCCCGCCCCGGCGGCGACATCGCCCGCCAACCAGAAGGAGAAACGCCGCCAGGAGGCGCAGCTCCGCCAGCGCAGGGCCGAGACCCTCAAACCGCTGAAGGCGAAGCTGGAGGAGGTCGAGACGAAGATCGCCGAGGGCGAGGCGCGCAAGGCGGAGATCGAGAAGCAGATGGCCGACCCCGAGTTCTTCAAGGACTCCGAGCAGTCGGCCGCCGCGGCCGCCGAATACCGCGAGATCGCCGCCACCATCGAGCGCGCCTACACCGAGTGGGCGGACGCCTCGGACGCCATCGAGCGGGCGGAAACGGAGTTCGGGTAGGCGGTGCCGACGGAGCGCGAGCGTCCCGCTCGCATCGGCGGGGCCGGTTCGCTCGACGATCGAGAATTGCGAACTCGCATCGGATCCGGTCACGGCGGAGACGGAGCTCCGCCCTCCAGGGATTGGCTTAGCGGCGGGACGCCGCTGGCACGGACATCGGCGGGACGCCGATGCCACATCGCTGCCGACGCGCACCCCATCTCCTATCTCCCATCTCCGCGCCCGCAAGGCGCTCCCTCCCATCTCCGCGCCCGCAGCCGGCTCGCTACCTTTCGTCGAACCTTGCGCCCCGCTCGCGCTCGTCTTTGCGGCGGCAGCCGTCGAAATCGTCGCCCTCGCTGCGCCAGACGACGGTCCCGGAGAGGGCGCCGGCGCGGCGGTTGCTGACGAAGCGGCAGCCCCGCGTCAGGACTTTGGTGGGCCGGTCCGGACGGATGCCGCCGTAGCGGTCGGCGGTGTCGACGCGCAGGCCGGTGTTGCAGTGGTCGAACACGCTGTCGAGGACGCGGAAGTCGGCGCCGCTCTTGAACTCGATGCCATTCTTGGTGGGACCGAAATAGCAGCGCTCGATCATCAGTTCATCGGCGTGATTGAGCTGCAGCAGTTTGTCGCGGTGCTCCCCCTCGGGGTTGGGCAGGAACCCGCAGCGCTGGATCCGCACGCGACGGGTCCGGAAGCCGATCGTCATCGCGTCCTCGCAAGCCTGTTGCCAGCAGCGTTCGACCCGCACGTCGTCGAGCGTGCCCCGCGCCTTCCACCCCTGGCCGGGGCCGGAGTGGACGTGGATGCCGTCGTGGCCGACGCCGACGCAGATCCAATTGCGCACAGTGGCACTGGAGCGGCGCACGTGCAGCGCCGGCGGGCGCCCCTCGGTCTGGTCGCAGCCGCCGCCGGGGAAACGGGCGATGTGGACGACATTGCGGAAGTCGTGCACCCCGGGCCGGTCGATGAACACGGTGCGGCGGATCGTTCGGGTCTCCACCCGCTTGCCCGAAAGGTAGTCGAGCAGCTCGCGCGGCGGGTCGGCCGGTCCGGCCTCGCCGGGGTCGAACTCGCGATCCTCGTAGTCGCTGGGGTCGCCGAAGGGGAACGCACCGGCGATTCCGGCTGAGGCGAGGGTCAGCCCGGAGCCGAACAGAAACGCGCGCCTGCCGCGATCGCGGCGGCGGGGAGAGATGCGGAATCGCACTGGCAATCGGGCGTCCATCGGGGCAGGGTGTCCAACATGAAGCCGGCCCGAACTTGCGCAATCGCCTTCGCCATCGGCGCGATGACAATTTGTTCAGCCTCCGCCCAGGCGGTCCCCAAAGGTCCGCCGCGCAATTCCCCGGCGCGCGGGATCAGCGGCGGCGGCAGCTTCGGTGGCGGCGGGATCAACATCGGCCCGACGGCGCCGGACGCGCCCGCCGAGAAGCAGACCGTCACTGTCACCTACATGGCGCTCACCGACCTGCGCCAGTGGACCAGCGCTGACGGGCGGTCGATCCTCGCCCGCATGGTGGCCTTCGATGCCGGCGACGCCGAGGCCGGGCGCGCCCCGGTGGTGGTCAAAGACGGCGCCATCCGGCTGCTGAAAGACAAACGCGAGTACGTGCTGCCGCTGGAGAAGCTCTCCGCCGAACACCGCGACGAAGCGCTGGCGATCGCCGAGCGGGTGAGGGCGGGCGCCGCTGTTCGCACCTCTGCACCGGCCGCCGAATAGCGCGCCGGAAGGGCCACCCGGCGCGCGGCCGGACGGCTCCTCGGGGGTGGCGCGATCGCATCGGCGACGGGCGCCCCCTCAGTGTGACTGGCGGACCGAATCCACGTCGAGACCCGACTGCTGCATGGTCGTGTCCACGGCGCCGGTCAGGTCGAGCCGCACCGTGCCCTCGACGCTGTGACCGGCAAAGTCGGTGAAATCACCGCCGATCACGATCTTGTTCTGAGCCTTGACCGCCACCGAGCGGACGGCGGCATCGGCGCCCGAGCCAGGGTCGAAGGTCGCGTCGACCGACCCGTCCGGGAACAGCGCGACGACGCGCCTGCGGGCGAGGCCGCCGGCCTGGGTGAATTCACCGACCACCAGGATGCGCCCGTCGTCGAGGAAGGCGCCGCCGTTGACATGGCCGTTGATCCCCGCGGGGTCGAACGAGCCGTCCACCGTGCCGTCGGCATTGAGACGGGCGAGGCAGGGGCGGTCGACACCGCCGATCTGGGTGAATCCCCCAGCGACCATCAATCGGCCTTCCGAATCGACCCCCAGCCAGCGCACATCGGCGACATTCGGCTGGGCGACGCTGCCCGCTGGCGCGCCATCGGGAGCGATGGCCACCAAGCCGTTGACGGCGACGCCGTCGTAGAGGGAGAAGGAGCCGCCCGCGACGATGCGGCCGTCCCCGAGCACCGTCAGCGCCGCGACCGGGGAATCGGTGCCATCACCGGGATCGAAGCTCTCGTCGACTTGGCCGTTCTCATGCAGACGGGCGATGTTGCGCCTCGCCACGCCGTGGCTGCCGGTGAAGTCCCCGCCGACAACGATCCGGCCGTCGCCCTGTTCAGCGATCGCCCAGACGGCCGCCATCCCGCTCGAGAGGTCGAAGATCCCCTGGTCCCAATAGAGTTGCGACTCCTCAACGGAGAGCGTGGTGACCGGCATGATGGCGACGTTCTGCCCGGCGAGGATCGCGCGAGAGCCGTCCGAATCATTGAAGATCGATGTGGGGCGCATCATCACCTGATCGATGCGGAAATCCTGGATGGTGTTCGGTGTCGAGATATTGAGGTTCGCGCTGACGAGCGGCCCCACGGTGCTGGCGCTGACGATCCCGCTGATCTTCTTCCACGAGGTGGTCCCCCAGGGACCGGCGGTCACCGGGCCGCTCGTGAAGCTGTCGTTGAACACCCCGTTCACCGTCAACGTCACCCTGATCGGCTCGTCCGCGTTCTTCACCTTCGCGTAGAGTTCGACGTAGTAGTCTTGGCCGAGCTCCACCTTTGGGGTGACATCGAGGTTTGCCCCCTGGGCAGTCACCGTCCGCCACGCCGACTCGAGGTAGTTCGCGGTGCCGGCCGCGCCGCCACCGCCGCTCATCACGGAGAGATCCGACAACGACCACCAGCCACCGAGGCCCGATTCGAAGTCACCCTCTGCCGAGGAAACCGGATCGCTCGACGTGACGGGGTAGGTGGCGCTGTAGCCGTCGGGCATCACCACCACCGAGAAGTATTCACCGGGGTCGAGGTTGGTGAACCTGTAGCTGCCGTCGCCGACGCCGTCGAAGTTGGTGACGGTGAAGGTCTTCAGGGTGTCGGTCTCCGGGTCGGGCACGCCATCGCCGTTGTCTTCGTAGAGCTCGATGCGGACGCCGTTCACGCCGACTTCAGCGGGATCAACCAGACCGTTCTTATTGCTGTCCTCCCAGACGAAGTCGCCGTAGTGGGCGCCGCCGGCGGGCTGCACCTCGATGCCCGTCATGACGGGTTCGGCCGGCAGCAGCACGACGCCGTTGTCGGCGCGGGTGGCGATGTAGCCGAAGGAGTTCCAAGCCACCTCGCCGTCGCTGGGGGCGTTGGCCGGCGCGCGCATCGGCCACGACAGGACGACCTCCTCGCCGGGCATGATCCAGGTGTCGCCCCACTCGAACTTCAGCGACTTCACCGAGGTGATGTCGGCGGGGACCGCGGTGGTCCAGTCCGGCGGGTCGGCGCCCGCCGGGACGCCGGGGGTGAGCTCGTCGCGCTGCGGGTTGGACGCGGTGGAATAGTAGACCGTGACCCCTGCCGGGGCGCTCACCGGGCCGGCGAGGAAGGGCTCCCATTCGGTGCCGCGCGGGTCGGTCTGCACGACGCCGGTGTCGCCGATATGCGGCAGGATGTCGATGATGGTGAGGTCGCTGAGCGCCACGCCGCCGTCGTTGGTGATGCGCAGCTGGTAGTCCGCCTCGCCCGAAGGGGTGGTGAGGCCGGTCTGCGGGAAGCGCGACCAGTTGGAGTCGAGCGCGCCTTTGACCCACATCACCGACGAGAGCGAAGCCACGCCGCTGCCCGGGTCGGGCGGGTCGGCGTCGAAGTGGAAGGTGTGCGTGTCTTTGGCCACCATGTCGGTGGTCGAGCCGTCGCCGTCCCAATCGAGGACATCGACCACCATCCAGCCGTAGCCGACGCCATCGGGGCTCTGCCAGCCACCGTACATCCACGACTCCGCCTCGGAGCCGAGCACGGCCGTCGAGTTGACCTGCACTTTGAAGTAGACGTCGAAGCTCTTCCAGTTCCCGTCGGGAGTGATCGTCACGCCGGGCCAAGAGAACCGGACGAGGGTGCGCCCGGTGCCTCCGAAGTTGGAGAGCTGCTCGATGACGGGCGCCGGGCTGCCGGCATCGTAGTACGCAGAACCGTAAATCTCGACGTCGCCGATGTAATCGAACTCCGGGGGGACCATCCAGCCGATGTTGGGGTCCACCATCGGCACGCCGTTGTCGTCATACATGGCGACCCGGCAGCCGACGCGGATGATGTCTCCCGGCTGGTAGGGGCTCTGGTTGGTGCTGTCCCAATCCCAGAACCCGAAGTGGGCGAAGGGGGCGAGGATCGGCGTGTCGACCGAGTCCGAACCCGAGTGGCCGGTGGCGGTCACGGTGGCGGTGTTGGTGACCATGTCGCCGCCCGCGAGCGAGTTGCCCGGAGCGGGCCGGACGCCGATGCCGATCTTCTCGTTGCCCGGCTTGTCGGGATGGAACGCGCCGCCGCCGGGGACGGTGCCGAAGTGGAGGCGCACCCCGTCCACGTACTCGCCGTCCGGGAGCCCCAGCGAGCTCGGCCAGAGCCACTGGTCGTCGTCGGTGTAGGCGACCGGGTTGCCGGGCCACGCCGTCCAGGTGGCGTCGAGGTTGGTGCGGTAGTAGACGTTGACCGGGTTGCTGGTGTCGTCGAACTCGCCGGTGTCGAGGTGATCGAGCCGCAGCCCGCTGGGGAGGATGTCCTGGATGTAGTAGTCGGCGATGTCCTGGCCGACATCGCCGGTGTTGCCGTGCTTGATGTAGTAGACTTCCTTCTCGAAAGGCAACGCGATGTTGCTCGGCCCCGACTTGTCGATGAAGACGTCCGGGTTGAACGAGGGCGGCGTCCACGGCACGCGGACTTTGGCCGTCACGTTCACCGCCGGGGTGGTCAGCGGCGCGGTGGCGTTGTTCGCCGTCATCGTCGCGGTGGCGGCCGCGACGTGGCCGTCGGCGGTGTCGGACTTGAACCGTGCCTGCACGTAGAGCTGGCCGGTCGAACCGGCGGGCAGCGGCCCGACGTAGGTGAAATCGACCGAGTGCGTCGCCGACTTGTAGCTCTCCGAAGCCGTGTGCGGGGAGCCGGTGATCGACACCACCTCCACCTGCGGGTCCAACGGCAAGGTCATCTTGACGCCGATCCCGTCCTCGGTGGTGCTGTAGCAGGTGTAGTCGATCCGGTACTCGAACACCTGTCCGTCGGTGTAGGCGCTGCTCTTGTTGACCGTCAGCTGCGCCTGCAGGGTGACGTCGGCGACGGCTTGGCCGAGGGGCAAGAGGGCGGCGAGGGCCGCCAGCCCGAGCGCTCTGAATGGATGCTTCGCGGTGTTCATGGTTCGCGATGGTTCTTCGTTCGTTGGGTTCCTGATTCGGGAGGGAGATGGGTCGGGGCTGCCCGGATCAAGGTTCGCGCGGCCCGGCGTCGGTGACCGCCCCGGGGGTGCCGGGGCGCTCCCCGACGGTGGCGATCACCTGGGTTTGGAAGGGCGAGCCCGGCCCGTCGTGGTGCAGCGTGAGCGACCAATCGACACGGCCGGCGGCCGCGGGGGCGGTGACTTCGATGCGGACGGTCTCGCTGCCCCCCGCGCGGATCGCTTCGGTGGGCATCTCGACGACCCGGCAGCCCGGCGGCAGTTTGAACCAGCCCAGGGCGAGCTCGCCGCCGCCGGCGTTGCGGATCTCGAGTTCGAACTGCTTCGACTCGCCCTCGGCGAGCGGGCCGAGCTCCGTCACCGGGGCGCCGACGAGTTCGAGCAGGGGCGGAAGCGCGTCCGCGTCGGACGCCGCCGAGGCCGCATGGACGCCGAGCTTCGACCGCACCAGCGAGGCGAAGGCCTCGGGGCTCTCGGGGCTGCCGAACAGGAGATCGTCGCCGACCACCAGCTGCGGGAGCGCGGCACTGCCGGAAGCGGCCTCGTTGAACCGGTGCAAGCGCTTGCCGAACGCGATGGCGGCGTCGATCTCGCCGGCGCATTGCGCATACGTGTCGAGCAGCGCCGCCTCGCCGAGGAGCTGGCGGGCGCTCGCCTCGACATCGGAGTGGCGCGGGTGCAGGTCCCTCAAGGCCAGGGCGTCGGCGAGTTTCTTGTAGGCGAGCCGGTCGCGATGCCAGGCCGCCAGCAGCGTGCGCTGCACGGCTTCGGCCTCCGCGGTGGGGCTCGCCGGGACGAGGGCGATGGCCACGCCGCCGCCCAGGTTCGCTTGGGCGTTCTCCAAGAGGGCCGGCAGCGTGAGGCAGCGGTCGGAGGTCGGGTCGACCAGCGCGAAGGCGACATGCTCCGCAGCGATGCTGCCGATGGTCGGCAGGTGGGAGAGGTCGGCGCCCAGCTTGCCCCCAAACAGGCTCACCCGGCGGCTCGGGAGATCGACGCGCATCGCCCCGCCCGCCGCGGGGGACGCCCCCGAAGCGGCATCGGCCCGCCCCCCCTCGCCGCCCTGGTGGTCGTGGGCGAAGCCGAGCAAGGCGACGGCAAAGGCGGCAGCGGCAGCAGACGTAGAGAAGGCGAAGCCGCGCGGGTTCGGCTCGGCGCCGCTGGTCTTCGCCGCCACCCAGACGATCGCGACCCCGCCGGTCGACAGGACGTGGAAGAGCGTGCACAGCGCACAGAACACGCCCAGCACCCCCGCCTGGACGGCGATGAACCAGACGCCGAAGGCCACGAGCAAAAAGCTGGCGACACCGCCGGTCAACGCGGACCCGCCCCGGACGCGACGCGCCAGGTTCGGGGCGGCGAGGAAGGCGAGCGCCGCCAGTGCGGCGCCGGGGAAGCCGACCGGCACGCCGAAGAGCGTGGCGTAGCGGCTGGCCAGGGCGGTCTCGCAAGCGGGCGCCGAACAGGCCGGGACGAGGGAGAGGCCGGCGAAACCGAGGTAGACGCCGAGCAGGGCGGCGAGCGCGAGCGCGGTGCGGGCGAAGAGCAGGAGCAATTTCATGCGGGCGATGGGCGGTGTGGGATCAGCTGGGGCGGGACTGCTACTCGATGCCAGCGTCGAACGAAGGGTCGAGCGAACCGTCCGGGAGCAGGCGGGCGAGGGCGTCCCGGCGCGTGCCGCCCATGGTGTCGAAGTCGCCGCCGACGAGCACGCGCCCGCCCGCGGCCGGCACGACGGCGCCGACCGTGCTCCCGTAGGAGGCGCCGAGCCCGGTGTTGAAGCCGGGGTCGATGGTGCCGGTCTCGCCGAGTTTGGCGATGTTCCGGTAGGTGCCGTCGGGAAGCGCGAACCGGCCGCCGATGTAGACTTCGCGGCGGTACTGTGGGATGTAGGATTCGCTGCTCGAGCCGCTCGGGGTGAACCACCGGTGGTAGTCCTCTGGCGGGTAGACCCGCGCGGTGATCATCGCGTCGTCCTCGAGCTCGAACGGACCGGTGTAGAGCGTCCCGGCCGCAGGCCCGTTGTCGGCGCCGAGCCCGGGATCCGAGCCGTCGGTCGTGTAGTAGACGCGCGCCCCGACGGGCATGTCGCCGAAATCGGCTTCGAGGTCGAATTCGATCACCCCGCTGGTGACCGTGATGACCGGATCGCGGAGCGGGACGGTGGTGATGCTGACGCTCTCTTCGACGATGACACCGTCGTCGAACACATCGGGGTTCTCGCTCGCCGCCAGCACCCGCACGGTCAGCGTGTCGCCGCTGCCCCAGTCTTCCATCGACAGCGGGATGTCCTGGCCGGTGAACCCACCGGAGAAGACATCGCCCTGTTCCCGGCTCGAGGAGCTGGCGGGATCACTGCCGTCATAGGTCCAATAGACTTGGAAATAGGAGCTGCTCTCGAACTCGTCGGGGATGGCATCCCCATTCAACAGCGAGACCGAACCCGGATCAGCGAGGCCGGGCGGGGGGTAGTTGCCCGGCATCAACGGCCCGCCCAACTCCATGTAGGTGACCGCCGACGGCATGACGACGGCCAGCTCGGGCGCGATCGCGCCCGCTTCATAGCTCTCCTCGTCGATGCCGCTATCCGCCCAGTGATCGGGATCGATCGACACCGCTTGCGCGCGCAGGGTCTCACCGGGCCGCACCTCCACCGGGCCGTTGTACTTCGACCAGACGCCGGCGGTTGTCGAAACCATCACCTCCGAGACGCCCGCCGGATTGGGGTTGCTGATGGCCACCGAGATCGGGTACTCGGCCAGCGGGCGCTCGCCCCCCGGCTCGGCGATGATCGGTGTGCCGAGCGGGTTCGGGCTAGGGGGTGTCGGCGCCGGGGGCAGGAGCACATCCGTCCCGCCCGGGGGCAGGTTCGACGGCGGGTTCGAGGCGCCGTCGCCGTAATCGTTGTAGTCCCACACCCACTTTCCGTTCTTCGCATACTTCACGTTGGTCGCCCGCTGCTCCGTGCTGGAGCTGGTCGCCTTCGACTCATCGAGGATGAACGCGGCGATGCCCGCTCCGCTCCGCTTCAGTTCGAACCGCTGTTTCGCAGCGCTCCAAACCGCGCGCAACTCCCCATCTTTCGGAGGCTCTTCCGACGGAACCACCCGCTGGTCGAAAGCCGACCCCTTCAAACCGACCAGTTGTCGCGCGGCGTCGCCCACCACCTTGGTCTTCAGCTTCGCGACCACGTCCTTCGCCGAGCTGGTCCCCTGCAGCGATCCCCCATTGGCGAGGTAGACTTTGACGGCCGAGTTGAGCGCCGACACGTCCTTGCGGAGCTTCTGCTCCTTCACCCCCTCCCGAAAGTTCCCCATGGTGACTAAGGTGATCCCGGCGATGATCGCGATGACCGCGATGACCGCAAGCACCTCGATCAAGGTAAATCCTCCCCGGATCATTCTATTTTTCATAAATTTTTCTATTTCTATATTCTACATCACTAATTTTCCGCCATCAATATAATTTTGATAATTTTTCGAATTTGAAACAATTGCGGACTCCCCGCTTCACTGCGCTCCTTCCCACCCATCCGCTCTCATTATTGCGAATTCGATCTTCGGGCACCGTTCGCGCGCGTCCCGGCCATCGGAGCAAAAACGGTTTGCGATCGAAGCGACTCCCGCTAACTTCCCGCCCCCGAATTCATTGGAGGGTTTGACCCAGTCGATTGATTTTCACCATGTCCCAGCACCGCAGCCTCAAAGGATCGTCCGCCGTCGGCGCCAAGCGCAACGTCCTCAAGCGCTTCGAGCGCGTGAAGTTGCTCAAGTCCCGAGGCGCATGGAAGGATGATAAGCGCACCCCCATCGGTCTGCCCAAAACGCAGCCGGACGAATAGCAGCGTCAGCGCGCCATCCGACACGGGGCGCTGCGGCGGGGGTCGCGAGGTCCGAGGGCGGGGACATCCACGCTGGCGGCGGCAGATTTCCCGCCGGAACACTCTTCGAGAACGTGAATCGCGCCGCGCCGCGAACACCAGTCCCGGTGCCCACCGATCCTCCACCACCGCCCCCGCGGATCAACCGCTACTTGGCCGACCACGGTCACGGGTCTCGCCGATCGTGCGAGAGCCTGGTCATCGAGGGGCGGGTCAGCATCGACGGCGAGGTCTGCACTTCGCTCAGCCGCCGCATCGCCGACGGCGAGCGGGTGGAGGTCGATGGCAAAGCCTGCAGCACGGCCCCCGCGACCGTCACCCTGCTCCTCTACAAGCCGGCCGGCATCCTTTGCACGCGCGATGACCCGGGCGGCCGCCAGACCATCTTCGACCTTCTCCCCGGCCACCTCCGCCAGCTGCGCAAGCTCCACTACGCCGGGCGGCTGGATCGCGACAGCGAAGGGTTGATCGTCCTCTCCAACGACGGCGACCTCACCCAACGGCTCACGCACCCCGGGCGAAAGGTCGAGAAGGAGTACGTGGTCAACCTCGCCCAACCGTTCCGCGACGCCGATGCCGAAAGGCTGCTCGGCGGGATTCAGATCGAGGGGGGGCTCGCCCGGGCCACCGGCGTCGAGCGGGTCTCGAAGCGGACCGTGGCGATCACCTTGGAGCAGGGGATGAAGCGGCAGTTGCGGCTCATGCTCGGCGCTCTCGGCTATACGGTGAAGCGGCTGGTCAGGGTCAGGATCGGCGGCTTGGAAGACCCCGGTCTCAAGCCGGGGGCATGGCGGCTGCTCGGCCGCAGAGACCTCTCGGCCCTGTTCGGACAAATCAGCGTTTGAGAGGACGGCGAGCTTTCGCTAGTGTCCGGTCCGAAAAAACGCATGAGATGCCGCGAGATCATTTTCCCGAGAACAAGGCGCGCGGAAGGGGTGGAGCCCGCTTCACCACCGGAGGGCGACGCCGTGCTCGGGGAGCGAACGAGCGCCCTCCCCCACCCCGATCAACGCGAGCTGACGCCCGATCTGCACCAGATGGTTTTCATGTGGTCTTCGAGGTCAGGGCGATAGGGTCGCAACCGAGCCGTCCTCAAACCCCATGAGCCAGAACATCGAGTCCCACCTCCAAGAACAACGCATGTTCCCGCCCCCCGCCGAGTTCGCGGAGGGGGCGCGCATCTCCAGCTTGGCGCAATACAAGCGCCTCTACAAAAAGTCGATCGCCGACCCGGCTGCGTTCTGGTCGCAGGAGGCCTCCGAGCTCTCTTGGCAGAAGGGCTGGAGCGAGGCGCTCGACTGGCAGCCCCCGTACGCGAAATGGTTCGTCGGCGGCAAGATCAACGCCGCAGAGAACTGCCTCGACCGCCACCTCGACGGGCCTCGCAAGAACAAGGCGGCGATCATCTGGGAGGGTGAGCCCGGCGAGGTCCGCACCCTCACCTACGCACAGCTGCATCGCGAAGTCTGCCGCTTCTCCAACGTCCTCCTGAACCGCGGCATCAAGAAGGGAGACCGCGTCCTGATCTACATGCCGATGGTCCCCGAGGCCGCGGTGGCCATGCTCGCCTGCGCCCGCATCGGCGCCGTCCACTCGGTCATCTTCGGCGGCTTCTCCGCGGCCTCCATCCTCGATCGCGCCGAAGACTCGGGGGCGACCGCCGTCATCACCGCCGACGGGGGATGGCGCCGGGGCAAGATCGTCCCCCTCAAGGACAACGTCGATCAGGCGCTCGCCAAACGGCGCGAGGTGAAGACCGTGATCGTCCTCGAGCGCTGCAAGAACGAGGTCAAGATGAAGCGCGGCCGCGACTACTGGTGGCACCAGGAGATGGCGAAGGCCGGCGCCGACTGCCCGGCCAGCGGCTTCGACAGCGAACACCCGCTCTTCATCCTCTACACCAGCGGCTCCACCGGCAAGCCGAAGGGCATCCTCCACACCACCGGCGGCTACCTGACCGGGACCTACTCCACCTCGAAGTACATCTTCGACCTCCGCGACGACGACGTCTACTGGTGCACGGCCGACGTCGGCTGGATCACCGGCCACAGCTACATCGTTTACGGCCCCTTGCTCAACGGCGCCACCGTCCTCATGTACGAGGGCGCCCCCAACCAGCCCGACTTCGCCCGCTTCTGGGACATCATCGAGCGCCACGGCGTCACCGTCTTCTACACGGCCCCCACCGCCATCCGCGCTTTCATCAAGGCCGGTGACAAGTTCCCCGAGCGCCACGACCTGAGCTCCTTGCGCTTGCTAGGGACCGTCGGCGAACCCATCAACCCCGAGGCCTGGATGTGGTACCACGAGAAGATCGGCGGCGGGCGCTGCCCGATCGTCGACACCTGGTGGCAGACCGAAACCGGCGCCATCCTCATCAGCCCCCTCCCCGGTGCCACCCCGACCAAGCCCGGCACCGCCACGCTCCCCTTCTTCGGCATCGACGCCGCCATCCTCGACGAGACGGGGCGCGAGTGCGGCCCGGACGAGGGCGGCAAGCTCGTGATCCGCCAACCTTGGCCCTCGATGTTGCGGACCATCTACCGCGACAAGCGCCGCTACCGGAAGACCTACTGGGGAGACTACGACGGCGTCTATACCGCCGGGGATGGAGCGCGGCGCGACAGGGACGGCTACTTCTGGATCGTCGGCCGCCTCGACGACGTCCTCAATGTCTCCGGGCATCGCCTCGGCACTGCCGAGGTCGAGTCCGCCCTGGTCTCACACGCTGCCGTCGCCGAGGCGGCCGTCGTCGGCCGCCCCGACGAGATCAAAGGGCAGGGCGTGGTCGCCTTCGTCACCCTGAAGGAGGGCGTCAAACCCGGCGACAAGCTCGCCGCCGAACTCCGCGCCCACGTCGGCCAAGAGATCGGGCCGATCGCCAAACCCGACGACATCCGTTTCACCGGGGCGCTGCCGAAGACCCGGTCCGGCAAGATCATGCGGAGGCTCCTCAAGGAGATCTGCGCCGGCGGCAAGGTGAGCGGCGACACCACCACCCTCGAAGATTTCAACGTCATCG
>JAUIGD010000483.1 GCA_030430255.1 Verrucomicrobiia bacterium
TCGCCCAATACGAGATGGCCTTCCGCATGCAGAGCAGCGTGCCCGATTTGACCGACATCTCCGGCGAGCCCGACTCGGTGCTGGACCTCTACGGGCCGGAGGTGAAGCGGCCCGGGACCTACGCGTTCAACTGCTTGCTGGCCCGTCGCCTGGCCGAACGCGACGTCCGGTTCATCCAGCTTTTCCACCAAGGTTGGGACCACCACGGGGGGCTGCCCAAAGCCTTGCGCGGACAGTGTTCGGACACCGATCAGCCGTCGGCGGGCCTGCTGATGGACCTCAAGCAACGCGGGCTCCTCGACGACACACTGGTCGTCTGGGGCGGCGAGTTCGGGCGCACCATCTATTCGCAGGGCAAGCTGACGCAGACCGACTACGGCCGCGACCACCACCCGCGCTGCTTCACGATGTGGCTCGCCGGCGCCGGCGTGCAGCGGGGGATGTCGTTGGGCGAGACGGACGACTACTGCTACAACATCGTCCGCGACCCGGTCCACGTGCACGACCTGAACGCGACGATCCTCCACTTGATGGGCATCGATCACGAGCAATTGACCTACCGGTTCCAAGGGCGCCGCTACCGCCTGACCGACGTCCACGGCGAATTGATCACGCCGATTTTGACGTAGCGTTGACGGGCCTGGAAACGCGGGGGGGGACCTCCATATCCGGCGGGGCCTGATGGGGCGGGTGCGCCTTGGGAGAGAGGGCGTGGAGGCTTTCGCTGTTCTCCCTCGGCGCCGATTGGGTTGGCGCCCGCTCTGTCGGCCCGGTCACGGCGGAGACGGAGCTCCGCCCTCCAAGCGGGTGGCGGTGGCACAAATCGTCCCTCCGCTATCCGCCGAGCCGGCTGCGGACGGCTTGGTCGCGCAGGCGTTTGAGGCGCTCGATCTCCTCCCGCTGAGCGCGGTCCATGTGCTTGTGGGGGTCGACGAAGTAGTTGTTCTCGCCGTACTTGCGCCACGGGCCGACCGGGATCTCGCGCACCTCGACGAAGCGCCAATCGACGGTCGCCCTCCCGCCGGCGATGCCGAGGTAGTCGCGGACGGCTGGCGAGAGATCGATGCCGGCGCCATTGTTCTTGGTGTTCTTCGGCCGGGCGTTGCCGAACACGTAAGCCCAGTCGTCGGTCTCGAACGGGCCGACGTCGCACCACTGCGCGAAGCAGACCCGCCCGCCGTGATGGATCGCGACCCAACGGTTGTGGCAGACGCTTTGGCCCTCGCGCTCGAACACGCGGTCGAACCACGGGACGACACGCGGGGCGCTGGGTTTGGTCGAGCGCCAATCGATGCGGTCGTTGTAGGGGAGGGCGACGTAGAAGGGGTTGAGCTGCGGTGTGAAACCGTGCGGGCAAAAATCGCGGGTCCGCGCCGTGCGGTCAGGGGTGTCGTAGCCGCCGAAGTTCTTCTGCCACTCCGTGTCCCAAGCGCTGGCCCGGTTGTGGGTGGGGTTGTTGGCGCTGGCGTCTTCGCCCACCCAAAACACGGTCGCGGTGATGCCCCTCCGCCACGGGTAGAGCGCTTCGGTCGCGGCGCGGGGGAGCGTCGGCGAGTAGCTGCGCGGCAGGGTCGGCGCGTAACTGCGGGGGACTGAGGTGGCCGCGCCCGCCGGGATCTGCGCCCTGAGCAGCGGGATTCCGGAGGCGAGGAGACTGAGCGTTAGGGCGGAGGTTCGGAGGAGCATGCCTTTGAGGATCGGGCGTCCGCGATGACCCGACCGGCCGTGATGATACCTGAGGGGACGGCTCGCCGCAAGGCTTTCGCGGCGAGGGTCGATCTTGGTCATTGATCGATTCGGTGCTCCCTTTGGCGATGCATGCCTCCGGCGATCACGACTCCCGTCTCGCCCTCGCGCGGGACGCCCTGGAGGGGCTTTCCGTCGGAGATGCGATCGGCGAGGCGTTGGCCTATCGATGCGATGAGGCGCTGCCGGTCTGAGAACGCCGTGGCTTCGTCCAAGTTGACGCTTGCCGGTGGGCGCACGTGGGCGTAGGGCGGCGGTCAACTGTCCTCTCTCCCGCCAGACATCCACCTTCTGCCGAGCGGCCGCCTGCTGCTGAGTGCGGCCGATGCCAAGTCTGCCGGATTGCCGTCGAAGGTGGCGCGGGCGTTTGACGTTTCGTCGGCGGCGGGCTTGCTGTCGCTGGCGGCGGATGCTTTGGGCGAAGAGGCCCTGCCGCCGGGGTTGGAGTACTGGCGCGCCTTCGCCCGCGAGTTCCTGACGGCGTTTTGTAAGGGCGAGCGGGCCGTGCGCGATTCCGTCCCGGCGCCGGCCGCGGCGGCGCTCGAAGCCCTGGTGGCGGCGGCGCCGGCAGCACCGGGGTCCGAGTATGTCTCCGAGCGGTTGTTGGGAGCGCTATGGGGCGAGATCGACGCCCACCTCGCCGCGCACGAGGGGGATTTGGAGAGCTATCTGAAGGCAGCGCACCCGCTGTGGCGACTGGTGGGACGGGTGACCTTCCACCTCGCGGAGAACAAGCGAAACGAGGACTTCCCCTTCGCCTTCCTCGCGACCTACACGCACCGGGTCTCGGCGGGCGGAGCGTTGCAGTACCTACCGCTGGGGCGGGAGCTCAAGCAGTAGGCGGGCGAGCGAGACGCGCGGGCGTTGAAACAGCTGCTCGCGACGGTGCAGGCGGCGGCGGAGGCGAGCGCGTTCGCGCGGGAACTGCTCGATTCGAAACGCGTGTTCTCGGCCTTGGCGTGGCGGCCAGCGGAGGCCTTCCGCTTCATCGAGGAGTCGCCCGCCTTCGAGGAGGCGGGGGTGATCGTCAAGGTGCCGGACTGGTGGCGCGCGGGGCGCCCCTCTCGGGTGGCGGTCAAGGTCGAGATCGGTGGCGGCTCGAAGACCAAGCTCGGCGCCGACGCGCTGCTGTCGTTCAAGGCCGGGCTGGCGCTCGACGGCGAGACGATCACGGCCGCGGAGTGGGAGCGGATCCTCGCCGCACCGGACAACCTCGTGCGCCTCAAGGGGCGCTGGGTGGAGGTCGACCGCGAGAAGCTGGGGCAGGTGTTGGCGCATTGGAAGGGGGCGGAGGCCGCCGCTGGGGCGGGGATGCCCTTCGCCGAGGCGATGCGTCTGTTGGCCGGCTTCGGGATCGGCGGAGGGGATGGCCTGTTGGAAGGTGCGCCCGACGGCGGCGGCGACTGGACGGAGGTGAGCGCGGGCGGGCGGCTGAAGACGCTGCTGGAGAAGCTGCGCGAGCCCGGGGAGAAGGCGCCGCCGAAGGGGCTCAAGGCCGAGCTCCGGCCCTATCAAAAGGTCGGATATCAATGGCTGTCGCTGCTGGGCGGGTTGGGCCTCGGCGCCTGCCTGGCCGACGACATGGGCTTGGGCAAGACCTTGCAGGTCATCGCCCTGCTCGCGTCAGGCGTGCGCGCGAAGCGGCCGCCGTCGCTGCTGGTGGTGCCCGCCTCCCTGGTCGGCAATTGGCGCGCGGAGTTCGAGAAGTTTGCCCCGGGCTTAAAAGTGCTCTACGCCCACCCTTCACAGACCCCCCGCGAGGAGCTGGCCGACGTGGCTGAGGCGGCGCGTGGGAAGCATGCGGTGGTGACGACCTATTCGATGCTGTCGCGGCTGAAGGGCATCGACGATGCGCTCTGGGACCACTTGGTGCTCGACGAGGCGCAGGCGATCAAGAACCCTGGCGCGGCGCAGACCAAGCGCGTCAAAGCGGTCGCCGCGCGGGCGAAGATCGCGCTCACCGGGACGCCGGTCGAGAACAGCGCAGCCGACCTCTGGTCGCTGTTCGACTTTCTCAATCCGGGGCTCCTCGGCACCTCCAAGAGGTTCGCCCAAGCGCTCAAGGGCGAGGGTGCGTACGCGAAGGTGCGGCGCCTGGTGGCCCCGTACATCCTCCGCCGGCTGAAGACCGACCGGCGGGTGATCGACGACCTGCCTGACAAGACCGAGCTGCGCACCGACTGCCCGCTCACCAAGGGTCAGGCCGCGCTCTATCGGAAGTCGGTCGAGGCTCTGAAGGCCGACCTCCAGGACCAGACGCTCGACCCGATCCAGCGCGCCGGTCTGGTTCTGGGATATCTGATGCGCTTCAAGCAGATCTGCAACCACCCGGCCCTGTTCAGCGGCAGCGGGAACTTCGGGGCAGACGACAGCGGCAAGTTCCGGCGGCTGTCGTCGATCGCCTCCGAGGTCGCGGCACGTGGCGAAAAGATGCTGGTGTTCACCCAGTTCCGGGAGATGACCGCGCCGCTGAGCGAGTTCCTCGCGGGCGCGTTCGGGCGCGCGGGGCTGGTGTTGCACGGCGGTACGGCGGTCAAGCGGCGGCCTAGGTTGGTGGAG
>JAUIGD010000484.1 GCA_030430255.1 Verrucomicrobiia bacterium
CAGGTGCTGTCATCGAAGCCGGGGGCGACCCAGGCGGCCCCCTGGTCGGTGCCGTCATCGAGGTAGGACCAAGTCGAGCCGAACGGGACGACCGGCACCGTGTCGGGGACTGGGGGGAACGTGCCGAAGCGGAAGGTGTGTGCCTCCAGCGCGTTGGCGTCGGCCGCGTCGAGCGTCCCGACAACCGTCCCGGGAAGCGCGTCGAAGGCGACGGTGTCCGGTGCGAGGGTGATGCCGGTCGGCGCTTCCGGCACCTGGTTGAGCGTGATGGTGAAATTCTTACTGAACGTCAGCCCGGTGTTGTCCGTGGTGGTGATGCGGATATTGCGGCTGCTGCCGTCATCGAAGTCGAGCACCTCCGCGGTGAACAGCTGCCCGTTCAGGGCGAAGAACTGGCTGTTGGCCGGGAACAGCGGGTTGGAGGCGAGCGAGTAGGCATGGGCACCCCCGCCGGCATCGATGGTGGACAGGTCGCCGACCAGGCTGCCGATGGGCAGCCCCTCGTCGATCACCGTGTTGCTCAAAAGGATGTCGGTGGGCGGGTTCGCCGAGGCGGGTCCGACCTTGATCACGACCTCGCCGGTCACGACTTCGCCCAGCGATGAGGTGGACTCGACGAGCAGGGTGAAACTGTCCCCGTCGGCCGCCGGCACCTCGGCGACCTCCTTGTTGAGGAAGACCTGATCGCCGACCAGGTAGAAGTGGTCGGCATCGCCCTCGCCGGCGCGCAGGATCGCCTGCACGGACATGTCCAGCCAAGTGTCGCTGCTCGTGGCCGTGGTTTGGTGGACTTGCACCGCGAGGACGTTGGGGCCGGCGATGAGCAGTTCGGGCAGCCCGCCCGACAGGGAGACCACGTCGTTGGTCGTCTCGCCGCCATCGCCCTGGCCGGTGTAGTCAGCCGCCGAGGTCACGTTGTCGGCGCGCAACCGGAACACCAACTCACCGTTGATGTAGACCAGCGCGCCATCGTCGATCGCCATGTCGAAGATGAGCTCCTCCACCAAGCCCGGATCGACGATGTCGAAGGTCGTGCGGAAGTAGGTCGAGGGCCGCACATCGGGGCCTGGACCGGCGTCGATCTGCGTCACGGGGGCGGCGGTGTCGAGCGTGCCGTAGCCGAGCGGGGCAGAGCCCTGGCCCCAAGCGTTGTCGTCGAAGTCATACGCTGCCCAAGCCTCCCCCAAGTCCGAGCCGTCGTCGAGGTAGCTCCAGGTCGCTCCGAAATCGAGCAGCGTGGTGGGGGTCGGGTCGACCGCGACCACCAAGCGGTAGCTGTGGTCGTCGGTGAACGGGTCGGTCGTGCTCAGGGTGCCCACCGGGACGAACTCCGGCGCGTTCTCGGGCACGGTGTCCGGGTCGATCGTGATGCGCGACGGCGGCGCCACCGCCGTGAGTTCGACCTGGGCGGTGAAGGTGTTGCCGGTCGCGTCGGTGGCGCGGATGTTCAGCAGGTAGGTGTCCTCCGCCTCGGCATCGACCGGAACTGCGGTGAACAGCTTGTCGCCGACGATCTCGAAGCGGTCGTTGTCCGGGAACAGGACGTTGCCGACGAGCTGGAAGGAGTGCGCATCGCCGAAGTCGGCGTCGGTGGCTCCGAGCGTGCCGACCAGCACCCCAGCCGGGGCGCCCACCTCGACCGTCGAACCGCTCAGCGTCACCGCGGTCGGCGCCCGGGTGGCACCCACGACGGCGGAGATCGCCAGCGTCTCGACCACCGAGGCCCCGCAGGCGTTGGTGGCGCGGATCTGCACATCGAAGGTCTGTCCGAACGAGGCCGGGATGGCCGACGCCGCCCGCGCCAGCTTCAATTGGTTGTCGGTGATCGCGAAGTGCCGTTCGTCGCCGGACAAGTCCGCGCGGCGCTGGTATTGGAGGGCCACGTCCATGTAGAGATCGCTGCTCGTCAGCGACGTCTGGTGCACCTCCACCGCGATCAAGTTCTCGCCGTCGACGAGCACCGAGCGCGGGACATAGAAATCGAAGAAGGTGGTCTCCTGCTCGCCGCCCGCGGTGATGGTGGCGAGCGTGGTGTGGTCGATCGCCCCCGCCGGGAGGTTGTCGCGCACCACCTCGACACCGTTGATGTAGACCGCCGCCGCATCGTCGCGCTGCAGGCTGAGCAACAGTGAATCGACCCGCTCCAGTTCGCCGATCGGCAGGTTGAAGGTCTTGCGGAAAAACGCCGCGGGGTGGCGCGTCTCGACGTCCGGCCCCATCGCGATCTCGGTCGTGGGCACCGGCGCGCCGTAGCCGAGCGGCGCCACGCCGCCCTGCAACCAGAGCGAATCGTCGAAGCCGGGATCCTGCCAGCCGGCGCCGGGCGCCGAACCGTCATCGAGATAGCTCCATCCATCGGAGCCGGCTGCGATCAGGGTGATCGGGCTCGCCGGGTCGAGCGGGTAGACCAGTTCGAAGCGCGTCTCGCCCCCAGCGCCCCCGCTCGCCGTCAGGTTGCCGACGACTGCCCCGGCCACCGCGTTGAGCGGGAAGGCGGACGAGGAGGAGGTGATGGCGGTCGGCGCCGGCGACGACACGACGTCGAGCAATTCGAAATCGGCGTCGGCGAAGGCGGTGAAGGCCCCGGGTTCCGAGGCGACGAACACTTCGACATCAGCGTCTGTCGTGCCCTCGAAATAGACCACGCGCACGTCGTGGAGCCCGGCGGCCAAGGTGACCGTCCCGAAGGCATCGACCGCAGCGGCGGCCGTCTCGACCACCACCGCGCCATCGATCACGAGGCGGGCGGCATTGTCGGCGAACAGGCCGAAGGTGATTTCGCCCGGCGTCGTCACGTCGATTTGGCCGGTCATCTCCATGGCGAAGTTGTCGTCGTCGAAGCGCAGGCCAGGGAACGGAAGGTCGACCGCAAAGTTGCCGACGGTGCCAAAGTCGACCTGATCGACGGCGGTACAGGCTTCGCCGATGGCAAGGTAGCCCGCGAGCGCGAGCTCGGCGGCGTCGAAGCTCCGGGCATTGACCGCCGAAGCGACCTGGCGGACTTCCCACTGGCCGCCATCGGCGACCAAGGTCCCCGCGTCGGCGCGCGGGGAGAACGAGAGGGCGGCGCCGGCGGTGGCAACGGCGGCGGCGAGCGACAGTGACGGGTGGTTTCTCATGGCGATAAGCGGGGGCGATAAACTGGGGCGTGTCGGGCGGACTACCAGAGCCGGCGGGACGGGAATCGAGTCCGTCGAGACAGAGAGGTGAGGGCGCGCCGAAATCAGTTGGAACCGGGTGAAGGGGGTGCATTTATCTACTGCGAATTCCCACTTTCGGCAAGCGCCGTGAACGCCCCATGCCCCCCCGCACCGCGACACTCCTCCGACCCCCTGTCAGCGCCCTCCTGGCGTTCGTCAGCCTCGCCGTGGCATCCTGCAGCCGCCCCGAGGCGGACGCCCCGCCGATCCACACCGTCCTCACCGAGCCCCAGGTGCCGCCGGGCTCGGTGTTCGCCCCCGACTTCGCCCCCGCCGGCCTCGCCTTCAGCGCGCGCGTCGATCCGGCATTGCCCGCAGTCGCCATCACCGCCCGCCACACCCTCTCGCCAATTTTCTCCGGACGGAGCCTCGCCCTGCCCGTCCCCGACGGTGCCGATCCCACCGGGGGCGCCGGGCTCATCGCCGCGCTGCCGCTGAGCACGGCCACGGCGGGTGGAGCGCTCGCCGTCGCCGATGAACTCGGTGGCCCTCTGGCCTGGCTGGCGATCCCCGGCACGGGAGCGACCGCCCCGGCCCAGCTGTTCCCCGTCCAGATCGGATCCCGGCGCCGCGATCTCTTGTTCTTCTCTCCGGGCGAGGACACCCCGGGACTCACCGCCGCTGCGGGCGCGCCACTGCTCGACGCCGCCGGCCGGGCGATCGCCGTCGTGGTGGGCGGGGATGTCGATCCGGACGGGTCGCGATTTGGCATCGCCAAACCCCTCTCACCCTTGCGCCCACACCTCGTCGCCGCGCTGGCGACGCCGGCTACCCGGGCACCCGGCGAAGCCCTCGCGGAAAACGCGACCCAAGATTGAACGCGCGCGCTGGCATCGGATCAAAAAAGGGTCGCCACCTCCCGCCACCCACCCTACCATCGCCCGCCGGGATCGCCCAAACCGCCGAACCGCGGCCCGCCAGCGCGCAGCCGGAGCCCCTGCCGCCGGAAGGCGCAGCCGCAGAGGAGGAGGCACCGGACTATTATGGCCGCGCCGCCCCCGCGACGCGCTCGGGTACGCTGCCGCAGCCTCTCTCGCTGAAGCCCGGCCTCGAGGTGTTCGGCCAGTACTCGTACCGCACCACCACGGGCGAAGAT
>JAUIGD010000485.1 GCA_030430255.1 Verrucomicrobiia bacterium
GCGCCCAGCAGGCGGAGATGGCGGCGCTGATGCAAAGCTACATGGGGACCACGCTCTCGCCCTGGCGGCAGGACCTGACGGCGCTGATCGGTCAGGCCGGCGAGCAAGTCGCCGGCATCTACGAGGCCGATTACCGCGACTTCAACCGCGAGACCTACATGCGCGGCCGCGCCGCCTTCGACGAGACCTACGCGATGTTCAAGCGCCTCCTCGTGGGCGCCTGGCGCCGCGACGAGGTCGCAGCGCAGGCGGCCGCGGAGTGACCGTTCGCAGCGAACCGGGCGCCGGGAACGGCCCCCTGCCCTGCCCCAGGATGCACTGCATGTCCGCCACGACCGACGACGGAGACGTCCCATGGCCAAGCGCCGCCGCCTGACTCCCCCGGCCGAGCCGGAGGCCGCCCCCGAGACCAAGTCGCGCTTTCCCCTCGGCGTGGCGCCGACGGTGACGCGGCGGCCGCCGGTGGCGCAGATCGCCGGCGCCGCCGCCAGCCAGTCGGCGCTCGAGACGCTCTCCCGCGAGGTCGCCGAGGCGCGCGCGGAGGGTCGGCTCGCCATGACCCTGCCGCTGGAATCCATCGCCGACGACCATCTGGTGCGCGACCGGCTGAGCCTCGACGCCGAGGACATGGCGGCGCTGAAGGCGAGCCTCGCCGCCCGCGGCCAGCAGACGCCGGTGGAGGTCGTCGAGGCGGGCGACGGCCGCTACGGACTGATCTCCGGCTGGCGGCGGGTCACGGCGCTGCGCGAGCTGGGCCAGCCGAGCGTCTTCGCCGTGGTTCGCCGGCCGAAGGGCGCGGCCGAGGCCTACCAGGCGATGGTCGAGGAGAACGAGATCCGCAGCCAGCTCTCGTTCTGGGAGCGGGCGCATGTCGCGGTGACCGCTGTGCGGCTCGGCATCCATTCCGACATCGGCGCGGCGGTGGCGGCGCTCTTCGCGCATTCGCCGCGGGCCCGGCGGTCGAAGATCGCGAGCTTCGCGCGGTTGCACGACGCCTTCGGCGCGGCACTGAGGTTCCCGACCGCGATCCCCGAGCGGCTGGGCCTCGCGCTCGCCTCCGCGCTCGACCGGCCGGGCTTCGCGGCGGCGGTCCGCGACGCGCTCCGCCGCGCCGAGCCGCTCGATGCCGCCGCCGAGCGGCGGGTGCTCGAACGGGCGCTGAAGGGCAGGGCGGAGAAGCCCGCCCCGGCCGCGAACGAAGTCGCGCCGGGGATCGCGATCAAGCAGGGCAGGGGGCGGCTCACCCTCTCCGGCCCCGGGGTCGATGCCGCCCTCGCCCGTGAGCTCGCGGCCTGGCTCGCCGCCCGCACCTGATGTTTCGCATGCGAAACACGGGCAATTAACGCACTGAACTTGAATACGAAAATCGGCTGGAGACCGGATTCGCCCGCACCGGTATTTCGCGTGCGAAAGGCGAGGCGTGGCGTCAGGCCGACGCCGTTTCTGCCGGGGCCTCCGCCACGGCATAGCCATGCGCCGCGAGGTCGAGCCCGGTCCGGTCGGCGAGCGCCCGGTTCGGTCCGGCGAAGTAGTCGCGGATCGCCGTCGCGGTCGCCTCCGGCAGGTCCGTCGGCGGCGGCGGCTTGGCCAGCCGGTCGAGGACCCCGCGCCTGACGTCCTTCGGCAGGAGGCCCTTCACCTGCTTCGGCAGGAGCGCCCGGATCTGCCGCACGCTCTCGCGCTGGCGCCGCGGCCGGTCGCGGTTGGCATGGCCGCCGCCCCAGCTCTCGCGGAGCCCGTCCGCGTCGAGCCCGGTCAGTGCCGCCACCGCGTCGAGCCAGGCGCCGAAATCCTCCCGAAACGCCTCGTAGATCGAGACGTGGACCCGGTCCGGGCCGAAGGCGTCGGCATAGGCGTCGTAGGCCTCGTCGTAGCGGATCGCGTGCAGCATCGAGCGCCGGGGCAGTTCGTCCAGCTGCCGCGCCGCGTAGTCGGCCAGCGGCTCCTCGGTGGTGCCGCGCTTGACCTCCTGGCGGTAGTAGCTGCCGACGAAGTCGAGCTGCTCGCGCGTCGAGAAGAACACGCCGGCGCCGGGGGCGAGCCGGGCAAGGCGGTGCGCCACCGTCCAGTGGTCGACGACCGGCTGCTTCGGCCAGTGCTCCCCGAGCTCCATGTATTCGGCGAAGGCGAAGGTCTCGTCCGAGATGACCAGCGCCGGCACCGTCGCCGCCAGCGCCGCGATCTCGGCGGCGAGGCCGTCCGCCGCCGCCTCGAAGCGGAACCGGTCGAGGTAGAGCGCGGCCTGGGCGAGCCGAAGCGACAGCTCCGGCAGCCCCTTCTCGCGCAGGCCCTTGCCGAGATAGCCGCAGGCACCGTGCCGCATCAGCGCGCCCTGCAGCGTCGTCGTCGCGGTCTTGGGAAAGCCGATATGGATGAAGACGTTGGACAAGGACCGTTTCCTCCGCGCATCCGTACCGGCGGCACGGGACCATAGCCGCCGATCCGGCCTGCCGCAACGCCGGAGCGAATCCGGTCTCCGGCCGGAATCACATCTTGGGATCAAATGGTTAACGCTGCCCGTTTCGCATGCGAAACATCGCCCGCAGCCCCTCTGGCGGCCGCCGGCCGTTGACCTCGGGCCGGCCGCGCCGCTACCTCGCGGGCGCGTCCGGACCGGGGCGCGCCTCCGGGGGACGAACCCATGCGCATCACCTTCGTCATGCCCGCCGGCCGGGTCTCGGGCGGCGCCCGGGTGGTGGCGATCTACGCCGGCCGGCTCGCCGCGCGCGGTCACGACGTGCATGTCCTCTGGCACCGCCTCGCGCCGCGGCCCTGGCCGCAGCGGCTGCGCGCCCGGCTCAAGGGCCACCGCCGCGAGCGGAAGACCGAGAGCCCGTATTTCGATGGTCTCGGCGTCACCCAGTCGGTGGCGGCGCGGCCGGGGGCGATCGGCGACGCCGACGTGCGCGACGGCGACGTGGTGGTGGCGACCTGGTGGAACACCGCCTTCGAGGTGGCGGCGCTGTCGCCGGCGAAGGGGGCCGGGGTCTACTTCGTCCAGCATCACGAGGTGCACGGCCACCTGCCGGTGCATCTCGCCCGCGGCAGCTACTACCTGCCGCTGAAGAAGATCACGATCGCCGGCTGGCTGGTCGAGACGATGGCGCGGGAATACGGCGATCACGACGTCGCCCTCGTGCCGAACGCCGTCGACATGGACCTCTTCCAGGCGTCGCCGCGGGCGAAGAACGCGACGCCGACGGTGGGCTTCATGTATTCCGAGACCGCCTTCAAGGGCATCGACGTCACCACCAGGGCGATCGCGCTCGCGCGGGAACGGGTGCCGGAGCTCCGCGTGATGGCCTTCGGCAAGAAGGCGGCGAGCCCGCACCTGCCGCTGCCCGAAGGGACCGAGTATTTCCGCGACCCCTCGCAGGCGAAGCTGCGCGAGATCTACGCCGCGTGCGACGGCTGGCTGATGGGCAGCCGCAGCGAGGGCTTCGGGCTGCCGCTGCTCGAGGCGATGGCCTGCCGCACGCCGGTGATCTCGACCCGTACCGGCGCCGCCCCCGACCTGATCCGGGACGGTGCCGAGGGCTGGGTGGTGGATGTGGACGACGCCGCGGCGATGGCGGCGCGGCTCGTCGAGCTCGCCGCACTTCCGCCCGCGAAGTGGGCAGCGATGTCCGAGGCCGCCCATGCGCGCGCCACCTCCCACGGCTGGGACGACGCCACCGACCGTTTCGAGGCCGCTCTTAAGCGTGTTGCCGGGACGTCCCTTGATCGGGACGGCGGCTAGCGGGTACCCCTGCGCCGGGGAGGAGGCTCGGCAGTCCTTCTTGAGAGGTAGTCTGGTTGCGTGACGTCCTGAGCCGCCTTGCGGTAAACCCGAACTTCGCGGGCAAACGGAACGACATGCCGTTTCTCGACGGCGCGCGCGCGCTCGCCGCGCTCGTCGTGGTGCTGAGCCATCTCAGCAACAACGGCTTCCTGTCCTTCGGCGGGTTCAGCTTCGAGGGAATCGGCAAGTCCGGCGTCTACCTGTTCTTCTTCCTCAGCGCCTTCCTGCTGACGCGGGTCGTCGTGCTGAAGGGGGCGGCGTTCTGGAACGCCCGCGCCATCGGCGAATACTTCGCCCGGCGGACGCTCAGGGTCTATCCGCTCTTCGTCATCTACCTGGCGCTGTCGGTGGCCACGACGGCGGCGACGACGGCGCTGCTCGGCCATGCGGTGGGCGTGCCGCTGACCATCGACCCGGGCCAGTTCGCGGCGCATCTCGCCCTGCAGGACGGCAAGGGCGTGCTCTGGAGCATCCCGGTCGAGTTCAA
>JAUIGD010000486.1 GCA_030430255.1 Verrucomicrobiia bacterium
GATCCAGCGCTTCCTGTCGCAGCCCTTCACCGTCGCCGAAGTCTTCACCGGCACTCCCGGGGTCTACGTCCCGGTCGACGAGACCGTCAAGGGCTTCCGCGAGATCCTCGACGGCAAGCACGACGATGTCCCCGAAGCGAACTTCTACATGAAGGCCGGCATCGACAGCGTCGAGAAGGGCTAGTTTCTACCCGCACCGACCGATCATGCCCCTCAAACTCGAGATCGTGACACCGGAGAAGGAAGCCTTCTCCGAGGAGGTCGACTCGACCGTGATCCCGAGCGCCGACGGGCTCGTCGGCATCCTCCCCTCGCACGCGCCGCTGGTCACCATCCTCGTCCCCGGCGAACTCGTCTTCACCAAGGGTGGCGAGTCCCACCACATCGCCGTCGGCGAAGGGTTTGTCGAGGTCTCCGGGGATACGGTCTCGGTGATGGCGGACGTCGCCATGTCGGAGGCGGACATCGACGAGGATGCGGTCGAGGCCGCGTTGAAACGCGCCCAGGAAGCCCTCGAGGGGGTCACCCACGAGGACGAGGAGAACTTCGCCGCGCTGCAGGCGACCATCGCCAAGTCGATGGCGCAGCTGAAGGTCAAGCGCCGGCGCCGGAGCATCTGACGGCCGGTGCCCCCGGCTTGCTCGCTGGGATGAGAATCCGGAATCCCCAGGGAGCCCCGTGGGCGGTGACGGGGCGGGGCGGCGTGCCTCGACCCTGCCCGAGCCGTTCCAACGCTGACGCCATCGGCAGGGCAAGCCGCAGCCCGGAGCTTGGTGATCGATGCGATCGATCCGCGCTGGGCGAAAGGGGCTGACGCACCGGCGCGGGCGGCTCCGCGGCGGCCGGCGAACGGATCGGGCAGCCTCCGCTCGTTCTTGCGGGTCGCCCCGATCGACCCTACTTTCCCTCCCCCCCTCTGTGGGATCGCTGACATGACCCGAGCCACCCTCTTGGCCGCCTTCGCCGCGGCTCTCTCAACGCTGCCATGTTCCTCGCAAGACGCCCCCGCCCCTGACGGCGGGGCGGGCCAGGCGATCGGACACGCCATTTTGATCAGCTGCGACGGCCTGCGCCCCGATGCCGTCACCACGCTTGGCAGAGAAGGGGCGCCGACCCTGCACCGCATCATGGAGGAGGGCGCCTTCACCTTGAACGCGCGGACCGATGCCGACTACACCGTCACCCTGCCGAACCACACCTGCATGATCACCGGCAGGGGCGTGACCGGCGATGCGGGGCACGGCTGGACGAAGAACTCCACCCCGGCGCTCGGGCAAAACCTCCATCGCAACAAGAACGCCTATGTCGCCGGGATGTTCGACGTCGCGCACGACCACGGGATGCGGACCGCCCTCTACGCGAGCAAGGTGAAGTTCTCCCTGTTCGATACCAGCTACAGCGAGCGCATCGGCGAACCGGACACGACCGGCGAGGACAACGGGCGCGACAAGATCGACCGCTATGTCTTCGAGGACGACATCGACGTGCTGATCGATGCGTTCTTGGCCGATCTCGGATCTGCCGCCCCGGGCTTGGCGATGATCCACCTGCGCGACACCGACACGCAAGGGCATGCGCACGGCTGGGACCTCACCCCGGGCAGCCCCTACCTCACGGCGCTGACCAAGGAGGACGCGCTGATCGGCCGCATCCTCGATGCCGTGAATGCCCATCCCGACCTCAGCGGCAAGACCGCCGTCATCGTCACCACCGACCACGGGGGGCGCATGGCGACCAAGACCCACACCAACTCCAAACACCGCAACAACTACACGATCCCCTTCTTCGTCTGGGGCGCCGGGGTCGCGCCGGGCGGCGAACTCTACGCCCTGAACCCGGAGACGCGGGCCGATCCGGGGGAGGAGCAGGTGCCGTACGACGCCGAAGCCCAGCCGGTCCGCAACGGCGACGCCGGCAACCTCGCGCTGTCCTTGCTCGGCCTGCCCGCCACCCCGGGTTCGTTCATCAATAGCGAACACGATCTCAATGTGGCCCCGCTCGCGGCCACCGGTGCCGCCGCATCCGCTGCGGCGGACGCGGAGACCGCCGAGTGAGGCGCCGCCGCGCATTCTTGCCTTCGCAGCCCGATCCCACCCCCACTCCCGACTCACCCCCATGACCGACCGACGCCAATTCCTCCGGATCGCCGCCACCGGCGCCGCCGCGCTCGCGGCGACCTCGCGCTCCCTGTCCGCCCTCGCCAAGGACGACCGCTACCGGGCTGACATCGGCATCCAGCTCTACACGCTGCGCAACGAGATCGGCAAGGATGCCGATGCGACCATCGAGGCTGTCGTCGAAGCCGGATACAAGCAGGGCGAGATGTACGGGTTCCCCGACTGTGGGCCGATGATCGCCGCCGCCCGCGAACACGGCTTGGCGCTGCGGTCGTCGCACTTCCAGTGGGAGTCGGTCACCGACCCGAAAGACGACGCCTTGTCCGACTTCTCGCGCATCCTCGACAAGGCGGAGGAAGTCGGGCTGAAGCATCTGGTGATCCCCTACCTGCACGGCAAGAACCGCGAGACGCTCGACGACTACCGCCGGGTCGCCGACCGCTGCAACGCGGCCGCCGCGAAGGCGAAGGCGGCGGGCATCCAGCTCTCCTACCACAACCACTCTTTCGAGTTCGAACCGAAGGGGGACAGCTGCGGGTTCGATGTCTTCGTCGAACGCTTCGCCCCCGAAATGCAGTTCGAGCTCGATGTCTTCTGGGTCAAGGCGGGCGGCGTCGAGCCGGTGGCGCTGATGGAGAAACTGGGGGGGCGAGTCAGCCAGCTGCACCTGAAGGATCTCAAAGAGGGCATCGAGCTGCCCAAGTACGGCGGCATGCCCGCCGACGGTTTCCAGGAGCTCGGTGACGGCATCATCCCGATGGAACCGATCATCGAGGCCGCCGCCAGCGCGGGCGTGCAGCACTGCCACGTGGAGCAGGACCAAAGCCCCGACCCGATCGCCAGCATCCGGCAGAGCATGGAGTACCTGCGCGGGCTTTGAGGGGTGGCGAGCTCGGCGACCGTTTTCGCGAGCCGAGCGGCGGGGCCGTCATCAACGTACCGCGCCGCTCCCTCCTGCTCCGTCTGTTGATCGAGGATCTGGTTCTGCTGATGCTCGTGGCCTGCGCTATCGGACTGCTGATTGCGGGGATCCGGGACGACCCAATGAGGGCGGCAGGCCTCCTGTTTCTCTTGATGGCGGTCGTGCGGCTCGCCCACGATCTCGTCAAGTTCCGGACAGGCCGCTTCGTGGTGGCGACGCTCAAGCGCGTGCTGAAACAGTATCGGGGGGTGAAGCGTTGTGAGTTTGCACTCGAGGCGAGCCATTCGCAGGAGAACGCGAGGCTGGTCGAGGCAAACGTGTGCGGCGCCATTTACGAGCCCGGCACGGCGGTGTTGCTCATGCTCGATAAAAAAGGAACGTCAGCGCAGGCCATCGGTCCCGCACGCAGGTTCGCTGGCTTGCTTTAACCGGCAGGAAGGGGTTCCCGCCCGCCAAGATGGGTGACGCCCGAGCTGCCCAAGCTAGCCCAAGCTAGCCCGGATCGATCACCAAGCTCCGGGCTGCGGCTTGCGCTCGTTGATGCTGAGGGTGTTGGCGTGGTGACCGGCTCGGGCAGGGTGTCTACCCAGCCGCTTCGCCGATCCCTGCCGCCGCCTCCCCAGTCTCAACGATGGGCGGCACCTCGCTTGCGGATGTGGTGATCGATCCGGGCTGGCTCAGAGGCGCTGGGGTCTTTCGACGGCGGAGGGCTCCGGAGGCGCGGACCGCGGTGAGAGGCCCTTCGCGTTGCTCAGGGTGACAGCCCCGGGGAATTGAGGGCGCGGTTTGTGGGGATGGCCACCAGCCCTTCCAAGGAAGCGCGGTGTCATCCTGACGAGCGGAGCGACGGAAGGATCCCGCGCTGAAGCTGGCGCACCGTGCCACCGGGACGCCCCCGACCGCCTACCGGGGTGCGAAGCGGGCGGGCAAGGAGGCGCCTCCCCGTCGATGCCGCTCCTTGACCTAGTGCGATTCCTCTTAGCCCGAATCGCTCGCCAAGCTGCGGGCTGCGGCTTGCCGGCCCCAGCCGCGGCCTACTCCGCCTCAACGATGGGCGGCACCTCGCCTGCGGATGTGGTGATCGATCCGGGCTGGCCCAGAGGCGCTGGGGTCTTTCGACGGCGGAGGGCTCCGGAGGCGCGGACCGCGGTGAGAGGCCCTTCGCGTTGCTCAGGGTGACAGCCCCGGGGAATTGAGGGCGCGGTTTGTGGGGATGGCCACCAG
>JAUIGD010000487.1 GCA_030430255.1 Verrucomicrobiia bacterium
GCTCGAGGAGAACCTCGAGTTCCTCAAGGGGGTGCCGTCGATGCGGATCGCCGACGCCTCGAAGCCCGGCGAGCTGGTCAACTACATGCACTTCTTCGAGGAGCACTTCGGGCGCGGGATCCGCCCCTTCACGCGCGTGCCGTGGAGCCACGGCTACACCTATCACCACTCGCCCTTCTACAGCCTCCCGCCGACGCCGAGCATCGGCCGCTACGGGAGTTGGAAATCGACCAAGCTGAACGAGAACATCGACGACAAGGAATTCTGGGACTACGAGCCCGAGCAGCCCTTCGCCATCGCCAACCGCAAGGGCATCCTCACGCATCCGGCGTGGCTGATCGCGCACTCGACCAACTTCCATTCCGACCCGATCCGGCGCGGCCTCTGGATCCGCGAGAAGCTGCTCGCCGGCAGCGTGCCCGACGTGCCGATCACCGTCGATGCCCGCGTGCCCGAAGACCCGCACCGCACCTTCCGCGAGCGGGTCGTCGATGTCACGGCCGCGAACGAGTGCTGGAAGTGCCACCGGCACATGAACCCGCTCGGCTTGGCCTTCGAGATGTACGACGACTTCGGCCGGTTCCGCACCGAGGAGGCGATGGAGCATCCCGACAACCTGATCTCGAGCGGCAATGGCAAAAGCAGTTTCGACGTCTACAAGACCGCGCCGGTCGTGACCACCGGCGAGCTGTCCGGGACGGGCGACCCCGCGCTCGACGGCGAGGTCCGCGATGCGCTCGAGTTGATCGACCGCCTGGCGGAGTCCGACCGGGTCCGCCAATCGATCATCCGCCACGCCTTCCGCTTCTACATGGGGCGCAACGAGATGCTCTCGGATTCGCAGACGCTCGTCGACGCCGACCGCGCCTACCTCGAAAGCGACGGCAGCTTCAAGGCCGTGATCGTCTCGCTGCTCACCTCCGATTCGTTCCTCTACCGGAAGTGAGGGCTGGTTGGGGAAGAGGCGGGAGAGGTTGCTGGCCCGTCCCTTCTCCAGACTCACTCGCCCACCTGCTCGTCCAGTTGCTCCGGCGTGAACAGCCGCTTGGCATCGGCAGGCAACTCGGTGTGCGGATAGATTTCGGAGTCCCAGCCGGCCAGGTCTGACGGTTTGACCTTGGGGTTCCGGGTCGGGGTGTAGCGGCCGAAGGTCGGCGTGTAGGGACCGACGAAATCGACATTGGCCTCCCCGTCGATCTGCTCCTCGAGGCCGAGGCCCCAGAAGACGGCGTTCACGAGCATGCGGCGGAAGCCCCGGTTCACGATGTCCGGAGAACCGCCGTAGACCGTGGTGAACACCCTGCCCTCCGGGCCGCCGTCGAAACGGTAGCCCCGCGTCCAAGCGGCCGGTTGTGGCGCCTTCCCCTCCAGCACTTCTGAACCCGGGTAGATGTCCACCAACGGCTGCGCCATCGCCAGCACCTCACACTCGGCACCGAGGTCGGCGCGGTATCCGCCACCGTAGGCCCAAGCGTCGGTGACCCCGCGGTTGATCGGGTGCCCCGCCTTGTCGGGAATGACATCGATCCGCACGCTCTGCTTGTGGTTGCGGCTGTAGTGGCCGCCGTAATTCGACCAGCTCAGGCCGAGGATCTGCTTCCCGAAGCCATGAGGGAAGTCGTCGCCGGTGTAGTTGTCTGAGAACCGGAAGAAGGGGCTCGCTTTGTCCTTGATCTTGAAGGCGTGGGTGGTGGTACGGAGCCCGACCACCGGGCCGCCGCGTTTGAGATATTCGGTGAACGGTTCCATCTGCTCCGCGTCCCAATCTTGGAAGCGGAGGAAGAGGAAAAGAAGGTCGGCCTCGCCCAACACCTCCATCCCCGGGATGTGGTTGGCGCCCTTCTGGATAAACCCCTCCTCGTCTTGGCCGAACAATACCGTGCATTTGAAGCCGAACCGCCTGGCGAGGACCCGCGCGATCGCCGGGCAGGTCTCCTCGGAGTGGTACTCGTGATCGGAGGCGATGAAGACGAGGTGTCTGCCGGCACCGGGACCCGCGGTGCCTTCGTAGGTAAGGACTTCGCCAGCGGAGGCCGCATGGCCGAGTATGAGGGGGGCGAGGAACAGGAGGAGCTTCTTCATGGTGCAGATGGGCGTAACCCAGGATGGATACCTTAGCGCAGATCGACCGCCATTCGAATCGCCTGATGAATCGCCTGATCGATCCTTTGCCAATGCGGCCAAAGCGGTTAGAACTCCCCTTGCGCCGACATTTAATCCCGAGCATGCAAAGCCGACGCCACTTTTTCCAACAGGCCTTCCTCGCGATGGGCGGGCTTTCGCTACCCGGTCTGGCGCGCAAGGTTCAAGCCGCCCGACCCGGCGCCACGCCCCCGACCCGTTTCATCTTCATGCACCGCGGCAACGGGCTGTTCCCCAAGGTGATGGTGCCGCCATCGTTCGGGGCGGAGGAGTTGGAGAAGGAGCGGCGTAAGGACCCCTACGAGGTCGATCTCGACGGCCACGACCTGCCGGACTGGATGGCGCCGCTGGAGGCGCACAAGGACAACCTCACCATCCTGCAGGGGCTTTCGGGCAAGATGTGCACCGTCGGGCACCACTCTTGGTGTTCGTCGCTCGGCGTGTTCAAGGCCAACGAGCGCCCGAGCTCGATCAAGTGGGCAACGGTCGATTTCGAATTGGCCAAGCTGTTCCCGTCACCGCTCGAACATATCGAACTGGCCTGCTTCCCTACCGGCGGCGGCAACCCGCGCGGCGGGCTGGACATCATCGGCACCGGCTTCTCGGCGCGCGGGCCGCAGCAACCCAACTACGCCTTCGGCTCGCCGAAGATCGCGGTGGAGGAGATTTTCAAGTCGGTGTCGGCGGACCGGGGCGACCAGATCAAGTATCAGCTCGAGCGCAGGGTGCTGGAGTTCGTCGCCGGGCGCGAGGGCGGCTTGGCGGCGGAACTCGAAGGCATCGAGCGGCGCAAGGTCGCCGGCTACGCCGAATCGATCGAGGCCATCCGCGAGCGCAACCGCAAGGTCGATGCCATGGCCGACGCCGTGCGCCAGCATGTGCCGAAACTCGACGACCGTTTCCTCGCCGACGAGCTCAACACGCTCGACCGCCAATCCGGCCACACTGAGGTCTTGCTCGCCTCGCTGATCTCCGGCCTCACCAACGTCGTCGCCTTCACCGTCGACGAGCTCGCGCACCCCTACACCGGGATCCCCGGCATCGAGGGCGAAAAGGTCAACATGCACGACGTCGGCCACGGCAAGAGCATCGGCGGGCTCGCCGCCGAGGAGGTTCGCCGCCTTGCCCGCTCGCACCACATGGCACTGGTCGACCGGATCGTCCGCCGGCTCAAGGGCGTGCCCGAAGGCGATGGCACGATGTTTGACAACACGGTGCTGCTCTACTTCCCAGACGGAGGCGAGACCCACCACTCGCATGGCCTCGAGTTCCCGTTTGTGGTCATGGCGGGCGACAACGCCAAGCTCGACCTCGGCCGCCGCTACATCCGGCTGCCCTACTGGGGCAAGGAGGGGCACCAGACGCTCGGGAATTGGTACACGACGATCCTTAACGCCTACGGCAACCCGATCGAGCACTTCGGCGCCCTCGACCTCTCCCTGAAGGGCGACCAGACGGGGCCGATCCGGCGGTTTTTGGTGTGAAGGGACGTTTCCGAGCGTCCGCGGCCGGCCCCGTCGCCCTTGCGGTTGCGGTTGCGGCCGCTCCGGCGAGCGAGGTCGGCTACCGCTCGCAGGTCGCCCCGTTCTTCGAAGCGCACTGCGTGCGCTGTCACGGCCCGGAGAAGAGCAAGGGCAAGATCACCCTGCACACGCTCGATGGCGACCTCGCCGGGGGCCGGGAGCTCGAGCGCTGGGAGCGGGTCTTGGAGATGCTGGAGAGCGGCGAGATGCCACCCGAGGATGAGCCGCAACCCGACCCGGTGGAGAGCGCTGCGGTCGCGCGGTGGATCGAGGCGGGCTTGCGCGACTTTGTGGAGGGCGCGAGCCGGGTCGAGGTCGCCACCACGACCCGGCGGCTGACGAACTTCGAGTACCAGAACACCATGCGCGATCTGCTCGGGTTCGAGCTCGATCTCGCGGAGGACCTGCCCGTCGACCCGGTGAAGCCCTACCACTTCAACAACACCGCGGGCATGATGTTGGTCGGTCCCGACCAACTGGTCCGCTACAAGGAGGCGGCCCGCAAAGCGATGGCCGCCGCGATCGTCGATCCCGGGGAGCCGGAGATCCACCGGACGAGCGCGACGTGGGATCATGGGAAGCCCGGCAAGGGCG
>JAUIGD010000488.1 GCA_030430255.1 Verrucomicrobiia bacterium
AAGCCATTCGTGGTGAATGACCCCAGCGCCTCCCAGGTTGGGAACTCGACCCGTAGGGGCTGTTCCGCGCACGATTGAAACGGCGGCACCCACGAGGAGCCGGAGGGAAAACGTCCTCGTTTTCTGCGGGTTGGGCGCTGCGTGCGGCAAGCGGGGACGCTTGCCCTCCGGGTGGGGCTGGTCGGTATCCGAGGTCGGAGCCGGAGGGAAAACGTCCTCGTTTTCCGCGGGTTGGGCGCTGCGTGCGGCAAGCGGGGACGCTTGCCCTCCGGGGCGCTGGTCGGTTTGCCCTTGGTGGGGTTTGGTTGTCGAGGCCGGAGCCGAGCAGAACAGCGATGAACTAGAGCTCGATGATGACCTTCCGATTCTCGGTGACGGTGGCTCGCATCCTATCTCTTCTGTTGAAGGCGTTGGGACAGGACGGTGGTGCCGGCTTTGTCTCGGATCTCGAAGCGGAGGGTGGGTGGGGTGGTGGACCAGTCGATCTGCAGGGTACCGAAGTTCGCCCCCGGGAAATTTTCACCGAGGCGGCGCCGGTTGGGTTCGTCCTTGCGGCCGCCGAGGGGCTTGTTGAGGCTGGAGGAGGTGATCTCGAGCAGCGGGTAGGGGAGGGCGTCGCGCTCGATGGAGATCTCGGCGAGGTGGCGGTCGCCACTGAGGGCGGTTACGGGAGGGACGTCGACGCGGGACAGCAGGCGGTAGAGGCGGGCGTGCTCGGTGGGGAAGTTCGACCACTTCTCATAGGGGTGTTCGGTGGGGGCGAGTTGGATGGACGAGACGAGGAGGTGGACCTGGGCTGCGGAATCGACGAGCTCGCGCTCCAGCCAACGCCATTGCGCGTCGCCGAGCATGTGGCCGTCGGAGCCGAGCCGGTCGCGATGGTAGCGCGTGTCGAGCAGCAGGACCTTCACCTGTCTGCCCGCCGGGCCGAAGGTGTGGCTGCCGTAGACTCCGGCTTGGCGCCGTCGAGGGTGATCGGGCGGGACACCGAGAAAATCGAGGAACCGCTGCTGGGATTCGGCGCGCATCGGGTACTCCATCCCTGCATCGTTGCGGCCGTAGTCGTGGTCGTCCCAGGTGCCGATGACCGTCGCGTGATCGCGCAATGCGGCATACCCGGGATCGGTCGAGACTTGGCGGTACTTTGCGGCGAGGACCGCCATGTCGGTCGAGTCGCCGTAGATGTTGTCGCCCATCCAGATCCAGATGTCGGGGGCGAAGGTGTTGATAGCGTCGAAGACCGGCATGGCGCGGCCTTGCTGGAGGCAGGAGCCGAAGGCGATGCGGGTGACGGGGGCGTCTTCGGCGCGGGCCGCGTTGGTGAGGAGGAGGGTGGCGGCGAGGATGGCGAAGTGGGGGCGGCGCATGGGGAAGTTTAGCGCCGCTGAGGGATTTGTCTTCTGAGGGTGGTTCGCCCTCGTGCCGGGGAGCAGGATGCCCGCGCTCCGGCGTCCTACTCGCAGTCGATGCGGAGGCGCAAGTGGCGCGGGGCGCCGGGAGCGACGGCGACCAGGTAGGTGCGCGTGGTGCCGTCGTCGGCGAGCAGCTGGGTGGTGGCTTGGCCAGCGGTCGCCGGTGACCAAGTGGCCAGGTCGGCTGAGAGTTCGACCGCCACTGAGATTTCGGGGGCGAGGTGGGGCGTCTGGTAGGTGAAGGTGAGGCGGCCGGCGGGATCGATCGCGGCCACCCCGGTGGCGCCTGCCGGCGAGCGAGGATCGAGCGACAGCGCGAACTCGGCGAGGTTGGGGATGCCGTCGAGGTCGGGGTCGTCGGTCTTGCCGGTGACGCCCCCCTGAGGGGCGCCGAACCGGGCGACCACCCAGTCGTCGTAACTCGCGTTGCCGGGTTGGTCCGAGGGCTGCCAGTTCGCCTTGTCCGACCAGGCGGCGGGTGCGGCGCCGGCATCGACGATCAGCAGCGAAGCGCCGCCGCCGTCCGTCTCCGGGTACCAGGCGTCGTCGTAGTCGAAATCGAGGATGCCGGCGCTGAGTGAGGCGATCTCGAGCCGGATGCGTTCCCCGCCGTTACTGAGCTGGCCGCTGTATTCGCCGAGCAGCCGTCGGCCGGCGCCGTAGGCGGCGAGGAAGCCGGCGGTGTCGGAGGCGAGGTAGCCCGATTCGCCGGAGGCGAGGGTAGCGTCGGGGAGGTCGATGGCGATGCCTTCATTGAAGCGCACGCCGAGGAGGGGGATCGCTTCGGCGCCGATATTTTGCAGCACGAGGTATTCCTGACTGCCGCCGCCGGGAGGGTTGTACATCAACTCGACGATGCGCAGGCTCTGCAGCACCCTCGTCTCGGCGGCGAGGTCGGTGCTGTTGGAGAAGCCGGGCGTGGGGATGGCGAAACGGGCGAAGGTGAGGGCGCCGTCGGTGCTGCGCCCACCCGAGGTATCATCGATGCCGTTGGCGAACTGGATCCGGTCGAGCTCCACACCGCCCGGGGTGAACAGGGCGAGGCGTTCGATCAGTTTCGACAGGCCGAACGACAGGTGGTCGGGCCCCTGTCCGGGGTCGTTGTCGGCGAAGAAGCGCACGAACCCACCGGCATCGATAAACGACAGCGCGGCGATCGGGTGTTTGGCGGGGGCGTTGTTCGGCTCGTCGGTGAGCGTCAGGCCGCCCAGCGAGGCGGGCAGGGCGCCGGGGTTGTAGAGTTCGACGAAGTCCTTGTCGTAGACGATGCCGGCGGTGGCGAGCCACTCGTTGATGACGACGGCGTCCGGGGTGCCCACGGGGAGCGGGGCGGAGTTCTCGGCGCCCGGTGTGGGGGCGGTGAGGGCGAAGCTCTGGTCCCCTCCGGTGCGGGAGAGGGAACGGTCGACAAGCTGGAAGCCGAACTGGACGGAGTCGAGCAGGGCGCCGCCGGCGGCGGCGGCATCGAAGAGGAACACGCCATCGCCGTCGGCGTCGAGCGCGAATCCCGTGTGGAGACCGGAGGTGCCGTCGGGGGCGTTGGCGAACACCAGCACCCGCCCCCCGGCCGGCACGGGGGTGGAGGGGAAGGTCCACCCCGCGGCCGCCTCGTTCTGGTCGGCCAGCACCAGCCCGCCGGCATCGCGGGCGTCGGCGCTGTCGTTCCAAATCTCGACGTAGTCGGGGAAACTGCCTTCGTGGTCGTAGGCGCCGACGTTGGCGGCGAGGACTTCGCTGATGACCCAGCGGGAGAGGTCGGGGTCGACGGTCCAGGTGCGGGAGGCGGTCGCGGCGGCGAAGTCCTGCCAGACGCCGGCCGAGTCCTTCCCGACGACCTCCACGGAGTGGGGGCCGGGCGCGAGCCCGCCCAAGCTGATGGGGGTGTCGCTGGCGACCGGCTCCGACCAGGCGCCGCCGTCGAGCCGCCAACGGTACTCGGGGGTGAAGGTGCCCGACTCGATGCCCGAAATGCCGGTGACGTGGACGGTGAGGGTCGCGGAGGTGTCGCGGGTGAGGGTCGGTGGTTCGCCGGAGATGCTGGCGCCGCGGGGCACCGCGTAGCCGATGTCGGCGCCGTTGACGCCCGCCCCGCGGCCGGGTGAGCCGGGGGCGAGGGTGTAGGTCGCCGTCTCGGCGAAGGCGGGGGGGGCGTCGAGGTTGCCGCTGCCGAGCCCGTGGTGTTCGGCGGGCATGAGGTTGCGGTCGGCGACGATCACCGGGTCGTCCTCATCGGGTTCGGTGGCGAACTGGTTGGCGAACATCGCCGCCACGTCGTGGTAGACATTGCCACGCAGGATCACCCCGTCGCCCGGCGCGAAGCCCGAACGCGCGGGCTCGTCGAAGTTCACCGCGGCGATCGTCGCGCCGACGACGGTGTTGTTCTCGAACAGGGCGTCGGCGTCGTTCTTGAGCAGCAGGGCGTGATCGACATCGACGAAGAGGTTGCGGACGATCGTGAGGTGCGAGGAGTTGTCGGTCGCGATCGCGTTCGAGGTCGAGGCGCGGCCGGGGTCGTCGGTGTGGACGTTGCGGAAGACGTTGCCCTCGATATGGGCGTCGGTGCCGTCGAGGTCGAGGACGTCGTCGGAGGCGCCGTCGAAGAAGTTTTCGACGATGTAGATGATCGGCCCCGGTCGGCGCCCGCCGGTGAAGTCGATCACGTCGTTGTAGCCGCTGGCGGACTGGAAGGTGTTGCCGCGGAGGACGAGGTAGTCGTCGCCCGCGAGGCCGGTGCCGTGGATCACCTCGGCGCCGTCGGTGCCGGGGAAGGTGGAGTTGGTCACCTCGAGCCGGGGGTTGGAGAGTTCGAGGATCGTCTCGGTGGTG
>JAUIGD010000489.1 GCA_030430255.1 Verrucomicrobiia bacterium
ACGAGGGGGCCTTCGTCGTAAAGATCGTTAACTTTCCCTAAAGGCATTGGGGCTAGCCCGGATCGATCACCACATTCGCAGGCGAGGCGCCGCCGATCGTTGATGCTGAGTAGGCGGCGGCCGGGACAGGCGAAGCGGCTGGTTGAACTCCCGCCCGAGACGGTCACCACGCGGACGCCCTCAGCGCTAACGAGGGCGAGCCACAGCCCGGAGCTTGGTGAGCGATTCGGCGAGAGTGGAGGTCAACAGGCCGGAGCGCGAGAACGGTAGGCCGGGGGTGACCGTGTGGGAAGTTTCGGCCACGCGCCTTCGCGGGACAGCCAATCCATGTTGGCGGGTGCACGATCGAAACCAACTGTGGGAATTTTGAATATTCTTTACGTTTGTAGTGAATGCGTTATATTTAAGCGTCCTTAGTAAACAGGGTCGAGCATCCCGATTGCTAGGTCACCCCCCTCCACCCAAACAAATAGAATAGGAATGAAACAGATCGCCACCTTGGCCCTGATGGCCATGGCTGGAATCGGTACGGCTACCGCCCAGCTCATCGTCACGAACGAGCAGTTCCTACCCGGAACCAACGCGTCTTTCACGACCATCACGCAGCGCGACATGTTGCCGGGCGAGGACTTCTCGATCGACAACATCGACAGCAACACCACCGTCTATCTGCTCAACGAGCAGACGACGACCTACACGATGCCGAAGTCGGAGATCATCTCCAACTACGACGGCTCGGAGCTGGTGGTCAAAGAGGGTTCCGAGATCCTCTCGCTCCTCTATCACCTCGAGATCGAACCCGGGCCGAACCGCAGGGCGAACATTCAATTCGACGTCGAGGTACCCAGCAGCTGGTTCGGCGCCCAGTTTGGTTCAGCCGCCGGGTTTGGCTCGGCTGCGACGACCGCGGCGCTGCGCAACACGGACTACGTTTCGCCCGGCGTGTTTTGGTCTGGCGGCGCCCGTGGCATGGAGGGGGTGAACGAACTGCCCAAAGTGACCGCATTGGGCGGGGGCAGCTACCGCGTCACCGTCAACGCCAACGTTGCCGACTGCTGCATGGACGAGATGCGCATTTTCGCGATCCGAGCGAACCCTTGGGGCTATTTCAACGGGCTGATCGAGAACGCCAACCCCACCACACTCAACACCGGCATGGCGAGGATCACCGTCAACAAGGTGAACCAATCGTTCAGTGCGGTCTACTACTACAACGGTCGCTACTACCGCAACCGTGGCCAGCTGGACTCGAACTTCGCCTGGGCGGGGAGCGTCGCCGGGCGCGCGGGATACCCGCCGATCGACGTCGCGTTCAGCGTGCAGTTCAACACGCCGAAGAACTACATCGAGATCGTCGGCACGGTCGATAGCTCCACCTTCTCGGCGCCGCTGGCCCCGCACATCGACCCGCTCTGTCCCTCGCCGGCCGAAGGGGACTACACCGCACTGACCTTGCCTCCCACAGGTGCAGATGCCGCAACCCCAGGGGGTTACGGGTATTTCGTGGGGGACGTGAACCGCTTCGGTCGCTTGAGCCTGGTCGGTCGCGCCGGCGACGGGATGACCCTGGGGCGGGGCAGCGCCAGCGTCTACATCCGCCCCGACTCCACGGTGCCCTTCTTCATGAACACCAACTACTTCATCGACGGTCTGGATGCGCAGCGCGCCAGCATGTTGGGCGACCTTGTGTTCCGCGACGTACCCGGGGTGAGCGACTTCGACGGCTCGCTTCGGTGGACCAAGCCTGAAGGTGCGCTGTCCTTCCGCTTCCGACATTACCGCGAGCACTACGCCGGAGGCTTCGAGCTGGAGAATATCGCCATGATCGGCTCGCGCTATGACGCTTCGGCGAGCCTCGGCGCTACCCGGGCGACCCTCAGCGGGGGCAACTTGCCCGGCGACATCGTCAGCGGGGCCTCGGTGACCCCCGGAGGCGTCACGCTCGATTCCCCAGACGCGGTCGTGCGCAAGTGGTATCCTCAGAATGGGAGTTTCATCGGTCGCTTCGCCCACGCGGGGATGATCACACCTCGCGGCAAAATCCCGTGGTCGCCATTCTACGGGGTGGCGTTTCAGAAGCAGGATCTCGCCGCCGGCCTCATCATCGGCATCGACGAGATGGGCGAGATCATCATCGAGTAGCGGTTTCGACGCCGATGGCCTACCGCCCGACGATCACGGTCGCCGCTGTCGCAGGAGCCGCGCTCTGCGCCTTCTTCTGGCATCTGCGACCAGGCGGGAGCTCCCCACATGCAGCGGAACACGCAGACGGGGCGGTTTCGGCGGCCGCGACGCCAGCCCTAGCTTCCGAACAGCGAGCCACCCTCGGAGGTCGACGCGACCCCAAACTCAAGGGGATGCGCGTCGGCGAACTGTTGGTCGCCGACGTCGCGGAGCCGCTGCTGGTGAGGGAACTCGTGTGGCGCCTGCGCCACGGGATCCACGGTGACGAACCCGCGTGGGAAACCGCGGCGCATCTGGCCAACATCGCCCCGGATGCCGATTACGGCGAGATCGCAGAGTTGCTGGCCGAGGGGCGGATCGACGAAGCGGCGCTCGACGTGCTGATCGGCGACGCGCACCATCGTGGACCCGCGGTCAAGCTGCCGCTGTTCGCGAAGATCTCAGAGAACCCGATCCACCCCGCGCGCGACGAGGCGCTCGCGCTGTTACAGATGCATTTCGAGACCCCGGAAACGGCCGGCGACGCGGCCGCCTGGCGGAGGGCCGCCTACCGGGAAGCGGCTCGCTGAGCGCGCGCCCGACTCATGCTACGCGGGCGCGACTCATTCGACGCCCAACAACGACGAGGTCGTTGTCGTCTTCATGTCCATGGCCTCCTCGGTGCCGGTGATGGAGAGCGTCATCTCCATCGCCATGCTGCTTTTGCGCACGGCGCCGACCTCCGGGTCGAAGTAGAGCTTGCCCGAGAGCGTCGAATCTTTGAACGTCATGAGGCCGGCGGCGCCCGGATCGGAGGCGACCGTGCCGGCGATGTCGATGTCGGCGACCCGGTGGCCCTCGAGTTCGATCAGGCCGTTGTAGGTGTACTCGAGATCCATCGTCATGGTGCCCATCTGCCCCATCTTGGCCTCCTGCTGATCGTCCCACTTCTCGCCGGGTTGCACCGGAGCTTCGGGGAAGCCCTGGTCGGTGAGCTGCCGCAGCATCTGCTCGATCTCGGCGGAACCCATCCCCATGCCGAGCGCTGCGCCGCCGCCGCCGGCGACCCCTTTGAGCTCGACGAAATTGTCGTCGGCGTCGTAGACCGCCGTGTAGGTGTCCTCGGTGAGGGCGCCGAAGCTCGCCTTCAGGAGCGGGCTCTGTTTGGTTTTGTCCGTGCTGTCGTAGATCATGTCCTGTCCCGCCATCTTGATCTGGGCGGCGATGCGATCGAATGAGGTAGTGACTTCCTTGTTGCCCCCGTCAGCGGCCTTGACCTGGAGGGACATGTCCATCGTCATCTTGGTCTTCGAGTCGCCGGCACCGGGGATCGGCAAGGCCATGGTGGCGTCGACGTCCTGACGGTAGCGATAGGTCTTGCCCGCCTCGAGCTTGGGTTTGAGGACGATGCCTGCCTCCTGCGCATCGGAGAGGGCGAGGCTGCCGGTCAGGACGAGAATCGGGACGAGGAGTTTCATGGTCAGGTAGGTTGGTGCCGGAGAAGGGACTACAAAAATCCTCCGGTCGTCCTCGAACATACCGCACTCTGGATGGAACGCGAGCCAAGGCGGAATCGGCTTTCTTTTTCAACTTGGCATGGGATTCGCTTTAGACGTAAGGTGGCATCTCTAGCTCGACCCTATTCGGGGTCACCGGAGCGAGACCCCAGCCGACCCAACAAATAATTACAACTTATGAAAAAAGTCGAAGCCATCATTAAACCTTTCAAATTGGAAGACGTCAAAGAGGCGCTGTCCGAAATCGGGATCCAAGGCATGACCGTCACCGAGGTCAAGGGCTTCGGTAGGCAGAAGGGGCACACCGAGATCTATCGCGGCAGCGAATACACCGTGGATTTCCTTCCGAAGGTGAAACTTGATATCGCTCTTCCCGATGAACTCATCGCGAAAGCAGTCGATGCGATCGAGACCGCCGCGAAAACCGGCAAGATTGGTGATGGCAAGATCTTCGTGTCCCCAATTGATGAAGTGATCCGCATTCGCACCGGCGAGCGCGGCGACACTGCCGTCTGATCGACTACCAACGGGATTTACTC
>JAUIGD010000490.1 GCA_030430255.1 Verrucomicrobiia bacterium
TGGTCGAGGTCGCCGAGGGCAGCGACCCGACCGACCCGAACAGCGTGCCGGCGATCACCCTGATCTCGCTGCTGGGGACGGGCACCGGAGCCCTGTTGGGAGGGGACCTGACCGACCCCGAGAACGACGGCGTCGAGGGGGATACCGTGCTCGGGCCGCCGCAGACCGCCGGGACCGGTTTCGACTGGGTGAGCATCTCGGCGAGCAGCGAGGAGTATTTCCAAGGCTTCGGGGCGGAGAACGAAGGGGCGTTCGATGTGTTCGACAACAAGACGGGAGGCGGCGAGGCGAAGTGGTGCTGCGCGGGGCCGCCGCAGGATCTGACCGTCGAGTTCGAGGAACCGGTTTCGCTCACCCACTTCGTCGTGGCGGCGAGCAACGACACGATCTCCCACAATCGGGCGCCTCTGGATTGGGGGATCTACGGGAGTGACGATGGGGTGACGTTCGAGCCCATTTTCGAGCGGGCCGACGACTCCCCGATCTGGCAGGCGGACGAGGAGGTGTACCTGTTCACCCTCCCCAGTCCCGCGCCAGCTTACCGGTTCATCCGCTACGCGGTCACGCGGACGAACGGCACCCTGCATGAGATCGGCGAGATCGAATACTTCGGGGAGGTGGGAGGCTCGCCGATCAGGATCACCGATTTCACCTACAACCCCACCAGCGGCGAGACCGAGATCACGTGGACATCGAGGCCCGGGCGCACCTACGGGCTGTTCTATTCCTTCGACCTGGCCGGATGGGGCGCCGACATCAACGACAGCATCCCTGCGTCCGATGGCGACACGACCAGTTACTCGTTCGTGAATCCAGAGTCCGGCGAAAGGCAACTCGCTTTCCGGATCGAGGAACAATAGCGTTGCGCCGCCCGGTCGGCGCTCGCCGGGGCACCGGTCGGCGCCGCCCGGTGGGTACCGGTCGGTGGGCATCGGTTTGCGGTCCGGTGGCTGGGGTGGTATCTTTTGCCCCACACCTAGCCAACGATGATAAAGTGCCACCGACACGCCCGGGCGGGGCGTCGGGGCCACGTGGCCGCTGCCCTCTCGATCGGGGTCGCGCTCGCGGGACCCTCAACCGACAGCCGCGCCGACTCGATCGCCCGAGTTTGGAACGAACAGCAGCTCGCCGCGATCCGGATCGATCTGCCGCACCCCCCCGCTCACGCGCGGAACCTGTTTCATGTCTCGGTCGCGATGTACGACGCGTGGGCTGCATATGACCCCATCGCAATCGGCTACATCCACAACGAGGACGCGGTCGCCCCCGGTGGCGATGTCGCTGCCGCACGGGTCGAGGCGATCTCATACGCCGCCTACCGGGTGCTCCGCTTCCGCTACCAGAATTCGCAGAACGCTGCGACTACCGCGGTCGAGCTGGTGAGTCAGATGCTCACCTTGGGCTACGACCCCGGGAACGAGACCACCGCGGGAACCTCCCCGGCGGCCGTGGGCAACCGCGTGGCGGCCGCGGTGTTGGGGTTCGCGTCGACGGATCATTCGAACGAGCTGAACGGCTACGAAGACCTGACCTACGAGGCCGTGAACGACCCGCTGCCGCTGGAGGAGCCAGGCTTCACGCTGCAGACCGTCCACGACCCCAACCGCTGGCAGCCCATCACCTTCGGGGACTTCGCGCTGACCCAGAACGGCCTCGAGGCGGACAAAGTCCAGACCTTCCTCGGATCGCACTGGCGGGATGTCCGGCCGTTCGCGATGCACCGGGACGAGCCCGCGGATGTCTACCACGACCCGGGGATGCCCCCACAGCTCGGCGGGGTGGGCGACGATGCGTTCAAAGACAATATCAACCAGGTGCTCCGCTTCAGCAGCTGGCTCGACCCGGACGACGGGGCGATGATCAACCTCTCCCCCGCGGTGCGGGGCAACAACCCGCTGGGGCAGAACGACGGGGTAGGCCACGGTGCCACCAACCCGGTCACCTCGCTCCCCTACGCCGACAACATCGTCAACCGGGCGGACTATGGGCGGGTGATCGCCGAATTCTGGGCGGACGGCCCGCACTCCGAGACGCCTCCCGGGCACTGGAACACCTTGGCCAACGATGTGACGGACGACCCCTTGACCGTGTTTCAGATCGGTGGCAGCGGCGCGGCGGTCGATGAATTGGAGTGGGACGTGAAGCGCTATTTTGCGATGAACGCGGCGATGCACGACGCCGCGACCGCCGCCTGGACTTGCAAGCGCCAATACGACTACGTGCGGCCGATCACGATGGCGCGCTACATGGGGCTACTGGGCCAGTCCTCCGATCCCGGTGACCCGATGGATCCCGTGTCTTGGGAGGCGTTCACCTACGACCCGGACGGGCTCAAACTCGAGCCGGGCCTGGTCGAGATCATCACACCGGAGAGCTCTGCGGCGGGGGAGCGCCACGAGCACCTCGCGGAGTTCGTCCCCGGCATCGCCATCTACACTTGGGGGGGGGAGCCCGCCGACCCGGAGACGGAGTACACCGGCAGCGAGTGGATCCACCCGATGAACTGGCTTCCCTACCAGCGGGACACCTTCGTGACCCCGGCCTTCGCCGGTTACGTCTCGGGGCATTCCTGTTTTTCGCGAGCGGGCGCCGAGGTGATGACGCGGTTTACGGGCAGCCCCTACTTCCCGGGCGGGCTCGGGGAGTACACGGAGCCGGCCGGGGCGCTCGAGTTCGAAGCGGGGCCGACGTCTGACGTCACCCTGCAGTGGGCGACCTACTACGACGCCGCCGACGAGGCGGGGATCTCGCGGCTCTACGGGGGGATCCACGTCGCCCCCGACGACGGGCCGGGCCGGGTGATCGGTTCGAAGGTCGGCATCGCCGCCTACCAGCTCGCGGAGAAGTACTGGGATGGGAGCATTTTGGAGCAGCGGGTGGGGGCAGAGGTGGTCTTCGACGAGAACGCGTCGACGGTCACTGTGACCTGGTTCCAAGACCGGGGCTTGTTCTACAAGGTGCAGTCGTCGGCAGACTTGGCTTCGTGGACGGACGAGACCGGGTTCGTGCGCGCCGAGGACGACGCGGGGACATTCGCCGAAGTCGTGCCGGACCCGGATGGTTGGTTCTACCGCGTCCTGCGCAACTCGACCGGCAATTGACGGGGCCGGGTAGCGCGGCGCTGGAACGGTACGGCGAGGCGTGCTGGAAATCGTCCGCCGCGGCGGAGCGCGCCGCCGTAAAGCCTTGGGTGGCCGCGCACCGGGGCAGGCGCGCGCGCGGGGAGCGCCACCCGGTGTACGACTTCCTCTTCGAGTATTACAGTTTCCCCCCGGGGCGATTGCTGCGCTACAGCCCCGGCATCGGGAGGATACTGGAGAACGGGCGGAGGGACTATGCGGGCTCGAAAGCATGGAGTCCGTACGCGGGCCGCCCAGACGATGTCTGGTTGGATCCGGGCGCCGTGCCGCCGAGAGTCGCGGCGACTGCGGAGTGGGTCGCCAAGCTGTTGGCGGTGATCGGAGAGCGTGCGGGCTTGTTCGGCTGCTACGGGCTTCACGAGTGGGCGATGCTCTACCGGCAGGGCATCGGAGATCGGCGGCATCGGGACTGGCCGTTGCGGGTCTCGGAGGCGCAGCTGGAGGACGCCGTCGAGCGGGGCGCGCTCTGCTGCACCCATCACGATGCATTCCGCTTCTTCACCGATGCGGCGCGGCCGCTCAACCGGGGGCAGCCGGGGCCGGAGGCGCGCCTGGCCAACGAGCAGCCCGCCTGCCTGCACGCCAACATGGATCTCTACAAATGGAGCTACAAACTCTCTCCTTGGATCCCTTCACTGCTGCTGACCGAGGCATTCCTGCTCGCGGCCGAGATCAGGGAGGTCGATATGCGTGCGAGCCCTTATGACCTCGCCGGGCTCGGCTTCTCCCCGATCCGCATCGAAACCGAGCATGGACGCGCGCAGTACGAGCGCCTGCAGCGGGATTTTGCGGCGCGTGCGCGACCGCTGCGCGAGGCGATCTTGCAGGAATGCCGAAAAATTTCCGCGGCGATCGGGCGCGGCTAGTCGGAATGGCGCTTGGTTAAGCATAATCATCGACGGGTGGCAGCGTCCCGGTGCCCGCTCGCTTGGAGCCATCAAGACATTCGGGGCGTCCCGGTGGCTCGGCCGCGGGTTTCATGGCGGGATCCTTCCGGCGCTGTTACCGGTTCCAAAGTGGTTCATCAATCGGCGGAAGGGCCGCCCGCGAGCCCTCCGCCGCCGCCGAT
>JAUIGD010000491.1 GCA_030430255.1 Verrucomicrobiia bacterium
TGTGGCTCGCCCTCGTTGACGCTGAGGGTGTTGGCGTGGTGACCGGCTCGGGCAGGGTGTTCACCCAGCCGCTTCGCCTGTCCCTGCCGCCGCCTACTCGGCGTCAACGAATGGCAGCGCCTCGCCTGCGAATGTGGTGATCGATCCGGGCTAGCGAGCCCCTCCTCGAGCACCTGCACCGGCGCTCCGGGCTCGACCTCGAACGTCTCCAGCCGACCCGACGGCCAGCGGACGTCCACCGTCTGCGGCGGGTCGGCGGCGCCGATGCCGATGCGGATCCGCGGGCTGCCCTGCGAGGCGTTGCCATCGCCGGCGGCGCGTCGGAAGACCCGGCCGTCCGGCAGCGACATCAGCGCCCCCACCGCATCGCGGTTGCTGCCGTGCGCCGGCGACCCGACCAGCCGGAAGGCCATCGCGCGCCCCGCACCGCCGAGCTCGCCCATGCGGTTGCGGAACAGTTGCAGGCGCGGCGCGTTGCAGGAGGCCAGGGCGATATCGAGCCAGCCGTCGCCATCGAAATCGAGCGCTGCGAAGCCGCGCGCGTCGAGCTTCGAATCGGCGCCACTGACGAGCGAGCGGTCGACAAACGTTCCCTCTCGCGCCATCAGCAAGCGGTTGCGTTCGCCGCCGCTGAACGAATTCGATCGGTAGGCCGGCCCGCTGATCCCCGCCTGCTCCACCCGCAGCCGGAAGTCGAGCAGCGGCGAGCGCCAGTGGGGCGACCGGCGGAATTCCTCGCTCTGGGTGGGGTCGGAGAGCACGACCGTGCTCCAGAAGCAGCTTCACAAGTCGAGTTCGGTCGCTACCTCCGCGGGTGCCGAGTAGAGGCCGCTCGGGACATAGAGGTCGAGCGCACCGTCGTTGTCGAAGTCGGCGAACGCCCCGCCGAAGGCCCAGCCGACCTTGGTCTCCGGAGCGCCGGCCTCCGCCACTTGCCGGAAGGTGCCGCCCTCGTTCCGATAGAGGAAGTTGCCGCGCGCCGCGACCTCGACCCGCGGATCGACGCGCCCCACCGCCGCGATGATCCGGTTGCCCGCCTTGGAATACATGTTCGAGACGAACAGGTCGAGGTCGCCGTCGCGATCGTAGTCACCCGCCGAGGCGCCCATGCCGAAGGCCATCGCCCCGCCCGGGAAGGTCTCGTCGAAGGCGTCCACCAGCACCGGCATTGCGGCGCCACGCGGCGTGTCGTTGCGCAGGAAACTGTCGGGCGCGAAATCGTTGCAGACGTAGAGGTCGTCATCGCCATCCCCGTCGGCGTCGAACCACAGCGGCTGGTAGCTCTTGCGCCAGAGCTGCGCCGCCGGCGGCGTCGCCCGCTCCAAGCGCCCGCCGCCGCGGTTCATCAGCAGCACGTTCGGGCCGCCGCGGTCGTCGAAATAGGGATGCGCCCCCGCCGCCAGCTCGTCGAGACGCGCTGCGTCGGCGTCCGGGAGGTAGCGTCTCTTCCACACCGGGTCGACGTCGACCCCGGGCGTGTAGGTGCTCAGGTAGACATCGAGCAGGCCGTCGCGGTTCACATCGGCCGCCGCGGCCGCGGTGACGAAGTGCTGACGGCCGAGGTCGCTCAGCCGGGCGGTGACATCGCGGAATCTGCCGCCATCATTTTGATAGTAGAGACAGGGCTCCAGCGAACGCCCGAGCAGGACATCCGGGTCACCGTCGTTGTCGAAATCGGCGAAGAGGGCACAGTTGACGCCGTTCTCCGGCATCAGCCCCGAGGCCGCGGTGACGTCCTCGAGCGTGCCATCCCCGCGGTTGCGCAGCAGTTGTGGCGGCGCCCAGCGCGCCGTGACGAACAGGTCTTCGGCGCCATCGCGATCGAAATCGACGACCGAGACGGAGGGATATTGATACGTGCTCTCCATGTCCGGCACGTCCGCATACTCGCGCTTCGCCACCATCAGCCGTTTCTCGGCGAGCGCGGTCGCCGTCATCTCCTGATGGTCGGAGCGGCGGGCTTTCTCCCTCGCCAGCCAGCCAGGCAGCGCCTCGTCGAGCACCTCTTCGAAAAGCGGCCCGTCCGAGCGGTCGACCTCCATCTCCAGCGGTTGCCATTTTGACAAAACCCAACCGCCCTCGCCCTTCGCCCAGGTGAGCTTCGCTTTCGCCCGCACCCCGGCGATCTCGCCCCCTGCCCCCCGCCGGACGCCCTCGAACTTCACCTTGGTCACAAACTCCGACTCCGCCGTGAACTGCGCCGAGAGGAAACCGAATCCCGCATCCTCCCAACGCATCCCGTCGCCCTCGATCTCTCCCCAGGGCATCATCGACAGCCCGCCCGCGACCGAGGCCGCCAATCCCGCCCGCTCGCCGCTCACCATCGACGCCGCCAGCGTCTTCAAATCCGGGGTGAGTTCCAAAACCAAGCTCTCCGACGCCACCACCCGGCGGGCGACCGCATCGGGGTCAGGCAGCGCCGCCTCAAGGTTCGTCTCGTCGGCCGGCCCGAGTTCGGGGGTGTCCCCGCAGCCGACCAGCGCGATCGCCGCCGCGCCGAACAAGGACACCCACCTCCTCACGGCTCCGAGCCCCCGCCCCCCGGAGCCGCTCCGTCCTCGGTGCGCACCTCCCACCAGCGCTCTTCCGGCGGGTCGGACGCGATCTTGACCGGCTGCAGATCGCCCCCAGCCCAAGCTCCGATCTCCCGACCGATCGCCTCCCCGCAACGCCAAGATCCGTCCCGTTCGATCCGCCCTCCCGCCCACAAACAAACCACCGGGGCGCCGCCTGCCGACACTCTGCTGGGCCGCGCCAGTCAGCGCGGCATGCACATCGCGCCAGCAGGGTTCCATCCAAGGACCCACGCCGGGAAAGGGGTTGCCGCGCTGCATCGCTCGTGTGGGACGATACCCACGCCGAGCAGAGCGCGCAAGGTGGCCGGGCCGCGCCCGACCGGACCCGTCCCGTCCTTGTCACCCCATCCATGCGCGCGACGTATCCGACGGCGTGATGCGATCCCTACCCCGCCTCCTCGCCATCGCTGCTACCGCGCTGGCAATGCCATCGGCCCATGGCGCCGAACTGCTCTGGGAGCACGCCACCGGCTTCCACAACCCGCAGGCGCAGGTCGTCGACGCGTCGAACCCCAGCTATCTCTACGTCGCGCTCAAAGGTGGCGGGCTCAAAGTGCTCCGCGTCTCGGGCCGCGCACCCGACGAGGTCGCGCACGTCCCTCGGCGTGCGCTGGCGGATCTCGACGCCATGAACCTCTGGCTCGAAGGCGACCTCTTGCTCGTGGCGCTCGGCGACTTCTTCCGCCAGGGGCGGCCAGCGGGGATGGCCTTGATCGATGTGCGGCGCCCGAGGGAACCGGCGGTGATCTCGACGTGGCGTTCGCAGATTGGAATGCGCGGCAGCGCTGCGGTGGTATGTGATCCCGAAAGGCGCCGCGCCTACCTCGCGGCGATGCACCACGGCGTGCTCAGCTTTGACATATCCGAGCCGGGTGCCCCGCGCCTGCTCTCCACCTTCCAGCCCGATCCCGACTTTCCCGTGCGAGACCCGAAGCCCGTGCAGCGGCCGAACGCGCGCGGCTTGGCTTTGCGGGGAGACCACCTGTTCGTCTGCTACGACGCCGGCGGCCTCCGCGTTCTCGACGTTTCCGATCCCGCAGAACCCAGCGAGGTCGCACGCTACCTCAACCGGGGGATGAAGGGCAAACAGAGCGCCTACAACAACATCCACCTCGACGGCGACACCGCGTATGCGGCGATCGATTACGCCGGCGTCGAGGTGCTCGACATCACCGACCCACGGCGCGTGCGCCAGCTCGCGTGGTGGAACCCCTGGCGTGCGGAGACCGCCGGCAACCTCTGGCTCAACAGCCCCGGCCACACGAACCAGATCGCCTTCGACCGGCGCCGGAAGCGGGTATTCCTGTCGGCGGGCGGCGGCGGGTTGGTCGCGATCGACGTCCTCGACCCGAGGCGGCCGCGGCGGACGGAAGGCTACGGCGAGGAGGGCAACGGGCTCGGCGTCTGGGGCCTCGCGATGGCCCCAGACGGCAGCGTGCTCTACCCCGGCTACATCCGCACCGTCCTGCCCTTCAAGGGAACTTGGGCCGGGGTCAAGGCCGTCCGGCCATGAACGCTATGGGGCCGCCTGCTGCACCGCCGGATCCGGCGGCCAGTGCCCGACCAACCAACCGAGCGTGTCGAGCACTTCAAAGGCTTGCGGGTGGGCGGCACGATCGAAGGCCACGCGCA
>JAUIGD010000492.1 GCA_030430255.1 Verrucomicrobiia bacterium
CCGCAGAGGCGAAGCCCCAGGCGCGGCTGCCCGACTCGCAGGCGTAGATCACCCGGAAGCCGTGCTCGGCCTCCAGCTCGCAAAGACGTTCAAGGATTCGTTCGCGCATCGGTCGGTTGTGGGTGAGGTGAGGCGACGCCACGCCCCCCGATACGGTGTCCGTCCTTTCTCGCCTCCCCGCTGCCTCGCCTCAAGTCCCTGGGAGGAACGGCTCCCAGTCGGCGATGCCGTGGGTGTTCTTCAGCATCAGGGTCACCGGCATCTCGCGCGGCGCCATCGGCGGTTTGCGCAGCTTCAGGCCGGCTTCGGTCGGGGTCTTGTTCGCCTTCTTCGTGTTCACGCGCCGGTCGGCGATGACACAGTTCTCCCACGAAGTCGCGCCGCCGCGCGAACGGGGCACGACGTGGTCGATGTTGCCCTCGCCGGGGGCCAGCTGGCGGCCGGTGTATTGGCACCGCCCGCCGTCGCGCTCCCAAAGGTTGCGCAGGCTGAACTTCGGCCGCTTCATCGGCACGCGGGCGAACCGCGCCAGCACGACGACGGTCGGTACGCGGATCCGGCCGGCGGAAGTGCCGATCGAACAGTCGCCATCGCGCACCGGCAACTTCTGCCAGTCGCTCCAGCGCGTCGGCATCAAGTGGTCCTGGCCGTCGATGTCCAGGGCGGTCGCCACGTCGGTGCTCATCTGGCAAAAGGCCATCGCCGGGGTGATCACATTGATCGCCTGCCAGTTCCGGTTCAAAACCAGCACCGTGTTCTTATGCAACACTTCGCTCATCGGTCTCGGGGTTTCGGGTTGCTACCTTTGGCGCTCTCGCCGGTTTGGCAAGCGCCAGTCTGTAAGGGTGTCTAATGCCCAAAACAAGGGCTGTGTCGGAAGCGCCACTCGCGGTCCGCCGGGCTAGCCCGGCCGGACCCCGTCGCGCACCGCCGCGTAGAGGTGGGCGTCGAGGATCTCGCCGCGCTTGAAGACGTAGGAGCGCAGCGTCGCCTCCTTGGTGAAACCGGCCTTTTCCAACACGCGGCACGAGGCCCTGTTGCCTTCATACACAGCAGCTTGCAATCGGACCAGCTCGGTCTCGGCGAACAGCGACCGGGTCATGGCCGTCACCGCCGCGGTGGCGATGCCGCGCCCCCAGTGGCTCGCGCCGAGCCAGTAGCCGACCTCCGCCGTGCGCTCGTGGACGTCGCCGGGCGTGCCCGGGACGACGCCGATCACGCCGACGACACGGCCGTCGACCTCGATCCCGAGGTGGCGTTCGCCTTCTTCCCGCTCGGCGAAATCTGCGATGAAGCTCTCCGCGTCGGCGAGCGTGTACGGCGACGGGAAGCCGTTGCGGAGCCAACGCGCGATCGCCGGGTCGTCGGCGGCGGCCGCGATGGACGGGGCGTCCGCGCTCTGGAGCGGCCGCAGGCGGCCGTCGGGTTCGTTGAAAGGGATGGTATTCATGTCGTTTGGTTGCCAATCTTTGTTAGCGGGCGGCGGCGGGCTTTCCCCCGCCGCCGCCCCGGTCATATGGTATGCTCTCAGTCGAGGAAGGCGACGTGCCGCATGGTGCGGCTCTCGCTCTCCGTGTTCATGAGGACTTCGTGCCAGCCGTGCAGCGTGATCGTCCGGTGGTCGGGGTGGCGCACGTCGCCGCGGGCATAGACCCGGGGGTTGCGCACCATGACCCGCCAGTCCCAAGACTTCGCCTTGAGCCGGCGCCGGAGGATCTCCCGGTGGCGCTTCTCCGAGACACCGCGCGGGTAGCGCTCGCACACGAACACGCGCTCGCCGCCGGTGCGGCAGAGTTCGGCCACGATGTGCGGCTTGCCGCCGCTGCGGGCGATCGGCTCGTTGCAGAGCACGACCTGAACTTCGGCCTCCAGCGGGTTCGCCGGGACGAAGAACCACTCGCCCTGACGGCGGAACGCCTTGTTCTTGCGCCGGTTGCGCTGCGTCGCATCCAGCCCCGCGCGCGCCTGGGCGGCGAGCACGGCGGCGGGCTTCAGCGACTCCATCGCGTCTGCGACGGTCGAGACCGCGCCCGGCACGGCGGCGACGAACCACTCGCGCTCGTCGTGCCCGCAGAGGAAGCGGTCGATGTCCGAGTGGGCATCGCGCCGCGCCATCAGCAGGAGGTGGCGCTGCTTCGGCTTCGCCTGCAACACGGTGAACTCGGCCTCGCGCTCGATGGACTCGGGCACCGTGAGGACGAACTGTTCGCCCGCGCGGTCGCGCTCGATGTCCAACGAATACTCGCCCGGTGGCGTCCACCACATCGCCCGGTGCCCCCCGGGGGGACGCGGCCGCCGCACGGCGATCCTCGCCCCCATCTGACCAAAGTGCTTCTCGATCGGTTGGGTAAACATCTCAATTTGGGATATCGTTTCGAAATGCCCCTGCAGATCCCTCTGCGGGGCGCGGATGGGAGCCCGCGTCTGCGGGGCGACGCGGCGCCGACGGAATGAGTGCCGCGCCGCCCCTTGCTTTCGCTTTGTCCCTTTCTTCTCTCTCTGCCCTGACGCGCCTCACCGTTGTCCTCGGCTCAGGGCGAAGGTGTTCCGGCGGCGTGCGCCGCCGCTACAGCTCGATGGCCTCGATCCGGCGCACGAGCGCCCGCTTGTCCTCCTCGAGGAACTGCAGCGTCTCGAGCGTCTTGTCGGACCAGCCCGCGAGCGCGAAGACCTCGCGCTCCGGGAACTGCATCGTGCCGTGGCCGGCGAGGTCGAAGCTGTACACCCGCGGGCGCTTGCCGGCCCGCTTCGCGTAGGCTGCGAAGGTCGCCTCGGGCGTGTGGTCGCCCATCCACGCCTGCATGTCGGAGAGGATCACGACCCGGTCGTAGCCCCCCCGCGCACGCTCGAAGATGGCGTGGAAGTGGGTGCCGCTCCACTCCGCCTTGTCCTCGATGCGGCCCGCGATGGTGAGCGTCGAGTCGTTCTTGTCGAAGGTCACGTAGCGCGCGTCGCCGCTGAACAGCATGAGGTCGGCGTCGTTGGCCTTGTAGAGCACCGCCGCGAACAGCGAGCCGATCTTCATCGGCCGGCCGATCATCGAGCCGGAGCAGTCCATCGCGATCAACGTGCGGCCGCCGAAGCGGGGCACGTTGGCCAGCGACTGGTCGACGGCGACCCCGAGGGCGGCGATCACCTTGTGGCGGCCGGGCAGGCCGGTCTCGGCCATGGCGTCGAGTGCGGTGCGGAAGCGGAACGGCAGCACCAGCGACTTGCGGATCAAGTCGCCGTCGGTCAGCAGGCCGAGCGCCCCTTCGGCGACCTCGGGCGCCTGCTGGAGGAGGTTGCGCAGGTTCCGCAGCAACGCGAAGTAGCCGATCTTGCGCGTGCGCACGAGCTCGGCCCACACCGCCGCCTTCTTCGCGGCTTTGTCGGCGTCGCCCTCAGCCGCTTGGCCGGCCTGCGTGAGGCCGGTCTCCCAGGTGTCGGCGGGGGCGAGCGTGCCGTTGACCAACGCCGCCAGCGCTTCGGTGTGGGGCGGGTGGACGAGGTTCACCGCATCCACCATCTTCAGCTCAGCTGCCGAGCGGCGGTACTTCGCCAGCTGGTAGGAGTCGAAGCGCGCCAGCGCAGCGCCCAGGCCCTTCTTCATCGCGTTGGGCACGGGTTTGCCGTGGACCGCGAGGTAGTAGGAGAGGATCTCCAGCACGTCGTCCGGGCGATACACCACCCGGTCGAAGAAGCGCTTCGTCCACTCGGCGCCCTTCACGGTCGCGGCCAGCTCGCCGGCCACCAGATGCGAGACCGAGCGCATGCCGGCCTCGCGGCGGGCGTAGAGCGTCGCCTTCGCGGCGAACTCCGGGTCGGCGCACCGCTTCAACAGATCGCGAACCCGCACGGCGGTCGCGTTCCCCGTGGCGTAGTACTTGTCTTCGAGGAAGCTCGTGAGCAGCAGCGTCGCGAGTTCCAATTTCGGCGTCATGCCGTAGGCCTCGCCGCCGGCGAGGTTGCGCGTCTTGCGCTGGTTTTTCCGTTTGAGGATCTTGTTGAACTTCATAGGAGTTCATCACCTCCTTTCTTGGGTTTATGGTTGTGGTGTGGGTGGGGGTGGAGAAAGCGGGCGGAGAGATCGGGCTGGGGCTGGGTCGAAGGAAGACCCGGCCGGACTCGAACCGGCAACTGCCCGGGCGGAAGCCGGGAGCTCTAACCATTTGAGCTACGAAGGAACCCAGCGCCTCGCTGCCGCTGATCGT
>JAUIGD010000047.1 GCA_030430255.1 Verrucomicrobiia bacterium
CAGCGACTACGACGTGCGCTTCGTCTTCGTCTGGCCGCGCGAACGCTATCTCTCGGTGTCCCTGCCCCCTGAGACCTACGACCTCGGGGTCGACGCCGAGAACCTCGATCTGAGCGGCTGGGATCTTCGCAAGGCACTGCGCCTGTTCGGCAAGTCGAACGCCGCGGTGCTGGAGTGGCTGGGTTCACCGATCGTCTACCGCGAGGATGCCGGGCCCGTCGGTCGGTGGCGTGGCCTGGTTGCGGGGACCTTCACCCCGCGCTCCGCGGCTGCCCACTACTACGGTCTGGGGCGGAACATCATGAAGCGGATCGGCGAGGGCGGAGGGACGACGACGGCAAAGCGTGTGCTCTACGCGCTGCGGGCGGTGTTCGCGGCGCGTCACGTCCTCCGCGAAGGCGCCCCGGCGCCGGTGCCGTTCGCCGAGTTGCTGGCCGCCAGCGCGGTGCCGGATCGTCGGCGGCTGGAGATCGCGGAGCTCATCGAATCCAAAGCGTCGGCGACCGAGTCGACCGCGATCCCCAGGCCGGCGGCGCTCCTGGAGTTCCTCGATCGAGAACTCGTAGCCGTCAGCGCCGGGCTGGCGGACGCGGAGGGCCCGACGCCGGGGAGCCGGGAACTCAACGCCCTGTTCCGCGACACGATCCGCCCCACCGCCTCCGCCATCGCACGATGACCCTCGCCGAAGCCCGATCCCCGGCGTGCCTCCTGTTCGAGTGCGTCGCGGGGAGCCACGCCTACGGGACGAGCCACCCCGGTTCGGACCTCGATCTGCGCGGGGTGTTCGCCGCGCCGCGGCGGCGCGTGTTCGCCGGCACCGCACCGCCGCAGGTGAGCGATGCGAAGCACGATGAGACGTACTATGAGATCGGCCGCTTCATCGAGCTGCTGGGGAAGAACAACCCCAACATCATCGAGCTGCTGTTCGCCCCGGCGGACTGCGTGCGTTCCCGCGACCCGCTGATGGATCGGATCCGGCCGGAGATGGTGATGTCGAAGCGCGCCGAGGCCAGCTTCGCCGGCTACGCGATGGCGCAGGTGCGCAAGGCGCGCGGGCTGAACAAGAAGATCGTCAGGCCGATGGGGGGGCCGCGGCGTGGGGCGGCATCGTTTTGTTATGTCCTCGAGGGTCAGGGCTCCGTCCCGCTCGAGGATTGGTTGTCCGCGCGGGGTTGGGATGCCGACCGTTGCGGGCTGGTCGATGTGCCCCACCTGCGCGACCTGTTCGCGGTATTCTACGACGGCGATGGGACCCGTGGCTATCGGGGTCTGTTCCGGGGCGAGGGGGCGACCGAGCCGCAGTTCAGCAGCGTCGCCAAGGGCGAGCGCCCGGCGGCTTGGATGGGCTTCAACCGCGATGCCTACCGGCGCTACTGCCGCGAGTATGCCGAATATCAGACTTGGCTGGCGGAGCGGAACGAGGACCGCTACGCGACGAACGCCGGGCACGGTCGCGGCTACGACTCGAAGAACATGATGCACACCTTCCGCCTGCTGGCGATGGCCGAGGAGATCGCCACCGAGGGCGCGCCCCACGTGCGGCGGCCGGACGCCGCGGAGCTGATGCGCATCCGCGCCGGCGAGTTCGCCTACGAGGACCTCATCGCGCGCGCGGAGGAGAAGGTGGCGCGGATCGCGGTGCTGTTCGCGGCGAGCGACCTCCCGGACGAACCGGACCTCGCGGCGCTGGAGACGGCGCTGGTGGAGATCCGCGAAGTGTTCTACGCGCGTTGAGCGGGGTTTGGTTTGCCCTTGTCGCGATCCGCGCGACGGGGGTGCGACGGGGCAGTCACGGCGGAGACGGAGCTCCGCCCTCCAGCGGTGGGCAGGAAAGCGATGCCGACGTCATGGCCATCGGCGGGACGCCGATGCCACGTTCGCTCAGCCGGCGAGCTCGCCGACCTTGGCTTTGATGGCGGCGAAATCGGGGAGGTCGCCAGGGTTGTCGCTGCTCTCCGCGTACTGGATCACCCCGTTCGCATCGACCACGAAGGCCGAGCGCTTCGGCACGCCGCCCATGTCGAGGTTCTTGGCGGGCAGGAAACTGTCGTAGGCGATCCCGTACGCCTTCGCGACCTCGTGCTCGTAGTCGCTGGCGAGCGTCAATTTGATCCCCTCCTTCTCCGCCCAGGCCGCCTGGGCGAAGGGGTTATCGCCGGAGATGGCGATGACTTTGGCGCCCAGTCCCTCGTAGTCGGCGAGCTCGCTGGTGACGCTGCAGAGCTCCTGGGTGCAGACGCCGGTGAACGCCATCGGCACGAAGAGGAGCACGACGGTCGAACCGCTCTGCTCGGCGAGCGAGATGTGCTGCGGGCCATCGGCGCCGAGGGTGGTGAGTTTGAAGTCCGGGGCGGTGTCTCCGACGTTGAGCATGGTCTTGGATGGAAAAGGGTTCTGGTTCGGTTCGATCGAGGCGCGCAGTATAGAGGCGGGTCGGCAGTGGTCAATCGCGACCGGGAAGATCCGCGCAAGGCGGGCCGCCGCCAACGAGGCGCCGGCTGATGTGTGAAATTTTCACAATTCGTGTTGCGCGCCCGCATCAACTGTGAAATACTCACAGGTAATGTGTGGTGACCCGAAACAAGAGTTGAACGCGACGGAGTTGGAGACTTTGGGGATCCTGTGGGCTGACGCCCCGTTGAAACCGGCGGAGATCGAGGCCGCCTTCAGCAGGCCGATCGAGAACGCGACGCTCCGTTCGGTGCTGCGGGGATTGGTGGAGCGCGGATACTTGACGCGCGAGCGGGTCGGCAAGGCCTACTTCTATTCGCCGGCGATGACGGCGGGGGCGGTGCGGAAAGGGCTCACCGAGCGCCTGGCTTCGGTATTTGCCGCCGGGTCTCGCTTCGGTCTGATCGCGCAGCTCATCAAGGACGAGAAGCTGGACCCGGAGCAGCTCCGCGAGCTCGAGCGCATCGCCCGGGGAGACGATTGAACCCATGAACGACGACTTGACCTCCCTCCTCCTGCTGCTCGGCAAGGCCACGCTCCTGCTGGCGGCAGCGCTCGCCGCCACGCGTGCGCTCGCCCGGGTGAATCCACGCTGGCGATTGCTCATCTGCGAGTGGACCGCCGCCGCGGTCCTCCTGCTGCCACCCGCGCTCCTGTTCCCGGGCTTCGGCCCTGCGGTGCCATTCTGGGCGCCGGCCGCCCCCGCGGCCGCCGGCGACGGCGCGCCCCTGGATCTGCAGCTGGATCCCCTGCCGGCGGACGGCGGCGGGATGCTCGCGGCGGAGACTGGGTTCGGGGCCGGCGGCCAATCCCGCGAGCCGCGGGGGCGGGGTGTCTCCATCGTCTTTCTAGCAAGCGCGCTCTACCTGGCCGGCGTGGCGGCTTTCTCGCTCTACCGCCTGCTGGCGAAGCGGCGCCTGCGCCGGGAGGTGTGCGCGCTGCCCGAGGCGGGCGCCGGGGCGCAGTCGGTGCTCGATGCCGTGCTGGCGGCGCGCGCGGCGGCTCCGGGCGGTCGCCCGCTCCTGTTCGTCGCCCCCGATTCCTTCGGCCCGTTCTGCTGCCGGGTGGGGGGCGGCGAGGCGATCGTGGTGCCCGGATCCCTCGCCGGAGGGGGCGACCGCGAAGCGCTCACCTCGGTGCTCCACCACGAGCTGCAGCACCTCGCCAACCGGGACCTGCTCCGCATCGGGCTCATGTTCGGGTTCCATGCCTCGCTCTGGTTCCACCCGCTGGCGTGGGCACTCCGGCGTCGGCACGCGGCGGTGGTCGAGGAGCTCGGCGACCGGGTCGCCGCAGCCCAGGTCGGCCGCGAGCGCTACCGGTCGTCGCTCGCCCGGCTCGCCCTGAAGGGGTCGGGAACCCGGCCGCAGCCTCTGGGTGCCGTGGGTTTCTCCCGCACGCCGGACATCCTGACCCGCTTGCGCCTGCTGACGCGCAGCGTGCCGCACGCGCCCCTCGGAGGCCGCCGGGCGACCGGCGCCGCAGCGCTCGCGACCCTGTTCGCCCTTCTTGTCTCCGGCATCCGCCCCGCCGAAGCCCGCACCGATCGTGCGCCGGACAGCGGAGCTGCCGCGGCCGGGAACGCTTTTCTCGCCGAGCTCGGCGGGGGGATGCGGGCGGAGGTGGCGGTCTCCGCGCGCCGCGCGTTCGGGGCCCTGCTCGCCCATCAGGACGATGACGGGGGCTTCGCTGCCAGCGACGCCGACCGGGCGAACGCGGTCGCCCTCACCGCCCTCGCCGCCACCGCGATGCGCGCCCACGGCGGCGCCGATCCGGACTCTCCCTACCGCGAGCCGATGCGGCGGGCGCTGGGCTTTGTTCTGAACTGCCAGCGGGATTCCGGTGTCTTCTACCCCAGCCCGGAGGCCGCGCGTCCGGGCTCGATGTATCACCACTGCATCGCGACCTGGGGCGTCGCCTCGACGCTCGACCTCCTGCCGCGGGGGGAGCGCCGCGAGGCGCGCCGCCGGCTCGGCCGTGCGGTCGATGTCCTCGTGGCGGCGCAGTCGGTCCCCAAAGCCGCCGCCGACCAGGGGGGCTGGCGCTACACCGAGACGTCCCGCGACAGCGACTTGAGCTGCAGCGTGTGGGCGCTGCGCGCGCTCGCCGCCGCCCGCCGGGCGAAAATCGAGATCCCGCAGGGGGTTTTCGACGACGCCATCGGCTACGTGAAGCGGACGCAGAACGACGACGGCGGGTTCCGTTACACCGTGGCGGGGCCACAGCGAAGTTCGCTCGAACGCGCCGCGATGGGCCTCTATTGCCTGCGAGCCGGGGGGATGGAGCCGGCGTCGGACGACCGCGGAAGTGTCGAGCGGGCGACGGCCTTCGTTCTCGGCCACTTGCCCGGAGAGGGCGCCGCCCGTGGCCCCTACCACCACTACGGCCTGCTCTGGTCTTCAGCCGCCCTCGCCTCGGCCGACGCCGAAGCCAAGGGACGCTATCTGAGGTGGCTGGTGCCCCACTGTTTGAGCAGCCAGAACGAGGCGGGTTGGGGTGCCGATGGCAGAGGGCTCGGCGGGCTGCTGAACACGCTGTGTGTGCTGCACGCCTACGCGCCGGCGCCGTGACCGCCGGGGCGGCGGCGCCTCTCCGGCGGGGGTGGTGACCGATCCGGGCTAACCCGAATCGATCACCAAGCTCCGGGCTGCGGCTCGCCCTCGTTGACGCTGAGGGTGTTGGCGTGGTGACCGGCTCGGGCAGGGTGTTCACCCAGCCGCTTCGCCTGTCCCTGCCGCCGCCTACTCAGCGTCAACGAATGGCAGCGCCTCGCCTGCGAATGTGGTGATCGATCCGGGCTAAACGACCGCCTTCAGCCGCCGGCAGACCTCCTCGACGTTCTCGCGGCTGTTGAAGGCGGAGATGCGGAAGAAGCCCTCGCCCGCCGCGCCGAAGCCGGCACCGGGGGTGATGACGACGTTCGCCTCGGTCAGCATCTTGTCGAACATGCCCCAGCTGTCGATCCCCCGGGGGCAGGCGACCCAGACGTAGGGCGCGTTCTCGCCGCCGTAGACGTCCAGCCCGAGTTCGGCGCAGGCCGCTCGCAGGAGCTTGGCGTTGCCCATGTAGTGGTCGATGAGCGCGGCGATCTGCGCCTTGCCCTCTTCGGAGTAGAGCGCTTCAGCGCCGCGCTGGACGGGGTAGCTGACGCTGTTGAACTTGGTGCTCTGGCGGCGCGCCCACAGCGGGTGCAGCGGCTTCTTCTCACCGGACGCCGTCTCCGCTAGCAATTCCTTGGGCACGACGGTGAACGCGCAGCGCACGCCCGTGAAGCCGCCGTTCTTCGAGAACGAGCGAAACTCGATCGCGCACCCGCGGGCGCCGGGGATCTCGTAGATCGAGCGCGGCACTCCCTCGTCCTGCACGAAGGCCTGGTAGGCGGCGTCGTAGAGGATGATCGCGCCGTTGGCCCCGGCGTATTCGACCCACGCCGCCAGCGCCTCCCTGGAGGCCGTGGCGCCGGTGGGGTTGTTCGGGTAGCAGAGGTAGATGAGGTCGACCTTCTCCTCCGGGATCGCCGGGACGAAGCCGTTCTCGGCGGTGCAGGGCATGTAGTGGATCCCCGCGTACGCCCCGCTGGCGTCGGCGTCGCCGGTGTTGCCGATCATGACGTTGGTGTCGACGTAGACCGGGTAGACCGGGTCGGTGATGGCGATCTTGTTCCCCGGGCCGAAGATGTCGAGGATGTTGCCGGTGTCGCACTTCGAACCGTCGGAGACGAAGATCTCGTCGTCGGCGACCTCCACCCCGCGCGAGCGGTAGTCGCCTTCGGCGATGGCGGCGCGGAGGAAATCGTAGCCCTGTTCGGGCCCGTAGCCGCGGAAGGTGTCGCGCTGGCCGAGCTCGTCGACGGCCGCTTTGATCGCCTCGCGGGCGGCGGCGGGGAGGGGTTCGGTGACGTCGCCGATGCCGCAGCGGATGATGTTCTTGGCGGCCTCGGGGTTGGCGTCGGAGAAGGCCTTCACGCGGCGGCCGATCTCGGGGAAGAGGTAGCCGGCTTTGAGCTTCAGGTAGTGGTCGTTGAGTCTGGCCATGGGGCGGGGATGTTGGCGGCGGGCGCGCGCGCCGTCAAGCGGCCTCCGCCGCGGCCGCCTCAGCGCAACACGCGGGCGAAGAAGGCGCGCATCGCCTCCCACGACCGCCGGTCCGCCTCGGCGTTGTAGGCGGCGCCTTTGGAGGGGTCGTCGCCGGCGAAGTCCTGGGTGAAGGCGTGCACGGCGTCCGGGTAGGCGGTGAAGGTGTAGGCGACGTTGGCGCCCAGCATCTCGCGGTGGAAGGCGGCGACCTCGTCGGCGGGCACGTAGGGGTCGACCGCGCCGTGCAGGACGACGACCTCGCAGCGGATCGCCGCAGCGTCTTCGGGGGTCGGGGTCGAGAGGCCGCCGTGGAAGCTGACGACGCCGTCGATGTCGGCGCCGCTGCGCGCCAGTTCCAAGACGCCGGTGCCGCCGAAGCAGTAGCCGATCGCCGCCAGCCGCTCGGGGTCCGTCTGCGCGAACCCTTTCAGCACCGCGAGCCCGTCGTTGAGGCGCGTCCGGTAGAGGGCGCGGTCGCCTTTGAACTTGCCCGCCATCTTGCCCGATTCCGGCGGCTGCGGGCGCACGCCCTTGCCGTAGATGTCGAGCGCGAAGACGCTGTAGCCCATCTCGGCGAGCATCCGCGCGCGGCGTTTCTCATAGTCGGTGAGCCCCGTCCACTGGTGGCAGATCAACACCCCGGGGCGCTCGCCCTCGACCGCGTCGTCGAACGCCTGCCAGCCCTCGCAGACCTCGCCCGCCGACTCGTATTCCACCGCCTTCTCGACGATGCCGGCGTGACTGGCGGCCAGGCTGGCGGCGAGGCTGGCGAACGCGGCGAGGGAAGCGGAAAGGAGGCGGGTCTTCATGGGCGACACCCTGCCTCATCCCCCCGCCAACGCAAATCGGAGGGGCCGGCGGGGGGTGGCGCCGGCGGGGTCACTCTTGCCGCACCCGCAGGAGCACGCGCTGGTAGCCGGCCGGGAAGGTGCGGGCGATCGGGATGCCGAGCCCCTGGATCCCCGCCTCGTAGGTGAACCAAGCGGCGCCGTCGAAGGAGTAATCGAACGCGTAGGTCTCGGTCGGCGAGTTGGTGAACACTGCGGTGACCGAGGCGCCGGTGCGCGAGAAGTGGATGAACTCCGGCGGCGCGGAGACCACCGCCGTCGAGGTGCCGCCGATGGCGAAGTCGTAGAAGGCCCCGGAGCCGCTGGAACCCACGAAGCGGTGGTCGATCTGCAGCGTGCTGACCTCCTCGCCGGCGCCGGTGGGCAGGAAGGTCAACACCAGCTGCTCGGTCTCGCCGGGCGCGACCTCGGCCGGGGCCGACTCGATCCGGAAGCTGGCGCTGCCGGTCGAGAAGCTGTTGAACGCCAGGGTCCGGAAGTCCGTGTTCTCGATGAAGAAGGTGCGCGTGATCCCGCCCCCCGAAGCATCGGCCGTGCCGAAGTCGGTGCCGTTGCCGGCCGAGGGCACGGCGCTCCCGTTCTCGATGGCGACGAGCCCTGGCCCGTAGACGTTGACCGAGGGGCTGGGGTCGCGCACGCGCGCCTCGATCTCCAGCACCATCGGATCGGGGTCGCCGTCCGGGTCGTTGTGGCCGATGTGGATGGCCCCCAGGTAGGCGTCGATGGCGTCGCTGGTGAAGGTGACGTCGAAGGTCTCGCTCTGGCCCGGCAGGACGAAGTCGGGCAGCGCGCTGACGGTGAAGTGTTCGGGGTCGACCGCGGGGACGATGTCGAGGGTGAGGATCTCGTTGCCGCGGTTGATGATCTCGACCTGCTGCGTCTCGGGGACGCCGGCGTCGGTATGGAACCGCAGATCGATGGGCCAATCGCGCCGGCTGAACTGCGGCACCTCGATCTCGGGCCCGTCGTCCGAGTCCCCGAAGCCGGTGACGCGGATGCGGTAGATTGGGTGGTCAGGCGCGTTCGTGGTCAGGGTGATGACGGCGTCGTGCCGGCCATAGAGTTCGGGGTTGAAGATGACCCGCAGGACCTCGCTCTCGCCCGGGCCGACCACGAGCGGCGCCGGCAGCTCCTCGCCGAACCAGCCGCGGTCGAGCCGCACGAAGTAGTGATCGCTGTCGACCGACACCTCCGACACCTCGAGCGGCGTCGCCCCCAGGTTCTCGATCCGGAACAAGCCGATGGACTTCACGTTGCTGAACGCGATGGGGTCGATGTATTCGATGTTGGGGCTGCCGAAATCGGTGCCGTTGCCGGGCCGGGTGTCCGGGTCGTTGTCGGCGACGGGTTCCCAGCGCGGGTTGAGGTTGACGGTGTAGTCGAAGTCGAAGAGGACCCCGCTGTCGAAGGCGATGCCGTAGCCGAGGTCGAGGGCGAGCAGGAACTCGAAGCTGTCTTCCAGCCGGGCGTTGATCCCCTGACCGGTCACCCGCATGGCGGCGCTCACGTTGTCCCAGCCGTAGCCCGCGACGGCGAAGGTGAACTGCTGGTGGAAGGTGAGGCCGCCGGGCATCCAGGCGTTGCTGGCGATGGTCACCACCGCGTCGTGCTGGCCTCCGGTGGCCGGGTCGAACACGATGTCGAACTCCCCGTGGCCGCCCGGCGCGACCGAGCTCGGCGCGCCGATGATCCCGTACTCGCCGGGCAGGTCGACGGAAACCGAGCTGATCTCCAAAACGCCGTCCCCCGGGTTCTCGATGCGGAAGGTGCGGCTGATCGAGTCGCCGGCGATCGACAGCGCCGGGAACAGCGTGCCGTCGTCGCTGCCGGCGACGCCGTCGCCGTCGAAGATCTCCCGCCGTGGGGGGATCGGGAGCGCGCCGGGACGCGGCCCGAACACGCGGATCTCGGGCCGCGCGATCCCGGTGCCCGCGACGGCGAAATCGAAGGGGTCCTCGTCGGGGTCGTTGGTCGCCATCGCGAAGGTCGCCCGCTTCGAGCCTTCGCCCGAAGGGTCGAAGGCGATGGTGAACTGGCGTTCGGCGCCGGGTTTGATGGTCGCGAACGGGTTGCCCGCCAGCAGGCCGGAGACCGAGAAGTGGCCGGCGCCCGCGCCGGTGAACTCGCGGCCGTTGATGTTCAGAGCCGCGTTGCCGGTGTTGCGCACCCGGAAGGTGTGTTCCACCGCCCCGGCGCTGATGTTGACGGGGCCGAAGTCGGTGCCGATGCGGGGGTCCGGTCGCGCGGAGCCGTCGAGGATGCCGATCCAGTCGCCCCGCCGGTGCCGCCAATCGACCGCCATCTCCGGGCCCGTCCCCACCCCGGTCAGCGCGAAGGTGTAGCTCGCCCCGTCGCCCGGCATGTCGCTCTCGATGGTGATGATCCCGGTGTCGGCGCCGAGCTGCGCCGGCGTGTAGACGATGGCGAAATCGACCTGCGCCCCGGCGCCGACCAGGGTCGGCGGCCCGGGGATGGTGAACTCGGGGTCGTCGCTGGTGATCGAGGTGATGTTCAACACCGCGTTGCCGGTGTTCTCGATGCGGAACAGGCGCGTGCCGGAGCCGCCGAGATCGACGTCGCCGAAGTCGGTGACGTCCTGGTCCGGGGTGTGGTCGCCGTCGGCGATGTCGAAGGGCAACCCGGCGCCGGTCAGCCCGCGCACGTTGATGTTCGGGAACGCGACCGCCTCGCCCTGGACGACGAAGGTGTAGGGGTTCTCGTCCGGGTCGTCGCTCACCAGGTTGAAGGTCGCGGTCTTGGTCCCGGGCGAGCCCGGCGCGAGGCGGATTTCGAACTCGCGGCTGCCGCCGGCCGCGAGGGCCGCCAGGGACAGGCCGCGCACGCTGAAGTCGGCGGCGTCCGGCCCGCTCATGAAGGCGCTGCCCGGGTCGAGCGCGGCATTGCCGTCGTTGCTCAGCTTGAAGTAGCGCTCGGTGAAGTTGCCGACCGGCGTCATGGGGAACAGCGTGCCCTCGACGGTGCGCGGCGTGGTCTCTCCATCGACGATGTTGTCGAAGCTGCCGGTGCTGCCCGGGCGGCCGGAGATGCGTGCGTCGGGGGCGATCCCGGTGCCGGTCAGCGCGAAGGTGTAGGGGTCGGCGTCCCCGGGCGCGTCGCTGCGCACGGTGATGGTCGCCGCGGCGGCACCCGGCACCGCAGGCGCGAAAGCGATGGCGAAGTCGCGCGACTCGCCCGCCGGCACCAGGGTCGGCGGCCCCGGGATCGTGAACGCGGCGTCGCCGCTCGATACCGACGACACGTCCAGCGCCGCGTTGCCGGTGTTCTCGATGCGGAACAGGCGGGTCGCGGATTTGCCGAGCAGGGTGTCGGCGAAACGGACCACCGCCTGGTCGGGGACGAGGTCGCCGTCCTCGATCTTGTTCCAGACCCCCGCCTCGCGACCCCAGACCTGGATGTTGGGGAACGCGACGCCCTCGCCGCGCAGGGCGAAGGTGTAGGGGTTCTCGTCGGGGTCGTCGCTGACGAAGTGGAGGGTCGTCGTTTTGATCCCCGTGCTCGACGGGGTGAAGGTGATGGTGAAGTCGCGCGAGTTGCCGGCGCCGAGGTTGCTCAAGCCGAGCCCGTTGACCGAGAAATCCCCGCTGTCGCCGCCGACGAAGAAGGCGCTGCCGGGGTCGAGCGTCTCGTTGCCGGTGTTGGTCAGCCGGAAGTCGCGGACCGCGGAGCTCCCGACCGGGATGAAGTTGAAGTCGGTGCCGTCCTGAAAGCGCGGGCTGGTATCGCCGCTGACGATGGTCAGGTAGGCGCCGCTCGCCCCTTGCCGGCCGGCCAGCTGGGCGTCTGGAGCGCGCCCGACGGCGGTCACCGCGAAGGTGTACTCGGCGTTGATGCTGCCGAGGTTGGTGTGGAGCGTGATGGTCGAGGTCACGGTGCCCGGCGTCGCGGGCGTGAAGCGGATGCGGAAGTCGCGGTGGTCGCCGCCGACGATCGGCACGGGCAAACCCTGGGCGCCGCCGCTCGAGCTGCGCAGGGTGAACTGGGGATCGCTGCTGCTGAAGCCCGTCCAGTTGAAGAAACCGTCGCCGATGTTGCGGAAGCGGTAGTTGCGGTCGGAGGACGCCCCGACGGCGACATCGCCGAAGTCCACGACCGCCTGATTCGGGTTTAAATCGTTGTCGCTGATGACGTTCCAAGCGCCGGTCTGGAGGCCTTGGACGGATGGGCTGGGCGCGGCGGCAGCCGCCCCCACCACCGCGACCAGGGCCGCGATCGTGCGGGCGAGCGAGCAGGCGGAGGAGGCACGGAGCGGGTTCATCTCCGGGGGATAAGCGCCGCGGCGGCGAATATTACGGACGATCGGCGAAGAATCGCCCCGCACGGGTGCGTTCGCCGCTGCCCGCACACCCTCCCCGAGCCGATCCCGCCGCCAAGGCCCCCGACGTCAACGAGGGCAAGCCGCAGCCCGGAGCTTGCTGATCGATCCGGGCTGGGAACTCCCCGGGGCGTGTTTGAATTCGCCTTAGTCGAGTTCGCGGACGCGGTAGAGGCGGCGCGTCGCGGCGGCCGGGATGTCGTTCTCGACGAACTCGGTCTCCTCGCCGGTGGCGCCGATGTCGGCCGCGATCTCCGTCCAGCTCACGAGGTCGGCGGTGGCATCGACGGCGTAGCGCTTCGCCGGGTCGGAGATCCAGCGGACGGTGGAGGTGCGGGTCTCCAGGTCGAAGGTGAAGGCGACCGCCCTCAACTCGCCGGGCTGTCCGGCGGGCTCGTAGGTGTAGGTCATGGTCGCCGAACCCACGAGGGTGGCGTCGAGCGACGCGAGGTTGTTGTAGCTGACCGAAACCAGGCCGGTGTTCGGCGAGCCGTTGTCGAAGGTCGCGGTGTAGTCTTCGTCGCCGGTGACCACCGCCAGCAACGCCGGGTTGTAGGTGACCCCGGCCTCGGCGGCGAGGAGCTCCCGGCGGTAGGTCGGAAGCATGTAGCTCTCGTCGAACGATTCCGCCGGGCCGACGGCGACGTTGGCGCTCGTGCCCGTGCCGTCGAAGGCCAGTTCGTTGATCTTCAAAGTGCCACCCATCGTGACCCGGGCGTCGCCCGCGAGGTCGGCGGTGGCCATCCCGCGGTATTCGCCGCCCAACTCCCAGCCGAGCGTGAACGAGACGAGGGTGCCGAGTCCGGGGTCGAAGGGGTCGAAGGTCGCCGACAGGCGAGGGTCCGGCGTGACGTTGCCGCTGCCGCTGCCGCCGAAGGAGTTGGCGTGGTCGAAGTCCGTTTTCTGGGTCGGGGTCATCTCCGCCATGGCGGCGCCGCCGAGGGACCAGATGCTGGCGCCGGCCGCGGCGGCCAGCAGAATTTGCGTCAGAGAGGAAGTGTTCATGCGAGGGTGATGGTTGAAGTTTCGGGTGTCGCGCGGAGAGGGAAGCAACTTCGATGCCAGCAGGAGGGCCGGGGTGGCGCCTGGCTCGGTTCGACGGCGCGTTACCGGCGGGTGCGGACGATGCGGAAACCGGTGTAGACGGAGGCCTCGCCCGCTTCGGCGAAGGTGCGGATGCTGCTGCGCACCGCGGCGGGTGCGCAGGTCCAGGCGCCGCCGCGCAGCACCCGCCAGTCGCCGTACGCGTGTTGGCTGGTCTCCTCATCGAAGACGGGGTCGGCGACCACGAGGTCCTTCACCTCCCAGTGCGACCTGCCGCCGTAGAGCGACTTGTAGACGTCGGCGCGCCAGCGGTCGGCACACCATTCCCAGACGTTGCCGTGCATGTCGTACAGCCCCCACCGGTTGGGTTCGTAGCTGGCGGCGGGGGCGGTGAAGACGGCGCCGTCGCCTTCGTCGGGGCCGAGTTTGACCGCGCGCTGGTAGCGGGTGGTGTCCGGGTGGGCGGACTCGAGCGCGCCGTCGGCGACGTTGGCGTGGGCGTAGGCGGCGTCCGGGTCGCGCCCCCACGAGTACCAGTCGTCGGTGCCGGCGCGGCAGGCGTACTCCCATTCGGCCTCGGTGGGCAGGCGGTAGGTGCGGCCGTCCTGTTCCCCGAGCCAGGCGCAGAAGGCCTGCGCGTCACGCCAGCTGACGGCGACCACGGGGTGGTGTTCGCCCTGTTCGAAGCCCGGCGACCTCCAGGTGATCGCGGGGTCGGTGTGGAAGCGGTCGACGTGTTCTTTCTCGTCCGGGAAAAAGCCGAGCGCCCCGCCCGCCTTCTCAGCGTCCGTGCGGTAGCCGGTGGCGTCGGCGAAGGCCCGGAACTGGCCGACGGTGATCTCGGTCTTCGACAAGGCGAAGCCCTGCGTGATCGCGACCCCGTGCCGCGGCCGCTCGTGGCTGGTGATCTGTTTCTGGCTGAAGGGGTGGGCGAGCTCGAAGGCGTGGTCGTCGTCGCCCTCGGGCGCGCCGCGCTGGTACTCGCCGGGCGCGATCGCGACGAACTCGATCTCCGGCGTCGCGGCGGCCGCGGTCGTGGCCCCGGTTGCGGCGGCGGCGGCCGCGATCCGTGAGAGGGCGGTGATGGAGGGACGCATGGGGCTATGCCAGCACTTCGGCGATCGGGCCGGTGCTGTCTTGGAAGCGGTCGCCGACCTCGACGCCCATCTTTTCGACCATGGTCTGCCAGAGCGAGGAGAGCGGTGTGTTCTCGGCCAGCTGGGCGTGGGTCGAGTGCTTGATCCCGAGGCCGCTGCCGCCCGAGAGCACGGTGGGCAGCCGGGTCTTGCTGTGGCCGATGCCCATGCCGCTGGAGAATCCGAGCATGGTGTGGTCGAGGAGCGAACCGTCGCCCTCTTTGATCGAGGCGAGGCGGGTGAGGAAGTGGTCCCAGTGGCGCATGTAGATGGTGTCGACTTTGGCCAGGTCCTCGAGGTTCTTCGGGTCGTTGCCGTGGTGGCTGAGCTCGTGGTAGCCTTTCGACACGCCGAACTCCGGGTAGACGCCGCCGGCGAGTTCGGTGCGCACGACGTAGGACACGACGCGGGTGGAATCGGTCTGGAAGGCGAGCGCGATGAGATCGTACATGAGCTTCGCGTAGTCGTCGTAGATGAACTTGCCGTTGCCCTCGGGGCTGATGGCCCTCTCGTAGTTCCCGTAGCCGTGCAGGTCCGGCTCGGGCTTCTCGCGGTCCGCCCAGTCGATCTCGCGCTCGAGGCCTCTCTCGACCTCGCGCACCGAGCTGAAGTATTGGTCGAGCTGCTCGCGGTCGGCCTGGCCGAGTTTCCCCGCCAGCTGTTTGGCGTCGCCGAGGACGGCGTCGAGCACGCTGCCGCGCTGGCGGAACTCGTGGCCCTGCTCGGCCTTCTGGGCGGCGTCGGTCGGCCGGAACAGGCGGTCGAAGAGGGCCTTCGGGTCGTTCTCGGCGGCCAGCGGCACGCCCTGGCGGTTCCACGAGATGGTGGCGAGCGCCTGGCTGCCGAAACCGGTGCCGCGTTTGACGGAGAGCTGCAGCGAGGGGAAGCGGGTGTGCCGGCCGTGGAGTTCGGCGGCGAGCTGGTCGGGCGAGACCGTCTGTTTGGCGCCGATCTCGACGGAGGTCGCGAAGGGGTAGGCGCCGCCGTGGCCGCCGCCTTTCTCCAGCCAGGTGCCGGACAGGGCGGTGAAGTGCCCGCGGTGTTTCTCCAGCGGCGCGAGGATGCGCGAGAGTTCGGCGTCGCGGCCGGTGCCCTCGGGGAAGAACTCGCGCATGTTCATTCCGGTGCCGAAGTAGAAGGTGCCCATGCGCGGGACGGTCTGCGGCGACGAGGCGGCGCGCGCGCCGTTGGGGAGCATCGCCTCGAGGAGGGGCAGCGCCAGGCAGGAGCCCGCCGAGCGCAGGAAGGTGCGGCGGTCGAGCGGGGTGCGGGTACGGGTGTTCATCGGTTGCGGAAGGGCGTTATTTGGTGAGGAACTGACGGCTGGTGGCGATGCTCTCGATCAGCGCGTGGAAGGTGTCGCCGCCGGCGCGCACGGCGGCGACGGCGTCGTTGAGGGCGGAGTCGTCGCCCGGCTCGAGCGGGCGCCCGAGGGCGTAGACGAAGAGCTTTTCGGCGAGGGCGCGGCGGAAGCGGTCGCCCTGGGCGGCGAGCAGGGCGCGGAACTCGGCGAAGTCGGCGAAGGGTTCGCCGTTGGGCAGCCGGCCGCTGGCGTCGATCGGCGGGGTGCGCTCGCCGCGGAACTCCTCGCCGTCCTGGCGGTCGCGCCAGGCGCCGATGACGTTGAAGTTCTCCAAGGCGAGGCCGTAGGGGTCGAGCGAGCGGTGGCAGGAGGCGCAGGACTCGATCTCCAGGTGCTGCAGCAGGCGTTCGCGCACGGTCAGCCGCTCGCCGCGGATGTTCGGTTCGACCTCGCCGGCGTTCGGCGGCGGCGGGTCGGGCGGGTCGTTGAACAGCACCTCGCGCACGTAGACCGCGCGCGACACCGGCTTGGTGCGGACGCCGTCGCTGCCGGCGAGGTGGACGCCCATCATCCCCAACAGCCCCCCGCGCGGCGAGCCGGGCGGCAGTTCGGCCGGGCGGAAGGCGTCGCCGCTGACGCCGTCGATGCCGTAGTGGCGGGCGAGGCGCGCGTTCACCATGGCGAAGTCGGAGTCGAGGAACTCGAGCGCGCTGCGCTTCTCGTCGAGCAGGTGGCGGAGGAACTCCAGCGGCTCGCGCACCGCCGCCGCGCCGAGCGCCTCGTCGTAGTCGCGGTAGGTGCGCTCTCCGGGCTCGAAGGCGAGGAAGGTGTCGGTGCGCAGCCACTGCGCGCCGAAGCTCTCGACGAAGCGCGCGGCCTTCGGGTCGGCGAGCATGCGCCGGACCTGGGCGCGGACCGCCGCCGGCTCGGCAAGCCCGCCACCGGCCGCCAGCTCGGACAGCGCCGCGTCGGGCATCGAGTTCCACAGGAAGTAGGACAGCCGCGAGGCGAGTTCGTAACCATCGAGCGGCCGCGGTCCGGCGCCGGGCGAGGGCTCGACCAGGTAGAGGAACTTCGGCGAGGTGAGCGCCGCGGCGAGCCCGACGCGGACGGCGTCGTGGAAGCTCTGGCCGCTGTCGAGTTCGGTCTGCACCACGGCCAAGATCGGCTCCACCTCGCCGGGTCCGATCGGCCGCCGCCAGGCGCGCGGCAGGAAGCGGGCGAAGATCTCGCGCGCGTAGCCGGGGTCGCCGGCGGCGCCCTCGCCCCGGAACAGCAGGGTGGTGTGGCTCTTCGGCGGCCAGGCGTCGTAGAGCGGGCCCTCGATCTCGATGGAGTCGAGGAACAGCTGGTGGTAGCGGTCGATGTCGAGTTTGTCGGGGTCGGGGGTGGAGCGCTCGCCGCCCCAGCCTTCGGCGATCTTGCGCCCGTCGAGGCGGATCGTGCCGGCGAAGTCGCCGGCCTCGCCGAGCTCGGTGTTGCGGCGCATGAAGGATTCGCCGGGGCGCTGGCTCATGTTCAGCGAGGTGGCGTTGACGAGCTGCACGTGGACCTCGCCGCCGAGGGTGTCGCGCGGGATGATGACGGTGTAGTCCTGCGGGGCGTCGAAGGGGGCGCGCACGTCGACCTCCATGATCAGCTCCTGGTCCTCGTCGGGGTGGTCTTGGGTGACGCGCATGCGCGGCACGCCGCCGCCCTCGCCGCGGTGGGCGCCGGCGCGGACGGTGAAGCGGTAGAAGCCGTTGGCGGCGATGGTGCGTTGGGTGCCCGGGTACTTCAGGCGGCCGAAGGAGCGCGTGCCGCCTTCCACCAGCCGCAGGCCGCCCTCGAGCGGCTGCATGCCGAGGCGGGTGACGAGGTAGCGGATGGCGCGGTTCTCCGCGATCTCCTCGAACTCCATGCGCAGGGTCTCGGTGGGGAACTCGGGCGGGCCGTCGACGATCGCCCGCGCCGCGATGCCGCGGGCGACCTCGTAATACTGGCCCATCAGCGAGGGGTCGAGCAGCAGCGCGGCGCCGACTTTGTCGAAACCCTCGGCGGTGCCGTCCGGCGGCAGCACGTCGAGCGGGCTCTCGCCGGTGGGGAACTTCATCTGCAACAGGTCGGCGACCGTGTGGGTGTACTCGCGGCGGTTCATGCGCCGCAGCGGCACGCGGCCGCCGGTCGCGCGCGCGGCGCGTTCGGCCTCGCGCAGCTTCGCCGCGATCCAGACCGAGACCGACTCGGCCTGCGCCGCGTCCGGGCGCGGCTCGTCGTCCGGCGGCATCTCGCCGAGGTTCATCTGGTCGCGCACCTCGATCCAGGTGGCCGCGGTCTCGCGGTCGGCGAAATCGGAGCCCAAGGTGTCGAGCCGCAGGTCGCCCTTCTGCTTGTCCGGGCCATGGCATTGGACGCAGTGCTGTTCGAGAAACGCGCCGACCCCGGCGCCGTCCGCAGCGCGGGCGGGGGCGCCGAACGCGGCGGCGGCGAGCAGCGCGGGCGAGATGCGTCGGAAGAGGTGGGTCACGGCGAAGAAGGAATCAGCCCAAGGTAACCCCGACCCGGCGCTCGGAGAAAGGAAGGGTTCGCCACCCGCGCCCGGCCTGGCGGCCGCGGGACGTGCAGGGCTCAGCCCGGGCGGCGGTCAAAACTCGAGGAAGCCGAAGCGTTCCGGGGTGTGGGCGGTGGCAGTAGCGGTCGGCGCCCAACCGAGGAAGGCGCCGTCGGCTTTGGAGCTGCGGTAGAGGTTCAGGCGCCAGACCGTCTGGCCGGAAACCGGCGCGGTGTCGGCGAGCGCCGCGAGCGGGATGCGCATCTCGGTCGTCCAGCGCTTGCGCCCCTCGTCGATGTGCGTCGCCGCCGTGAAGCCGCTGCTCCACGCGAAGTCGCGCTCCGGGAGCTGCAGCGCGAGGTCGAGCTTCTCGCCGGTCGGGGCGACCTCGAACTCGGTGTAGCTGCGGATGTCGGTGGCGTCGGTACCGATGAAGGCCTCGACCACATCCCGCTCCCAGAGGCCGAGGCGCTCCGTTTCGGAGGCCGGCTCGAAGGTGGTCAAGGTCTCGAAGGGTGCCGAGTAGCCGATGTAGAGGTGGCGGTCCGACCAGAGCACGCGCGCGGCGGTCGAGAGCTCAGGACGTGCGGAGCCGTCCCGGATCGCGTAGTCGATCCTGGCGAAGGCGGCGCCCTCCCAAGCGGGGTGGGCCAGTTTGCCGTCGAGGTCGAAGTCGGCCTCGATGCGCTTGGCCTTGAGGGTGGGCGGCGGCAGCGTCCGCACCAGCAGCTTGCGGGCGTTGTCGAAGTAGATCTTCCGCAGCACCGGCACGGGGAGGTCGATGGCATCGATCGCCCAGTCGCCCTGGATCGGCGTCATGTGGGCGAAGCCGCGGTCGGCCGTCTCGAACCACCGCCAATGGGTGTCGTAGAACGCCAGCGCGTCGCCGTCGCCCGGCGGCGGGCCGTCGCCCCCAGAGCCGAGGATCAGCTTGTTGTAGACCATGAAGTCGGTGGCGAAGAGGATGCGGTCCTGGTGTTTGATGAAGAGCTCGCGCACCGCCGCGGGGTCGTGGCGGCCGAGCTCCGGGACGCGTGCGGCGATGTCGACCATCATGTTCGGCAGCGCGTCGAGCGCCCGGTCGACCCAGTCGATATCCTCGGGGTTGTTGCCGAAGTGGACGCAGACGAAGGTCGTCCCGGGGTGGCGCTCGATGACGCGGTTGCGCGCCGCCAGCAGCTCCTCCCGCGCGGGGTATTTCCCAGGGTCGCCGAACCACCACGACGGGTGGTCTTTGAGCTCCGCCCAGCGCTCGTTGGTCGCGTCGTAGGGGAGCCAGAACGCCTTGGGGTCGGCGACGTGGATGGACACGGGCAGCCCCAGTTCGCCGCAGCGCTCCCACACCGGGTCGAGCTTGGGGTCGTCGATCTCGATCAGCTGGCCGGACTTGTCTTTGAGGTAGAGGCCGAGGCGCTTGTACTCTTTGAGACCCGCCGCCCCCTGGCGGTGCGCCGCCTCGACCTGCCGGACGGCGTGCGCCGCGAAGTCGGGCTCGTCCCAGCGCGAGTAGTCGAGGTTGAAATAGTGGACGAATCGCCGCGGCGCGAGGCGGTCGGCGCGGTCGATGTTCTGCGCGAGCCTCGAGACGGTGCCGAGCTTCGGCAACGCCGTGTCGCCGCTGAGGTTGACGCCGATCCCGATGCCGGCGCGGTCCATGATGCCCAAGGCCCGGCCGACGTTCGCATCGGCGGCGCCGACGTGCAGGTGCAGGTCGATGACCCGGCGCTCGGCCCGCCACTGCGCGGCAGCCTCCTGCGCCGCCGGGTCGCCCGCGGCAGGAGGCGGCGCGGATGCGGCGGCGAGGGCGAGGGCGGCGGCGAAAATTCGGGTGTTCATGGTGCTCCGCCAACGCTCCCCGCGATGCCCGCCCCGGTCGAGGCGGAATTCGGTGGGGGCCTCAGCCCCGGGTTTGGTGATCGATCCGCGCCAGCCAGCCGGACAGCTCTTCGCGGAGGCCGGGCCCGTCGTGCACGCGGAAGCGCCGGCCGGCGGCGAGCTCGGTGGCGCCGATGCGGAGGTGGACGCGGGTCCGGCCACCAGCGTGTTGCACGAGGATGCCGCGGATCGCCCGCAGGTCGTCGCTGCCGTGCCGGGCGGGGTCGATCTGCAGGACCAGCGGCGCGGGCTCCGGGTCGGCGCCGTCGTTCTCCGCGGCGGTCGCCGGCCCTGGCCGCCGCTCCGCCATCGCGGCGAGATGGGCTTCGTTCTGCTCCTCGCTGGGGCGGGCGACCGCCTTGAGGCGCTCGCCGGTGAGGCGCTTCAGGTCGGAGCGCGAGTCGGTCTCGACCTTGGCGTTGAGCGCGACGACCGCCCCCGTCACGAGCAGGTCACCGGATTTCTCGTACAGCTCGTTCCAGGCCATGACCTCCGTCTGGCCGGTGAAGTCCTCGAAGGTGAGGATGGCGAAGGGCTTGCCGCTGCGCTTGGCGAAGCGCTTCTCGACCGAGGCGAGGCGGCCGGCGAAGTCGTAGCGGCGGCCGTCCTTGAGGTCCTGCAGGTCGGCGACGCGTTTGAATTTCGGCTGGTCGATGGCCGCGCGGTAGGGGTCGAGCGGGTGGCCGGTGACGTAGAAGCCTAGCAGGTCGCGCTCGGCGGCGAGGATCTCCTCCTGGGTCCACGGTTCGAAGTCGGCGCCCTCGCCGAGCGCGGGGTCCGGGGCGGGCGGGGCGCCGAAGTCGGCATCTTCGCCGAACAGGGAGGTCTGCCCCGAGGCGCGGTCCTTCTGGGCGCTCGAAGCCGAGGCGATCACGGTCTCGAGGCGGGCGAACAGGGCGGCTCGCTCCTCGCCGGTGAAGTCGAAGGCGCCGGCGCGGGTGAGCGACTCGAGGATCTTCTTGTTCACCGCTTTCGAGTCCAAGCGGCGCGCGAAGTCGTCGGCCGAGGCGAAGTCCCCTCCCCGGTCGCGTTCGGCGACGGCGAGCTTCATGGCGCCAGCGCCGACGTTCTTGATGGCGGCGAGCCCGAAGCGGATGGCCTTGACGCCCTCGTCGACGAAGCGGTCCGGCGCGAACTTTAGCAGCGACTTGTTGACGTCCGGGGGCAACACCTTGATGCCCATCCGCTTACACTCCTCGACGAAGACCGCGATCTTGTCGGTGTTGTTGATCTCGTTGGACAGCAGCGCCGACATGAACTCGACCGGGTAGTTGGCCTTGAGGTAGGCGGTCTGGTAGCTGATGAGGCCGTAGGCGGCGGAGTGCGACTTGTTGAAACCGTAGCCGGCGAACTTCTCCAGCAAGTCGAAGATGCTGTTGGCCTTCTTCTCCGGGATGCTGTTCACGCGCTTGCAGCCCTCGACGAAGATGGCGCGCTGCTTGGCCATCTCGGCGGGGTCCTTCTTGCCCATCGCGCGGCGCAGCAGGTCGGCGTCGCCGAGGCTGTAGCCGGCCAGCAGGTTGGCGGCCTTCTGCACCTGCTCCTGGTAGATGAGGATGCCCTTGGTCTCCTCGGACACCTCCTCCAACAGAGGGTGGAGGTACTCGACCTTCTTCTTGCCCTTCTTGCGGTCGATGAAGTCGGGGATGAGGTCCATCGGCCCCGGCCGGTAGAGGGCGATGAGGGCGATGATGTCCTCGATGCGGTCGACGCCGAACTGCTTGCAGAGCGCGACCATGCCGCCGGATTCCAGCTGGAACACGCCGCAGGTCTCGCCGGCGTTGAGCAGGGCGTAGGCGGCCTTGTCCTCCAGCGAGATCTCCGAGATATCAAAATCGGGCACGTGCGCGCGGATGAGGTCGACCGCGTCCTGGATGACCGTCAGGGTCTTCAGTCCGAGGAAGTCCATCTTCAGCATCCCGAGGTCGGTCAGCGGCTTCATCGCGTACTGGGTCACCACCTCGCCCTCGTTGCCGAGCGTGAGCGGCACGTGCTCGTCGAGGTCGCAGTCGCCGATGACGACGCCGGCGGCGTGGATGCCGACGCCGCGGGTGAGCCCCTCCAGCGTCACCGCGGTCTCCCACAGCTGGCGCGTGGCGGGCTGGGTGTCGATGGCCTCCCTGAGTTCGGGGTTCTTCTTGCGCGCGTCGGCGAGGGTGATGCCCAGCTCGTTGGGGATCATCTTCGCCAGCCTGTCGGAGTCGCCGTAGCTCCAGCCCATGACGCGACCGACGTCGCGGACGACGCTCTTGGCGCCGAGGGTGCCGAAGGTGATGATGTGCGACACCTTCCGGTTGCCGTATTTCTGGCGCACGTATTCGATCACCTCCGGGCGGCGCGTCTGGCAGAAGTCGACGTCGACGTCCGGCGGGCTGACGCGCTCCGGGTTGAGGAAGCGCTCGAAGATCAACCCGAAGCGGATGGGGTCGAGGTCGGTGATCCAGGTGCAGTAGGCGACCAGCGAGCCGGCGGCCGACCCCCTCCCCGGCCCGACCGGGATGTCGTTGTCCCGCGCCCACTTGATGAAGTCCCAGGTGATGAGGAAGTAGGAGACGAAGCCCATCTTCTCCATGATGCCGAGCTCATACTCGAGGCGTTGGCGCAGCTCGGTGTCGTTCTTCGCGCGCTCCTCCCCGTAGCGTTTGACGAGGCCTTCCTCGCAGAGCTGGCGGAAGTACTGCTCGCGGGAGAGCGAGGGGTCGGGCGAATCGTATTCCGGGTAGCGCTCCGAGCTGGTGGAGTCGAGCACCATCTCGAAGTCCACCTTCTCGGCGATCTGCAAGGTGTTGTCGCAGGCTTCGGGGATCTCTCTGAAGAGCTGGCGCATCTCCTTCGAGGTCTTGAAATAGACCTCGGGGGAGTAGCGCATGCGGTTCTCGTCGAGCACCATCTTGCCGGTGCCGATGCAGATGAGGGCATCGTGCGCCTCGTGGTCGGTCCTGTTGAGGAAATGGACATCGTTGGCGGCGACCGGCTTCAGGCCGAACTCGCGGGCGAACTCCAGCAGCTGGCGGGTGCACTTCTTCTGCGCGTCCATGCCGTGGTCGTGCAGCTCGAGGTAGAGGTCGTCCTTGCCGTAGATGTCGACGTATTCCCCGAGCTTCTCGCGGGCGGTGTCGAGCTGGTCTTGTTGGATCCAATAGTTCACCTCGCCGGTGATGCAGCCGGTCAGGCAGATGATGCCCTCGGCGAATTCGGCGAGCGCCGCTTTGTCGATCCTCGGCTTGTAATACATGCCGTCGAGGTGGGCGCGCGAGACGAGTTTGACGAGGTTCTCGTAGCCCTGCTTGTTCTTGGCGAGCAGCGTCAGGTGGTGGGCGTTCGGCAGGCCGGGCACCTTCTTCTTCTCGTGCATCGACCCTGGCGCGAGGTACATCTCGCAGCCGATGATGGGTTTGACCCCGGCTTTGGTGGCCTTCTTGTAGAATTCGATCGCCCCGTAGAGGTTGCCGTGGTCGGTCATCGCCACCGCCGGCATCTTGCAGCGCACGGCTTTGGCGACGAGGTCGTCGATGCGCACCGCGCCGTCGAGGGTGGAGTACTCGGTGTGGAGGTGGAGGTGGACGAAGGGGTCGGTGGCGGGCATCGGGCTCGGTGGTCACCGAGAATGAACCGGGCCGACAGGTCGAGCAAGGGGAATGGGCGGAAGGGCGGCGCCCCTCGGGCAAGCGATGGATGTCTTCGGCGGATCAGGCGATCACTCCGGGGCGCTGCCCTAGCCCGGATCGATCACCACATCCGCAGGCGAGGCGCCGCCGATCGTTGATGCTGAGTAGGCGGCGGCAGGGACAGGCGAAGCGGCTGGT
>JAUIGD010000493.1 GCA_030430255.1 Verrucomicrobiia bacterium
TTCCGTTTTGGGTAAAGGGTTCGCTGAATTTCGTGGAGCCGTCGACCGGGCTTGGCGAGGCGAGCACGTGGCTGACGCCCTCGTTCAGTTTGGGGAGGTCGAACCGGATGACACCGGTGCGCTGATGGAGGAGGGCGATGTCCGCGGTCCGCACGTCGACGCGGGCGCGGACGAGGAAAAATGGCTCGCGGGCGATACGGCCCGAGGCGTCGGCGGTTGAATCCACGGCGATGGTACCGCCGCCTGCGGCCCCGAGCGAGGCCGAGGGCAGGGTGTTCTGCTGGGCGGGGACGATCTGGATGTCGCGGACCGAGAGCTCGGTGCCGGACTGCCCCGGCAGTCGGATCTCGGCCCCGGAGACTTGGCCGTCGAAGAACGGTGCCGCGTCATCTTGGGAGACGACGGCGACGAAATCGAAGCCCGAAGTATCGATCACCTCGCCGAGCCGCTGTCCGCGTTCGACCCGCACGCCTTCCATCTGCGGCAGGAAGGGGGCGACCCAGACGCCGGTCAGGGGTGCGGTGACACCGAGGGCCGCGCGGTCCGCGTGCAGGAGATCGAGGCGCGCGAGGGTCGCCTCGCGCTGCTTCGCGACCGGTGCGATGCTGGAGGTCGAGGCATCGAGGGCGAGTTGCGCCAAGGCCTCGACCCGCTCCAGCTCGGCCCTGGCGGCGCGCAGTTCGAGATCGAGGTCTGGGTTGGCGAGGGTCACCAGGCGCGTCCCGCCGGCGACCGGGGAGCGCGAGGGCCGGTCGACCGAAACGATGTATCCGGCGGTGCCCGCGACGATCTCGGCGTGGGAGCCGGCCTGCAGGACACCCGGGGCGCGGGCGTGGTTCGGGGCCGGCACGACCCCGAGCAGGACGGCCGCGCCGCCGACGATCGTGCCGACGACGGCCAGCGCGCGCGGGCGCCTCCCGCGCAGGCGCGGCGAGGCACACAGGTAACGGGTGAATTTGACCAGCGGCAACACCACCGTGACGACGATCGCCAGCGCCGCGGCGATGAGCCCGAGCCCGAAGAACTTGTCGGCGACGAACAGGGCGATGGAGATGAGGATGAAGGTCCTGTAGATGAGGCTGCCGACGGCGTAGGTGAGCAGCCAGGATGCTTCGCGGCGGCTCAGCGACGGGGGCTGGCCGGCGCGGACGCCGAAAAGCAGGCGCTCGAGCGAGAAGGAGAGCTGTCGGAGCGACCGCGGTTGGAGGTTCGGGTAGTCGAGGAGGTCGGAGAGGATGTAGTAGCCGTCGAAGCGCAGCAGGGGGTTGATGTTGAATAGCAGGGTGGAGACCGAGGCGATCACCATCGCGTTGAAGGCCAGGTTGTGGACGAGGCCCTCTCCCGTATTGGCCCAGATGAGGGCGGCCAGGCCGGCGAGGAAAAACTCGACGATCATGCCCGCGGCGCCGACGAACACCCGGTGTCTCCGTTCCCGAAAACCCCAGGCCGCGGTGGCATCGACGAAGGGGATGGGGGTGAAGACCAGGAACATCACGCCCATCGAATGGACCTCGCCGCCAAACTTCTTCACCGCATAGGCGTGGCCGAACTCGTGCAGCAGTTTCAGCACGAAGAAGGTGGCGGTGAGGTAGAGGAGGTTGGCGGGCGCGAGGACCGAGGAGGTGCCGCTGACGACTTGAGGCCAGTGGTCGACGGTGGCTTTGATCCCGAGCCCGACCACGGCGAGCCACGGGATCCACATCCACCGGGTGAACAGGAGGCGGACGAAGGGCCAGCTGCGGCGCAGGAAGTGTTCCGGGTCGAATAGGGGGACGCGGATGAAGAGGATGCTCGAGAATTTGGCGCGCGTCTCGCGGGATCGGGTGCGCCGCGCTCGCTCGAACAGCGCCTTGCTGTCCGGGGAGCGGGTGGAGGAGAGGAGGTTGGCGCTCTCGAGTTGGGAGAGCAGCTGGATCACCTCGGCTTGGCTGGGGGCTGCGGCGGGGTCACGCTCCCAGAGCCCGCGCCACACCTCGTCGACGGTGCGGCGTTGGTCGAGCCGGCACAGGAACTCATAGACCTCGGGGCGGAAGCGGTAGAAGCGGTTGCTCAGCGGGTCGCCGGCGACGTACCAGGTCTCGCCGCGGAAGACCTGTCGACGTAGGCGGACGGACGGGCGCAGGGCGAGGCGCTCGTCGGCGACATGGTGCCAGGATTCGGAAAACACGCGGGGGAGGGTTCGCTAGGCGAACCGCGACGAATGGTGCGGCGTCGCCCGGCGGGCGTCAAGGGGCTTGGCTCCGACCGGATCGCGGGCGAGTGTGAGCCCCATGGAGCGGAACCTCCGAACAGGACTGACGGCGGGCGCATTCGGCGCCGGCGCGTCGATGCATGCCTTGGGGCTGTGGGGCGGGGCGTTGGCAACGCGCGGGTGCTGGGCGGTGGAGATTCTCGGACTGATCTCGCTGGCGGTTTTTTACGGGGTGCGCTGCCGAGCGGTGGGGTTCGGGGCGCGGCGCGTGGCGATGGTCGGGATCTTTACGGCATCGCTGGTGTTGGCGCTGTCCGCCCCGGCCCTATTCGTGGTTTCAGCTGCTGAGCGTGCGGAGGTTTGGGCCTTATTGGGATCTGTTTCCGCAGCGGCGGTACCGTGGCTGGCGCGCCTCAGTTGGGCGGCGTCCTTCGCCTTGGTCGGTCTCGGGTTGCACCTGCAGGTGCAGGCCCGGTGGAGGATGGGAAACCCCGTTCGCCGACCGGCAGCATGAGCGGGTAGCGGGTCAGGCATGCGAGCCATCGCCCAGGCCGCGCTCGGGGCAACGCTCGTCGCAGGCGCGTGTCCCGCCGACCGGTAGTGGGCCGTGTCGTCCGAATTGCCTGACTGCACACCGGGGATCGGTGCGGGCGATCGCGACCGATCAAAGCTGGCCGGCCTGCTTGATCTTCAGGTAGCGGTTGGTGAGGTCGATGGGGAGGGTCTCGGCGGTGGAGTCGATGGTGAGGACCCCGTGGGCCGTGAGGTTTTGGAAGAGCTTGGCGCGCTCGTCCGCGTAGCTGCGGGCGGCGGCGTAGCGCAGCGCGGATTCGAGTCCCGTGACGGGTTCACTGAGGGTGCGGTCGAGTTCGGCCTCGCGGAGGTTGGCGAGGAGGACGAGGTGGCGGCGCGAGATCTGCCGCAGGGCGGGGACGAGGTCCGCGCTGTCTTCGCTGCGGATGTTGGTGAGGACGACGACGAGGGATCGCCGTTTCTGGCGCAGGTGGAGCGCCTCCGCGGCCTCGGCGAAGTCGGTCGGGTAGTCGGAGGTCTGGTAATCGTAGAGGTGGTTGAGCAGCGCCGTCATCGTGTGCTGCCCCTTCGTCGGTGGGTACCAACGCGGGTCGGAACCGAAGCCGAGCGCTCCCACTTTGTCGCCCTGCCGGAGCGCGATGAAGGACAGCAGGAGCATCGCGTTGAGGCAGTGGTCGAACTGTTGGATATCGCCGTCCATGGTGCGCATGCGGCGGCTGCAATCGACGGCGAGGATGATGTTTTGGTCGCGCTGTTCCTGGAACTCGCGGCTGATCAACTGCAGGCGTTTCGAAGTGGCCTTCCAATCGATCTGGGAGAGGACATCACCTTCATGGTACTCCCGCAGCTGGTGGAACTCCTTGCTCACACCGACCCGGTTTTTGTGCACGATGCCCATCTGGCTCTCGGCGTTGTCCATGGCGAGCAGGGTGAAACGCACCAGCGGCTCGTAGTTCGGGTAGACCCGGACGCGCTCCTCGATGCCGGCGAGCTTGCGCCGCCACCAGAGGCGCGCCGGCGAAGCGTAGAGGAGGTGCGCGGGCGTGAAGGTGAGTTCGCCGCGGCGCAGGAGCTGGATGGGATAGGTGATATCCGCCCGCCCGCGGCCGGGGACCTTCGCCTCCCAAGGCAACTCTTCTGCGACCGCCTCGTCCGGGATCCCGTCGAAGATGCGCACGCGGAGCGCGTTGCGATTGGGGTTCCTCACTTCGAGCTCGACTTCCGAATCGACGGCGAGGGCGAAGCGCTTCGGGAGGGTGCGTGTGACCCGGGGCGCCTTGGAGGCGAGCAGCGCGAAGATGTCGATGGCGGCGGCGACCGCGATGGCGGCGCCGCCGATCAGCCAGAGCAACTCGAAGCGTTCCCAGATGGCCGCGCACAACCCGAGCACGCACCAGGTGGCGAGCGCGATGAGGACCACACCGGAGACGATGCGGATCCGCCA
>JAUIGD010000494.1 GCA_030430255.1 Verrucomicrobiia bacterium
CGCCGGCCGCGTGCAGGCCGCCGTCAGGGGTGAAGCGGAGCACGCCGCCGTCCGGCTCGATGCGCACGCTGGAGCGGCGCTCGGTGGCGCCGTCGCAGTCGGCGGCCGCGTCGGCACAGAACTGGGCGTAGCCCACGGTCATGCTTGACACGGTCAGGCCGCTGGCGGCGGGGGCGACCGCGTCCTCGACGAAGACCATCGCGCCACCGGAGGCGTTGACGGGCAGGTTCGCGGCGTAGGGGAAGTGCGGGAAGAACAGCCCGGCTTTCATCGGCACCGCCCCGTCGGCGACCGCCGAGCCGCCGGGCTCCGCCTCGATCCGGAAGGCGGTGTCCAGCGAGGGGTCGGCGAGCGTGTAGCTGCCGTCGTTCGACCAGCGGAGGGCGGAGGTGACGGACTCCAGCTGGCCGGCGCCGGCCAGCGTGATGAGGCGTTCGTAGAGCGGCTGCTGGATCGAGCGCGCCCTGGGGGTGTCGAGGGTGAATGTGCCCGCGGCGAGGTCCCAGGCGACCTCGCCGGTGGCGAAGTAGACCGGCTTCGTCTCCTCCCAGAACAGGCCGCCGGAGGGCAGGGTGAAGGCGACCGAGCCGCCCTCGGGCAGCAGCGCGCCGTCCAGGTCCAGGCCGGCGCCGGTTAGCCTCGTCTCCAAGATGTTGCTATCGACGGAGCCGGTGTAGCCCGATCCGGCGGGGAGGTGGGCGACGACGTCGCCGGCGCCGCCGGTGAAGGTGAGGGCGGCGTTCTCGAGCTCGACGCGGATGCCGTTGAGCGTCCGCGCGGGCCCGGTCACCGGGATGTTGCCGGCGAGGTCCCAGGCGAGCGCGTCGCCCGGGGCGAGCCCGAAGCCGTTGCCCGGCGCCATCAGATACACGCGCTGCGTCGTGCCGCCGAAGCTGAACGCGGGCGCGTTGACGACGGTCCCGCCGCCGGCGGGGAAGGTGAGGTCGAGCAGGGGCAGCCCCGAGTTGAGCACCTGAGGCGCGAGCGAGACGGCGTCGATGCGGGCCTCGACGTCGTCGAAGAACAGCGAACCGTTGAAGTGGAAGATCTGCTCGTCGGCCGAGGCGACGGTGTTGGCGGCGACGAAGGGCTGGCCGGGCTCCTCCTCGTGGTTCACGGTGGCGACGACGTAATAGGTCTCATTCCGCGGGTCGAGCTGGGCGTCGGGGTCGATCCGCAGGTTGAACAGCGGGCTCAGCTCGCTGGGGTTGCGCTGGAGGAAGTCGGTTTGGAAGCGGTCCACCGAGAGGGTGAAGGAGCGGCTGTCGGCGGCGAGAGGGATGGGGGCGTCGTCGCTCTGGCGGCGGAGTTCGAGGTCGACCCGCACGTCGACCGGGTCGCTCCCGGAGGTCCCCTCCCAGGCGTCGAAGCGATAGATCGAGGTGTTGGCGAAGAAGGAGACCGACTCCCGGCCCGGCACGGTGTCGATGATCGAATCGACGGCGCCGATGGAGACGCTGTTGACGACGGCGAGCACATTGGCCTCCGCGTCGTTCGGGTCGGTGCTGGGGAAGTGGAGGTAGACGCGCCCGGTGGCTTCGGTCTCGGTGACCTGGGGCCACCAGATCTCGGTCATGCCGAAGTCGATGAAGCGGTCGACCGTCACCTGGGCGCGGTAGACGGTGTTCGGGTCGAGGCGCGAGCCGGCGGGGACTGTGAGCTTCGGGGCGTAGGTCTGGGTCGTGCCCGCATTGATCACGCCGCCGCCGAAGGTTTGCGCGTAGGCGACGCCGCCGTCGGGATCGACCAGGCGGTAGTGGCGGCGGTAGTTGTCCGTCTCGGCGTAGCTCACCTCGACCGAGAAGTCGACGGTCGCGTCGGAATACAGGGCGTTGCCGCCGTGCCCGTTGACGAGGAAGCTCGGGGTGGTCGGGTGGTTGGTGATCGCCAGGCTGTCGATCGTCTGCGCCCCGGCGGCGGGGACAAGGGCGAGCAACAACGCTGCTGGGAGCGGGGCGAGAGGGGGGGTGGAGCGGTGAGGCATCACCCCTTTTCAATGCAGTCTGCGCGGAACGTTACAGGTGAAGAGGGGATTTTGTTGGGCGGGGGATCGGTGCCGGGAGGATTTCGGTTCGCCCTCGGTGGGGGAGGGTTGGCGTGGTGCGCATCGGGTTGGTTTCCGCGGAGGCGCAGCTCCGCCCTCCGGTGGGAGGCCCTGAGCTGGGAAGGCGCCGCCACGCCGGCTTCCGGCGAGCGTCCCCCATTGCCAGCTACGGCGCCCAGCCCTCGGCGACGCTGTGGCAGCGGAGTTTGCCGGCGACTTTCCAATGGGCGTCGCGGAGGTCCGAGCAGGTGGCGAACTGCCCCGGGAGCACGAGGTCGGGGCGGATGTCGGCGAGCGGCTGGAGGACGAAGAGCCTCTCCGCAGCGAGCGGGTGGGGGAGGGTCAACCTCGGGGTGTCGAGGACGAGGTCGCCGCAGTAGATCAGGTCGAGGTCGACGCTCCGGGGGGCGTTCTTCGGTCGGCCGTCGGGGCGTCCGAGCCCGCGTTCGATCGACTGGCAGAGATCGAGCAGGTCGGTGGGGCTGCCATCGAACTCGATCTCCGCGACGCCGTTGAGAAATGGGGGCGAGCCGGGTGGGCAGTCGACCGGGGCCGCCGCGTAGAGGGGGGAGAAGACCGCGGTCCCTGGGGCGTCCAGCGCAGCGAGCAGGGCGCGGCGCGCCTCGCGGAGGTTGGCGAGCCGGTCGCCCAAGTTCGAGCCGAAGGCGATGCCGCAGCGTGTTGGCATCGATTTGCTACCGCCGCGACCAGCTCGGTTCGCTGATGCGGCCGAGGTTGGAGACGAGGCGGGTGGTGGCGCCGCCCTCGGTGTCGGTGATCACGAGGTCGCGCCCGGTGCTGTAGGCCACGTGGCGGCTGTCCGGACCCCAGCTCGGGTCCTCGCCGCGGCCGACGATGGAGGTCTTGCGGGTGGCGAAGTCGTAGACGGCGACCGCGTAGCCACCGCCCTGGCGGACGTTGAAGGCGATCTTCTGACCGTCCGGGGACCAACTGGGTTCGGTGCAGTGCCGGTGGCCGACGTCGAGGGCGCGCGCGGCGCCGCCGGCGGAGGGGGCGACGAAGAGCTGCGGGCGGCCGCCGGAATCGGAGCTGAAGACGAGTTGGCGGCCGTCCGGGGACCAGGAGGGGGAGGTCTCCACGCCGCTGGTTTTGGAGATCCTCCTGGCGTCGTTGCCTCCCCCCGCCGAGGTGACGAAGATCTCGGGGTTGCCGACGAAGCTCATGGTGAGCGCGAGCTGTGAGCCGTCGGGGGAGAACACGGCGCCGCTGTTGGTGCCGGGGGCGTTGACGAGCCTGCGCCGCCCGCCGCTGCGGAGGTCGACTTGGTAGATGTCGGCGTAGCCGCTGCGGTAGCCGGTGTGGACGAGCTTCGAGCCGTCGGGCGAGAGGGCGGGGGAGACGTTCAGGCCGCTGTCGTTGGTGACGCGGCGGACGCCGGAGCCGTCGGCGTTGCAGACGTAGATCTCCTTGGTGGCGACGAAGGCGAGTTTGCCGCGCAGCTGGATGCGATCGCCACCGCCCTCGATGACGAGTTCCTTCTCTTGGGCGACGGCGGCGGCGGGGAGCGCGAGCGAGGCGAGGGCGAGCAACAAGCTCAGGCGGCGGGTGAGGGGGCGCTTAGTATTCATACGCGTTGGGTTTCAGTTCGAATCGGATGACGACGGAGTAGTTGCCGGAGCTGAGGCCCGCGGGCTGGGCCTGGATGCGCGAGACCGAGCGCAGGGCGCGGTCGACGGAGGCGTCCATCTGGCCGACGCCCGAGCCGCTGATGATCTGGGCGCCGACGACGCTGCCGTCGCGGGCGATGGTGATCCGGGCGCGGGTGACGAGGACGCGCGAGCTGATGTTGCGGGGCTGTTGCCAGCGGCCGCGGAAGGTCGATTGGATGAGGTTGTCGTACCAGCCGAAGTCGGCGGCGACGGGCGTCGCGCGCGGGGCGACCGGGGCCGCGCGCGGCGCGCTTCCGGACGCGGTGGACGACCGGCTCGGCGCGTTGGCCTTGGCGCGGTTCCAAGCGGCCACCGCGGCGGCGTCGGGCTTGGCCGCCGGGCGTGGGGCTGGGGCCGGAGCGGGGCGTGGGGCCGGTTTGGGGGCGGGGGCGGGCGTGGCTTTGGCCACCTCGGCGCGCGGGGTTGGGCGCGGGGTTGGCTTCGGCGGCTCGG
>JAUIGD010000495.1 GCA_030430255.1 Verrucomicrobiia bacterium
CCCGCCGCAACGCCCCCGCCGCGCCGGCGCACGAGTCCACAGCCACCTCCCCGGGCAACGCCACCGAGACCTTCCACACCGCGGTCCCGGACGACACGCTGCACGCGACCGGCAACGTCTTGGCGATCCACGGGCTCAACATCGCCGACGACGACGGCGACTTCATTACCGCGCCGACCCTCTCGGGGATTTCGCACGACCCCGCCGCCGCCCGCTACTTCACCCACCCCACCCCGGGCGCCCCCAACGACCCGTCCGGCATCGCCGGTTTCGTCGCCGATACCAAGTTCTCCCACGACCGCGGCTTCTACGACTCCCCCTTCGCGGTGACCATCACCTCCGCCACCCCCGGCGCCGAGATCCGCTACACCACCGACGGCTCCGAACCGACCGTCGACTCCGGCACCCTCTACCTCGCCCCCGTCCCGGTCACCACCACCACCGTCCTCCGCGCCGCCGCCTTCCTCGACGGCTTCGAGCCGACGAACGTCGACACCCACACCTACCTCTTCCTCGCCGACGTGGCCGTCCAGGGCAACGCCCCTACCGGCTTCCCATCCTCCTGGTCCGGCGTCACCGCCGACTACGCCATGGATCCGGATCCCTCCGATTACGCGCGCGCCGCCGGGGACCCATCCTACACCCCCGCCGAAGCGCGCGGGGCGATCGCGGCCTCGCTCGCCGCCATCCCCACCCTCTCGGTCGTCACCGACCGCACCCACCTCTTCGATCCCGCCACCGGCATCTACCTCAACCCCTCAGGCCGCGGCGGCCAATGGGAGCGCCCGGTCTCGGTCGAGATCATCGGACCAGGCGGCGAAGGCCTCTACCAGACCGACGCCGGTCTCCGCGTCATGGGGTTCACCTCCCGCAACCTCTCGACCACCCCCAAACTCAACCTGCGCCTCCTCTTCAAACGCGAATACGGCGACGCACAGCTGAACTTCCCCCTCCTCGGCCCCGACGGTCCCGACCGCTTCAACACCATCGCCCTGCGCGGCAACATCCGTGACGCTTGGCTCGCCGAGTACGCCGGCTTCGGCAGCGCCACCTACATCGGCGACGAGTGGGCGAAGCGCTCCCAGTACGCGATGGGCGGCCCCGCCGTCCGCGGCACTTTCATGCACGTCTACCTCAACGGCATCTACTGGGGCCTCTACAACCCCACCGAACGCCCCGACGACGCCTTCGCCGAGACCTACCTCGGCGGCGATCGCTCCGAGTACGATGTCGTCAAATTCTGCTGCCCGGACCGCCACATCGCCGGCTCCATGGCGCGCTGGGACGAACTCCGCGCGGCGAGCAACGCCGGACTGGCCGACGATGCCGACTACCTCCGCGTCCAGGGCCTCGCCCCCGACGGCAGCCGCGACCCCGCCCTGCCCGCCCTCATCGACGTCGACAACTTCATCGACTACGCCCTCAACGGTCAGTACCACGCCCAGGTCGATTGGCCCGGCAACTACTACGTCATCCGCGACCGGGTCGAACCCCGCAGCACCGGTTTCCAGTTCCTGACCTGGGACAACGACATCCCCTTCGCCGGCGGCAATCCGGCCGCCGGAAACAAAGTGCAGCCCGACCCCGGTCACAACTGGTGGACGGAGTCGCCCGGCGAGATGGACATCGCCCTCCGCGCCAACGCCGAATACCGCCTCCGCTTCGCGGATCGCGCCTTTCGCCACTTCCATCACGGCGGCGCCATGACCGTCGAGAACAACATCGCCCGCTGGCAGGAACTCGCCGCCCTCGTCCGGCCCGCCCTGTTCGCTGAATCCGCCCGCTGGGGCGACGCCAAAGGCTCCGCCCTCCGCACCGTGCAGGACCACTGGGACGCGCGGAACACCAACATGGTGACCAACTACTTCCCCAACCGGGCCGCGACACTGTTTTCCCAACTCCGCGCCGCGGACCTCTACCCCGACCTCGATCCGCCGGAGTTCAACCAACACGGCGGGAGCGTCCCCGCCAGCTTCCCCCTCCGCTTCTCGGCCGACGCCACCGTCTACTACACCCTCGACGGCTCCGACCCGCGCCTCCCCGGGGGCACGCCCAATCCCGCCTCAGGCACCGCCGCCTCCGGCACCGCAGCCGTCACCCTGCTCGCGAGCGGCGCGCCGGCCCGCGCGCTCGTGCCGACCGATGACTCGCTCGGCGCCTCGTGGACCCAGCCCGCCTTCGACGACTCCGCCTGGTCCGCCGGCACCACCGGAGTCGGCTACGAGGGAGGCAGCGGCTACGAGGGCGAGATCGGACTCGACCTCCTCGGCCCCATGCGCAGCACCAACGCCAGCGCCTATATCCGCATCCCCCTCGCCGCGGTGAACCCCGCCGACCTCCAATCCTTGACCCTCCGCATGAGGTTCGACGACGGCTTCGTCGCCTACCTCAACGGCACCGAAGTCGCCCGCGCCAACGCCCCCGCCGAACCCGCTTGGGATTCCGGCGCCACCGCCTTCCCCACCGATCAACAGGCGCTGCAGTTCGTCGACTTCGACCTCACCCCGCACATCGGCCTCCTCTCCGCAGCCGACAACCTGCTCGCCGTCCACGGCCTCAACTTCGGGGCCGGAAGCTCGGATTTCCTCATCGTCCCCGAACTCACCGCCTCCTCGCTCGCCGGCGGCGACCCCGTCCCACTCTCCGAGACGGTCGAAGTCCGCGCCCGCGCCTTCGATGGCAACGAATGGTCGGCGCTGAACGTCGCCACCTTCGTCGTCGGCAACACGCCGACACCCGGTGACCTCGCCGTGGGCGAGATCATGTACCACCCCGCCCCCGACGACACCGCCGGCGAGTTCTTGGAGATCGTAAACGTCGCCGGCGCGCCCCTCGACCTGACCGGCGTGCGGTTCGACGACGGCATCGCCTTCGGGTTCCCGCTCGGCTTCACCCTCGCTCCCGGCGCCAGGGCGATCCTCGCCGCCGACCCCGCCGCCTTCGCAACAACCCATCCCGGCGTCCCGATCGCGGGCTCCTATTCGGGCGCCCTCGACAACGGCGGCGAGCGCCTCTCCCTCGCCGCCGCCGACGGCACCCCGCTCCTCGCGTTCACCTACGACGACTCCCCGCCTTGGCCGGCCAGCCCCGACGGCGGCGGCCCGAGCCTCGTCCTCATCGCGCCCTGGACCGCCCCCGACCACTCTCTCGCAATCAACTGGAGACCGAGCTCGGCCCCCGGCGGCAACCCGGGCGGCTCCGACGCCGCCCCCTTCCCCGGTGGGGATCCCCTCGCCTACGCCCTCGCCGCGCCGCCTTCGGCAGCGATCACCTCCGAGGGGACAGTCGCCCTCACCCTGTGGCGCCACCTCGCCGCCGACGGGGTCGAACTCCGCATCGAGATCTCGGGCGACCTCGAAACTTGGACCGCGACGACGCCAGCGGACATCCACCCCTCAGCCCCCACCGGCGGGGTCTGGCCGGTCACCTACGAGATGCAGGTCCCGGCCGAGGCCGGGCGTTTCTTCATCCGCGCCGCTGCCACGCCGCGGTAGGGGGATCCTCGCTCCACCGATCGGCGCCGCCTCCGATCAGACCGAAAGCCCGTTCAAATCGACTCCCCCCCACAGCGGTCATCGCCAAAGGTCTGCTGAGATCCGGCAGGTGACGCGTCCGGCACCCCCCTCGGGACCCTCCGTGCAAGCTGCCGCTCCTCGGAAACGCGAAACGTTTCAGCGCCCTCCACGCTCGGCTTCAATGAGTCGCTCGATCTCGGGGCGCAGGGCCTCGGCGGCAGGCCCTTCCACACTGAGGTGGAGGCTCAGTTCGCCGACCTCGATCGGCGGGCGGGCGTCGGCACCGCGTGTCTCGCCTTCGAAGACGTGCAGGGAGAGCCGAACGCCGTCCTCGGGTTCGAACACCGTCTCGGCGGCGCGCTTCCTCGGTTCGCCTTCCGCCGTCGGCGGTGGCGGATCGACGCCGAGGACACCGTGGAAATAGCTGATCGTAGCGAGTTCCGGGTTGGCAGGCGAGCCGGCGGGATGGCCTTCGCGGTCGCTGTTCTGCCGGACGTGGTTCGCTGCGTGGAAGTCGCGCAGCTGGGGAAACCTCGGCTTGAGGTGCTCGATCCCGACGGCGATGCGCCGGGCGAGCGCCAGGGCGGCATCGGCCTCCCCGATCGATCCCCCAGGCACCTCGACGGACTGCACGTCCATGTAGATG
>JAUIGD010000496.1 GCA_030430255.1 Verrucomicrobiia bacterium
AGCGTCAGCGCGCCGCCGGAGAAAGGCAAGGCCAACGCCGCGGTGGTCAAGCTGCTGGCAGAGGTGCTGGGTGTGGCGGCCTCCGGGTACCATGCCCCCGATGCGCCCGTGCTCCATCCTCGCCCTCTCCCTCGCCCTCGCCCTCGCCTCGATCGCCGCCGCCGCCGCCGTCGAGCGGCCGAACCTCGTGCTCGTCCTCAGCGATGACCACCGCTACGACTTCATGGGCTTCCACCCGGAGGCGCCGGAGTGGCTGGAGACCCCCACCCTCGATCGGCTGGCTGCCGGCGGCGCCCACCTCGCCAATGCCTTTGTCAGCACGTCGCTCTGCTCACCGAGCCGCGCTTCGGTGCTGACCGGGCAATACATGCACCGGCATCGCGTGGTCGACAACCAGCGCGCCGTGCCAGAGGGCACCCGATTCTTCCCCGAGTATCTGCAGGCGGCCGGCTACCATACCGCCTTCATCGGCAAGTGGCACATGGGTCACGACGATGCCTCGCCACGGCCCGGCTTCGACCACTGGGTCAGCTTCGCTGGACAGGGGGACTACTTCGACCCGACGCTCAATATCAATGGAGTGGAGACCGGACACGAGGGCTACCTCACGGATATCCTCGCTGACCGCGCCCTCGATTGGTACCGTTCGCGACCGCCCGGCAAGCCCTTCCTGCTCTACCTCTCCTTCAAAGCGGTACACTACCCCTTCCTGCCGGCGCCGCGCCACCACGGCCGCTACGAGGGCAAACCCATCCCCTACCCGGAGACGATGGCCAACACCGAGGAGAACTACGGCACCCAGCCCCGTTGGGTGCGCGAACGTCGCTACGGCATCCACGGCATCGACCACATGCAGACCGGCGCGCTCGACAAGGATCCCGTGCCCGATTTCGATGCGCTCTACTGGCGCTTCTGCGAGACGGTTCACGGGATGGACGAGAATCTCGGCCGGGTGGTCGAGGCGCTGGCGCCGGTGGCGGAGGACACGGTGCTGCTCTACATGGGGGACAACGGATTCGCCCTCGGGGAACATGGTTTCTATGACAAGCGGGACGCATTCGAGGAGTCGATCCGGGTGCCGATGGTGGCGTACGCCCCCGGCCGGATCGCCCCCGGGGCGCGGGTCGATGCGATGGTGCAGAACATCGATGTCGCCGCGACCTTGCTCGACTTCGCCGGCGTCCGGCAGCCGGAGGGCACCCCGTCCATGGACGGGCGCTCGTTCGCCCCGCTGCTGCGCGGCGAGGACACGGACTGGCGCGACCACATCCTCTACGAGTATCACTGGGAGTGGAACTTCCCGGCCACGCCGACCTGCCTGGCGATCCGCACGGAACGCTACAAGTATGTCTACTACCATGGCCACTGGGACAAAGACAGCTTCCACGACCTGCAGACGGATCCGCACGAGCGACACAACCTGATCGACGTGCCGGCTTATGCAGAGATGATCGGTGAACTGAGGGCGCAGATGTTCGCCGAGTTCGAGGCGAGCGGCGGGCTGAACATGCCGCTCCGCATCCCCAAGGGAGATCCATTCCACGACCGCAAGTTGCCGCGCTGAGGCAGCCGGGGGAAAGCAGGCCTACACAGTCACCCTGAGCAACGCGAAGGGCGCCCACCAAGGGCTCCGCTGCCGGGGGCATTCGTGTCCGATGCCCCCAGCAGCTCCTAGTTACCGGGCCGCTCCGGATGTCTTGCCGCCCCCCGGGGGGCCTTCGGCGCACGATGGGAACGGCAGGAACCCAAGATCTCTTCGATCGTGCCTCTAGCCCGGCTCGATCACCAAGCTCCGGGCTGTGGCTCGCCCTCGTTGACGCTGAGGGTGTTGGCGTGGTGACCGGCTCGGGCAGGGTGTTCACCCAGCCGCTTCGCCTGTCCCTGCCGCCGCCTACTCAGCGTCAGCGAATGGCAGCGCCTCGCCTGCGGATGTGGTGATCGAGCCGGGCTAGCCCGGCTCGGGGATCGCCCCGATGGCGTCCATCACCCTGTCGGCGAGGTTTTGATATCCGTCGCGCCCTTTCGCCGCCAATTCCTCTTCGCTGAACTCAATGATCTCGCCGAAGCGGACGGTGATCCGCCGGAAAGGGCTCGGCCATTTTTGGCCGCGCGGGAACGCTTCGTACGCACCGGTCACCCGCACCGGCAGCACGGGGACACCGGCTTTGGCGATCACCAGCCCGACGCCGGGTTGGCCGGGTAGGATGCCGCCTTCCATCGAGCGCTCCCCCTCGGGGAAGATCAACACCTGCTCCCCCGAGCGCAGCTCTTTGACGATGCGTTTGAGGCTAGTGAAATCGGGGCGCTCCTGGTCGACCGGGATCGCGTTCAGTTTGGGGAGGAGCCAGCTGAAGGTTCCCTCGAAGAGGGTCTTCCGGGCGAGGTAGAATATTTTGCGACCGTAGCTGGTGCCGACCAGCGGTGGATCGAAGTAGCTGGTGTGATTGGCCGCCAGCAGCAGACCGCCCCGGTCCTTGGCCGCCAAGATGTTCTCCCTGCCCTCGATGCGGATACGGTAGAACAGCCGGAACCCGATCCAACAGATCCAATAGCCGAGGAAGTGCATCATGCCCCACCCCCTTCCCCGGCGCCGAACTCGAACCCGCGCTCGCGGAGCGCGATGAGCACACGGGCAACGACCTCGTCGATGCCGATCTCCGACGTGTCGATCACCACCGCGTCGGGGGCGGTTGTCAACGGGGACTCCTTCCGCCCGCTGTCCTTGGCATCGCGTGCCCCCAGGTCGTCTTCGATCCCCTGCCGGCGCCGGCGCTCCGCACGCACTTCAGGGTTCGCATCGATGTAGAATTTGAACGGAGTATCAGGGAACACAACGGTGCCGATATCGCGCCCCTCCATCACGATGTCTGCGAGGGCGAGATAGCTCTGCTGCCGGGCGACCAGTTCGGCACGCACGGCGCCGATCCTCGCCACCGCCGAGACCGCGGCGTTGACCTCGGGGGAGGTCAATCCGGAGCCCGCTGCCAAGCCGTCGATGTGCAGCGTCGCCAGGCCGCCCTCGATGCCGCAGTCGATCCGCATGGAGCGCATGTGGGCGATCACCGCCGGGGCGTCGTTGACGTCGACGCCCGCCCCGAGGGCGCTCCAGGTGACGGCGCGGTACATGAGTCCCGAATTGACGTGGACGAAGCCCAAGCGGTCGGCGAGGCGGCGCGCGACACTGCTCTTGCCGGAGGCGGCAGGTCCGTCGATCGCGATGGCGCGGTGCATCGGTTCTTCAGGTTCAGGGATCCCGCCGCTCTCATTGCCCTCGAGCGTGCGGTCGGGCACCGAGGTGATGACCGGGGTCGCCTCACCGCCCCTGCGCTTCGTGGGGGCGGAGGTGAGGGTTTCGAGGTCGGACGAGAAGCCGGGGTAGGAGATCGCGACACAGGCGGCGTCGCCGATGGTCGTCTCCCCTTCGGCGAACAGGCCTGCGATGGCGAAGGCCATGGCGATGCGGTGGTCGCCGAAGCTCTCCAGCCGCGCGCCATGGAGCGGTTTGCCGCCGCGGATGATCATCCCGTCGTAGGTCTCCTCCACGTCAGCCCCCATCTCGCGGAGGTTGCCGGCGACGGCGGCGATGCGGTCGGTCTCCTTCACGCGCAGCTCGGCGGCGTCTTTGATCACGGTCTGCCCCCCGGCCAGCGCTCCGGCGACGGCCAAGATCGGGAGTTCATCGATCACGTTCGGAATGATGTCGCCACCGATCTCGACACCGCGCAGTTGGCGACCGTGGACGATGACATTGCCGCGGGGTTCGCCACCCAACTCGTGATCGACGCTGTCGGACAAGTGCGCCCCCATCTGGGCGAGCACCGACAACACGCCGGTGCGCGAGGGGTTGAGGCCGACGTCGGTGAGCGTGAGGGAGGCACCGGGGAAGGCGGCCGCCGCCACGGCCCAAAAGGCGGCGCTCGAAATGTCGCCCGGCACCACGAAATCCCTCGATTCCAACTGCTGTCCGCCGTGGATACTGACCTCCGAGCCGGCGCGGGCGGTCTGCACCTGAAAGAACTCGAGCATGCGCTCGGTGTGGTCGCGGCTTTCCCCCGGCTGGATGGCGGTCGTCTTTCCCTCGGCGAACAATCCGGCGAGAAGGATGGCGCTCTTCACCTGGGCGGAGGCCATCGGCATCTCGTATCGAACCCCACGGAGG
>JAUIGD010000048.1 GCA_030430255.1 Verrucomicrobiia bacterium
GACTTCAGGGTCCGCCAGGGGCGCGCGATGAGCACGGTGCCGCGCCGCCGGCCCCGGTCTCCCTGGAGATCCGAACGCCCGCCGCGGCCGGAGCCCCGGTGAACCGCGGGCGCGTGAACCGGCGGCGCCGATCGGGGGAGACGATCTCCGGCTCGCCACGATGCGCCATCGCTGCCGCGAGGTCGGAAAATGAGCCAGTGAGAATCTCACTGTCCTTGAGGTCTGATAGGGGGATGTCCTTCCATTTCAGTGTTCGCAACGGCTCAATGATCTTCCCCGTGACTTCTAGCTCCAGCACGCGCCCATGATCCTTCAAACGATGGATAGTGAATTCGTTTGCAGGGAACTCAGCGAAGCCCGTATCTGCAATCGTTCCCTTTGGCCCGCGAGCGTCGTAAATCCACTGACCCCACATAAACAGGATTTCATCAGGCGCGATGTCGAAATAGTAAATCGGGCCTTCGCTATTGTATGGTTCCTGCTCAACGCAGGCTGCCGATGTAACGTGGATCACTTCAACAGTCGAGTCTTCAACCGCGTCTCTGATCGCCGAGGCATCGGTCGCAAACGCTCGGTGCATACGCCAAGACGGATAGATGCCAAGTACAGCGCCGGTCGTCACTAGCATCGGCTTTAGATTAGGGGCATCTGCCCAGATCCAACCAATAATTGCGGCAATGAGGAGGCCAAATCCCACGCCAGCTCCCATCGGCAAGAGAATCCAAGCCCAGTCGTCAGCCGAACGTCTTGCGCCTTGGCGAAGGCGCTTCCGCTCGGCGGGCGTCAGCTCTCGTTGTTCGATGTGATACGGCAATTTCTTGAGCTAACGTCTTTACTCTGGCATTCGCTACAGGCAGCGCCAGTTCGACGAAGGGGTCAGGGTTCTAAAAATCATAAAACTAAACTACCCAGCGGTAGCGGATTTCCCAGCAGTATCTTGTTCTGCATCTGCTAGGGGTGAGTATGCCATTTCAAGTAAAATGTCTCTGATCTCGGCTTGAGGAGTCCTCATGGAATACTCTCGAAAAATATTCACCCCATCGATATCCCTCGCAGCAACTAATGATACTGATCCATCGAATATCGATTCTGATACCGATCCCACCTCAAGAAGTTTCATTCCATTGAATTTTTCGATCAGACTGTTCGCAAAAGCGGTCGATTGAATTGTACTCGTCGGCTTCGATTTTTTGTCTGGATCAGATGTTGCATGAGAAAGGGTGACAGCAGAATTAGATATTATCAGATCTACCTCTTCCCTCTCACGAGACATTGAATGCTTTATACGCATCGAACAAACCAACCTTGGTTCAGGAGTATCGTTCCACAGGCGATCAACCTGGCGACCAAGAGAGCTGAGATGATATCTGAGTTCTCGTAGTTTCTTTTGCAGAGCCATTTTAAGCAGAACGTTGAAGCGATGTCACTGCCTGCCGACAGCTCGCTCCGACTCTAGGTTTGATGGTTTAATTGTCATGAATCTTTCGACTCGACCCGGGCAGGCAGTTGATCATCCGCGACTTGTTAGGCGTTCGGGTTTGCAAGGTAAGCTTTCAGGAATTCGGTTGCCTCGTCATCTTCAGTGTTGAAGAGATCGAAGCCAACATTCGCTGCCCCATCAGATCCGACAGACTCAATCTTTCCCCGATTTCCGTGTGACTGAGAGAATCTATATTGCAGAACATAGACCAGTTGGAAGAATCGCATATCGGCATGCGTCTCCATCTTCCAGATCCTTTCAAGGAGACTCATGATTTCGTCGATGCGCTCTGGCGGTCTCATCCTTTTTGTCGCCTAACGTCAAAAGCCACCCACCCACTACCTGGGGGCGACCGTTGACTGTGGGTTAATGGTTCTAGCGGCTCGCAAAACTTCGACTCGCGGCGGGTAGTGGGTTGGTGTGCGCTGCCTTGTTATCCCCATTGTCTTCGACTGGTTTGAACTCGCAAGACGTTGCGACCACCCATCCATCCAGGCCATACGATGATGAAATCTCAAACATTTTGCATCCGCTGTTACTGATCGCCTCAAGCATCTCGTCAGGGGAATCCCTCCAGAAAGAAGGCCATCCGCCAATCTTATGCCCCACGTTGATGAGATCCATGTCGCGAATCAGAATGGCTTCTGCCTCGACCTCCTCAACGTCGAAAACAATTGAAGGCAGAATCGTATTCCGAAAGTAGTGGTCGAGAACTCCCTCGAATACAACATCGGTCTTCTCAAATGGTTCCTCGCCGTATGCATACTCGGTGTGGAGGACGATCCGCTTCGCGACTCCGTCAACCTCATAGGAAACGAGGTGATTGTCGTGCACCGATCGGCTCATTTTCTTGGGATAACAAGGTATTATAGAGTTGTGGGTACCCCCACGATTGGTAAGGATATTGTTATGTAGCTGCGTTGTCTAGGGGGAAGGATCGTTGGGCATCAAGGAGTTAGGGCTCGAGAGTGGAGCGTTATGGTTGGCGTGGTAATTGTGGGGGTTTCGCCATCGGTTCCTCACCGGGTGATCGGCTGGGTGATCCTGCGGGCGTGTCCTACGCCAGCTGAGGGTCACCGCCTCCGCCGCGTGGCGGGTGGATCGGAGGAATTGACGGGCTTGCTTGGGCATGAAGATCTGCGTCGTCGGTAACGGGCCCTCGGTGCCCGAATCCCCGAAAGGTGAGCTGGTGGACGCGCACGACCTCGTCGTGCGCTGCATCAACGCCAAGGTCGACGGCTACGAGGCCGAGGTCGGCGGGCGGACGGACGCCTGGGCGACCTGCGAGTGGAAGGTCGCGCGGCGGGACATCGCGTGCTTCGCGCATGTCCTGCTGGTGAACAACAAGCCGCTCTTCGCCTGCAAGGGGGAGGATCCGAAACATCGCCGGACCGTCCCGGCGGAATCGGGCTTTGGCAAGGGCGCCAGCATCCCGCGGGGACGCACTCCTCACTCCCCGCTCCGAACCCCCCACCCGGAACTCCGAACTCAAGAAAACTCTCCCTTGCCCGGTAACCGCCCCGCCGCGACGGCTCAGGAACCGGGCATGATGAACGAAAACTCGTCCGAACCCCAGTGCCCGAAGTGCGGCGCCCCGATCCCGGAGGCCGCGCCCGCCGGGCTGTGCCCGAAGTGTGTCCTCGGTGCCGCCGCGACCGATTCCAACGCGACCGCGACCGCCGCCACGGGCGGGCGCCGGGTGCCGCCGCCGCCGATCGAGGTGATCGCGCCCCACTTCCCGGAGCTCGAGATCGTCGGGATGATCGGCGCCGGCGGCATGGGCGCGGTCTACAAGGCGCGCCAGCCGAAGCTCGACCGCTTCGTGGCGCTGAAGATCCTCGCCGGCGACCTCGCCACCGACCCGGCTTTCGTCGAGCGCTTCAACCGCGAGGCGCGGGTGCTGGCGAAGCTGAGCCACCCGAACATCGTCACCGTCTTCGACTTCGGCACCGCCGGGCCGTTCTGCTTCCTGTTGATGGAGTTCGTCGACGGCGTGAACCTGCGCGGCGCGATGCGCGACGGCGGCGGGTTCACCCCGGCGGAGTCCCTGGCCTTGGTGGGGGACATCTGCGGCGCGCTGAGCTTCGCCCACGACGAGGGGATCCTGCACCGCGACATCAAACCGGAGAACATCCTCATCGATGCGCGCGGCCGGGTGAAGATCGCCGACTTCGGCATCGCCAAACTCATCGGCGAGGGCGGCGAGCACGATGTGACCTTGACCCTGCAGGGCTCCGTGTTGGGCAGCCCGCAGTACATGGCGCCCGAACAGATCGAGACGCCCGGCGATGTCGACCAACGCGCCGACATCTACTCGCTCGGCGTCGTGTTCTACGAGCTGCTCACCGGCGAGCTGCCGCTCGGCCGCTTCGCCCCCCCGTCGAAGAAGTCGCCACTCGACCCGCGCATCGACGAGATCGTCCTGCGCACGCTCGAGAAAGAGCGCGAGCTGCGCTACCAGAGCGCGGGCGAGTTCGCCACCGGGGTCGAGACGGTGGGCAGCACGCTGGCGCCCGCCGCGCCCGCCCCCGCACCGAAGCTGGCGCCCGCCGCCGCTGAGGGTCGGCCGGCGAAGTTCGCCACCGCGTCGGCGGTGCTCACCGGGCTCGGGTTGCTGTCGGCGGTCGCCAGTTTTCTCTACCTCGGCATGAGGGGCGCCGCGATTTCGATGGCGGTGCCCGCGGACCAGCGCCTCCCGCCCGACGTGCTCGCAGATATCATGGCGATGCTGGCGCTCATCGTCGGTGCGCAGCTGCTGCTGGGCATGCTGTTCGGCGGCATCGCGCTCGGTGACCTGCGCCGGTCGCAGGGCCGCAGACCCGGGCTGGGCCGCGCCCTGTTCGGCTCGCTGGCGGCGCCGGTCATCGTGCTCGGCGCAGGCGCGCTGACCGCGGTCCCGCTGCTCGTGAAGGCGCCGATCGGTTCGGGCAACACCCTCCTGCTCGCGGGCGCCGCGGCGCTGGGGCTGGTGGCGGCCCCGTGGGCGCTGTGGCGGCTGGTGCGCAAGGTCGCCGCCTGGGCACAGGGGGACGCCGCCCCGGGCGGCGAGGTCTCCGGCGGCAAGGTCGCGCTGAGCGCCAGCGCCGCCGTGGCCATCGTCCTGGTCAACACCCTGCTCTACCTGGTCTGGCCCGAAGGTGGGCGGGATCATGGCGACCCCGCGTTCGACCATGGCCCGAGGGGCGACGAGGAGGTCTTCAGCACCAGCCGTGCGCACTCGAGCGGCGCCGGCGACACGCGCGGGAACGGTCCCGACCAGCATCTCTGGGATCGCCATTGGGGCGGCTCGCCGCCGACGTTCACCACGTTCGTGTCGGTGCCGCGCGGGCATTCGGCGAACTTTGCACTGCGCATCGACGGAGGGGACGACGGCCCCGATTCGACCGTCCCGCTGTGGACGGTCGAGGCGCCCGACCATGCCGATTACTCCGGCGTCCTGGCGTTCGGCGTCCGCGATCGGCCCGGGCAGCGCACCGAGGTGCTGGCGGGAACCAGCTGGGATCGGGAGGGGGGTGACTTGAGAACTCACGAAGTCTCCCTCGGGCGCGGCAGCGACATCGCACTCGAAGTTCGCGCGGCGCTGCCGGAGCTGGACGCGGCGGTCGATACCAGCGCGTTCCTCGGCACGCTCGCGACCGGCCCCGAGCTCGGAAGCCAACGGCTCGCGGGGCGACGCTCGGACCTGTACTTGCAGATCGAGTGTCTCCAGCGCCCCCTCACCCTCGAACGCACGAACCGGTGACCGCCGCCGCTCCCAGCCCCGACCCGGGCGCCTTCCACACCACCCGCTGGACCCTCGTCCTGCAGGCGGGCGGCGGTGACGCACCGGGAGCGCAGGCTGCGCTCGGCGAACTTTGTGAGGCCTACTGGGAACCGGTGTTCCGCTTCCTGCGCCGCGAGGGGCGCGACGCCGACACCAGCCGCGAGCTGGCGCAAGCGTTCTTCGCCCGCCTCCTCGGCGGCGCCGGCATCACCGGCGCCGACCCGCGCAGAGGCAGGTTCCGATCGTACCTGCTCGGCGCCCTGAAGCACTTCCTCGCCGACCAGCGCCGCGATGCGCGCCGCCTCAAGCGCGGCGGCGGGCAAGCGCTCGAGCGGCTCGACGGCGACGGCGGCGAGGCGGAGCCGGCGTTCCAGATCGCCGACCCGAACGCGGCGCCCGACGACCGCGAGTTCGACCGCCAGTGGGCGCTCGCCGTGATGGAGCGCGGGCTGGCGGTCGTCGAGGCGCAGCTCCGGAACGGGGGCAAAGCGCGCCAGTTCGAGGTGCTGAAACCCTGGCTCGCCGGCGATGCCGCCTCCCTCGATCAAGCCGCCGCCGCGGCCGAGCTCGGCATGACCAGCGGCGCGGTCAAGGTGGCCGTCCACCGCCTCCGCGAGCGCTTCCGCAAGGCCGTGCGCGACGAGATCGCCCAGACCGTCGAGGGCGAAGAGGAGATCGCCGGCGAGCTGCGCTACCTCGTCGAAGTGCTGGCGTAATCGCCCAGTCGGCCAGGTGGGGTCGGGCCCAACAGGAGAAGGGCCACGGGCGGCGCCCTCGGCGGCCGCCCTGCCGGCAGCATCGCGCGGCGGTGCGGGGGTTCTCGACTTTGGAAAGTCGAGCCACGAGCGCCATCCGGTCTTGCGGGAGGGGTGGAGCCTAGCGGTTCTTCGAGCGTTGAAGCCCGGCTGGCGCCCGCGTTCAGTAGAACGACGGCTTCGGCTCGGCCGCTGGGGCCAGTGCCCAACGGAGGACCTCCGCGAGGTGGTCTGCCTTGCGGTCCCAGCGGTAGCCCTGCGCGTAGCGCTCTGCCTCCGCGCCGAGCCGCGAGGCCAATCCGGGCTCGCGGGCGAAGCGCAGCAGCCCGGCCGCGATGTTCGCTTCGAAGGCTGCGCCCGCCGCCAGCGGCACCTTGACGCCGCGCCCGGTGCCGACCAGCGCCGCCGGGGCGCCGGTATCCGCAACCAGACAGGGCAGCCCACAGGCCATCGCCTCGACCACCACCCCCGCGCCCAACTCGCGCAGCGAGGGGAACGCGAACACGTCCGCTTCGCGCATCGCGCCGGCGACGCCGCGCTGGTCGGTGGCACCTAACAAATCGATGCGCCCTTCGAATCCGGCGGCGCCGGCGGCGGCCTCGACCGCCGCCAGCTCGGGGCCTTCGCCGACGAAGGTCAGCCGGTGCGCCGCCAGTTCGGGCTGCGAGACGAAGGCGCGGGCGAGCTCGGCGGGGGCCTTGTAGGGCACCATGCGGCCGGCGAAGAGGAAGTGCAGCGGGCGCCCCGCTGCGGGTTGGCGGCCGCCCGGTGGCGGGAAGAAGATCTCCGGGTCGAAACCCACCTCGGGGAAACAGATCGCCCTCCTGCGGGCCGACTCCGGGAGGTCGGCGATGGTGTGGTCGAAGCCGGCGAGGATCGCCGCCGCATCCTCGTAGGTGCTGCGGTAGTAGGGCAGGTGGCGGTGGGCGCGCCGCACGCCGTGCAGCCATTCATGCTCCTTCCACTGCAGGCCTCGCGCCTCTTTCGGGTATTCCAACCCGCCGTTGATGGGGCCGATCACAAACGGGACGGGCGCGCGTTTGGCGATCGGGCTGGGCAGCACCGGCGACATGGGGCTGACGCGGTAGATCAGATCAAACTCCCCCGCGCGGAGGCGCGCCTTGAACCGCTTCCAAACCATCAGCTCCCAGGCGACGTACGAAGGGTAGGTGAACGCGGTCTTCAACCCCCAACCGACGGCGTTGCCCCCGCGCAGGGCGACCCCCACCTTGTCCACCGGCTCCTTGAGCCAATCGATGTCGATGAAGACCGTCTCCCGCGCGCCGGGCACCTCGAAGACCTCCGGTTGGCGGTACGAAACCACGGTGATGTCCGCCCTTCTGGCGAGTTCGGCGCAGGTGTTGAACGCGACGATCGGCAGCGACGGCAGGATCGGGTTGCAATCAAACGCCAGGACCAAGGCACGCATTTCGGAGGGCAAGATGGCCGTCGCCTCTGCGTGGGGTGCGCTTTGGTCCCGGTAAGGGAGGGGAGGGGAGGGGAGGGGAGTGCTCAGCGGTGTGCCGAACCCGCGCGGCGTCGATCGCGGCTCGGCTCGGATCCGATTTCAAATTTTATCGCACGGGTGGATCGATGGCAACTGGACGGTCGGGACCCTCCCCAGGATGGGGGTTCTCTGTGAACCAGAGATGACGGCACGCCGTCCCCATGCGTGCCCGCCGACGCTCGGTGCCACTGAGGGAGAGCCCGGGATCCGCACCGTCCCCCCGAACTACTCGGGCGCCGCCTCGGCGCGCGGGTCGATCTCCTTCAGCAGCGCCTCGCGCTGCGGCGGGTAGCTCACCTCCGCCGCCCAGGCGCGCGCCGCTTCGGGGTCGATGCCGCTGACCGCGCGGGCGAAGGCGATCACCATCGCGTCGCGCTCGCGCCCCGGCGGCTGCTCGCCGAGCCAGCGCCCGGCGGCATTGTAGTCCTTCTGCGCCCAGCTCCGCAGCGCGTTCGCCATCGCCCCCGCGCGGTCCTGTTCCGGCAGGCGCTCGCCCAGCAGCGCCATCGTCCCGGGGCCGTCCGCCTCGACCAGATCGCGGCCCACCCTCTCGAGGAGGGGTGCCATCGCCTCGGGCGCGAACCGCTCGATCCGGGTCAGGGCCTCGTCGACGCCCTCCAGCCCGCCGTCGAGCGCGGCGCCCGTCATCAGCCCTTCGAGCAGGTGGGTGCGCCCGGCGTCCGCGCCCCGCCGTTCGGCCTCCGCCCAGAGACGCTCCGCCGCCGCCGGGTCGCGCGCGACCACCGCCACCGCGCCGGACCCGCGCACGGTGAAGCTCTCGCCGACGCCCTCCATGTGGCTCAGGGCGCCCGCGGGGTCGGTCTTGAGCAGCTCGCGCGCGACCGCGAGTTGCGCGTAGTCGCGGTCGCGCGCGGACATGCCCGCCACCTCGATCCGCGCCAGTGCCGCCTCGGGGTCGATCCGCGCCAGCGCCGCCAGCAAGCCGGCGCGGGCGTCCTCGCTGCCCCGGTACTCCTCGGTGTGGGCGTCGTAGAAATCGAGCGCCCGCAGCGGGTCCTCCTCGCTCACGAGCAGCAGCAACATGATGGAGGCGAATCCCGCCGGCTCCGCGTCGCTGCCGAGCAGCCCGCCCGCGAGTTCTAGCAATGTTTCGGAACGACAATCGGCGACCGCATCGACCACCTTGGGGATCGCCAGCAAGCTGGCGGCCGGCTCATCGCGGTCCAGGTTCTCCAGCAGCGCCACCAGTTCCTCGAGGGTCGGTGCCCCCCTCGATCCCGGCTCTGCGGGCGCGGCGCCGAGCGCGGAAGGCGGTGCCCCGGGCGCCGCGATGCTCACGCCAGGCGCGGCGGGTGGTGGCGCCTCGGCCAACTCCCGCCGCAGGCGCGCGGCCTCGCCTTCCAAGCTCGCGATCTCAGCCCCGCGCCAGGCGCCGAGGGCGAGGCAGAGCAACAGCGCGGCGGCCGCGGCGATCAGTGTCGTCTTCGTTTTCATCGAATGCGGGGGGTGGAGGGTCCGGCTCAGCGCGGGCGCAGGCGCGAAATGACGGACGCGCGGAGTTCCGGGTCGGCGATCTGCGCGGCGCGGGCGAGCGCCGCGTCCTGCCCGCCGACCACGCCGGCGAGCGCCCCGGCCTCGCCGGCCAAGGCCTCGTCGCGCATCGGGCCGGCGGGCTGGGCATCCACCCAGGCCGCGAGCTCCGGCGCGGGCATGCCTTCGGAGAGCGCGCGGGAGACAACGCCGCTCAATCCGTCGTGCGCGCCGAGCTCGGCGAGCCGCCCGCCCAACCAGTCCAGCCGCTCGGCGATGGGCAAACTCCGCCCGCCGCGGGCGATCGCGCACAGGCCGAACGCGCGGTCGGCGGGGTCGAGGCCCAGGCCTTCGAGCACCGCGGCCGCCGCATCGGGCGGCACCGGTCCGGCGTGGTAGCTCATCGCCATGTCGAAGGCGTTTCGGCGCGCGCCCGCGTCGGCGATCCCCAGCAGCAGTTCAGACGCGCGGGCGCGCCCCTCCGCGTCGCCCATCCACGCGCCGACGACACCGGGGATCGTTTTCCTCCGCGCCTCCTCCGGGAGCTCCGCGACCAACTGCAGCACGTCCTCGGGCGCGCCTTTGGCCAAGCCGGGGAGCATCCAAACCAGCACCTCTTCCGCCGGTGTCTCGCCCAGGCCCTTGCCGTCGAGCGCGCCCTCCGCGCGGCGCCCTCGGAACCAGGTCAGCGCCGCCGCCGGATCGTCCTCCGCCCAGCTCGCCAGCTGCCCGGCCAGCGAGGAGAGCGGCAGCCCGTCCGCCAGCGCGCGCTCGGCGACCTCCCCGGGCGTCCCGCCCCCGACCGCGCCGTTCAGCGCCATCAGCATCGACAGCACCATCCGCTTGCTCACTTCCTGCGCGGCGCTGTCGCGGACCGCTGCGGCGAGGCCGTCGAGCCCGGCCCCGTCGAGCTTCGCCAGCGCGACCATGACGCGCATCATCGCCAGCGTATCCTGGGCCATCACCGCGTCCAGCAGCTGGTCGACGAAGTCTTCCGGGTCCGCCGGCAGTCGCGCCGAAGCGAGGAACTGCCGCGCCGGCGTGTCCGCGGCACCGCCCGAGTGTGCGATGCCCGGAGCGGCCGCCCCGCGGCCCGCCAGCTCCGCGCGCAGGCCGGCCACCTCCCCGCGCAGGGCGCTGCTTTGTCTCCCTTGAATCGTTAGAGGCACGGCCCCCACCGCCAGGGCGGCGGCGGCGGCGAGCGCTGCGGTCTTGGTCGCGTTCATCGTCAGTATCGTGTTGGTGATCAGCGCCCCCGCCCCGACCGCGGGCGCCGCGGCGGCCGCCTGGGCGGACAGCGACGCGGCGGTGGCCGCCGGCGCGGCCTTCGCCCACTCGGCGGTCAACCCCGCCGCCAGCGCGGCGGCGGGGAGGGTGACGCCGCGCCGCGCCATCCAGCCGCCCAGCCGGTCGAGCGCGCGCCGCACGCGCATCTTGCAGGCCGCCTCGCTGCGGCCGGAATCGCGCGCCAGATCGCGGAAGCCGCGGCCTTCGAAGTAGCGCGCCAGCAGCAGTTTGCGGTCGGCTTCGGGCAGGCGGTCGAGCGCCGCCTCCAGGTGCGGCAGGGCGTCGCGCCAGGCCTCGGTGTCGTGCTCGTCTTCCATGGTCGCGGCGGCGGTTTCGATGTGGGCGGCGAGCGCCTCCAGCTTGCGCCGGTGCCGCTGCCGACCGCGCAGGGCTTTGGCGGATTCCAGGCGGGTGGTCGTGTGCAGCCAAGCCGAGATCGACGCGTGGCGGGCGACCGCCTTGGCCTTGCGGGCGAGGATCGCGAATACGTTCTGTGCCACCTCCTCCGCCAGGCCGGCGTCGCCCACCCGCCGCCGCGCGCCGCCGAGCACCAGGCCCGCGAACTCCTCCACCGCGCGCCGGAACGCGGCCTCGTCACCCGATCGGGCGAACTCGGCGAGGGCGTCTCTGGCGGTCTGGCTCATCGTCTGGCGGGCGGCGGGATCGCCCCCTCACCAGACTAGCTCCCGGATTCGCGGCCGGGGTAACAGGAAAATCTCACTCGACCTCCATCCCCAGCTCCTTCACCAGGAACGCCCATTTGTCGGCGGCCTCGGCGATGAGCTTGTCGGTCGGCTTGCCGGCGCCGTGGCCGGCCTTGGTCTCGATGCGGATCAAGGTCGGCGCCGGCCCGCCCTGCGCGTGCTGCAGGGCGGCGGCGAACTTGAAGCTGTGCGCGGGGACGACGCGGTCGTCGTGGTCGCCGGTGGTCACCAGCGTCGCCGGGTAGGCGGTGCCGGGCTTGAGGTTGTGATAGGGGGAATAGCCGAGCAGGCGCGGGAAGTGCTCGGCCTCGTCGGCGCTGCCGTACTCGCTCGCCCAGGCCCAGCCGATGGTGAACTTGTGATAGCGCAGCATGTCCATGACGCCGACGGCGGGAAGGCAGGCGCGGTACAGCTCGGGCCGCTGCGTCATGCAGGCGCCGACCAGCAGGCCGCCGTTGCTGCCGCCCGCGATCGCCAGCTTCTCCCGCGAGGTGTAGCCCTCCGAGATCAGCCACTCCGCCGCGGCGATGAAGTCGTCGAAGACGTTCTGCTTGTTCTCCAGCATGCCGGCCTCGTGCCAGCCCTCGCCGTACTCGCCGCCGCCGCGCAGGTTCGCGACCGCGTAGACGCCGCCCATCTCCAACCACGCCAGCACCGAGCTGGAGTAGCCCGGCGTCAGGCTGATGTTGAAGCCGCCGTAGCCGTAGAGCAGCGTCGGGTTGGCGCCGGTCAGTGCGACGCCCTTCCGCGCGGTGATGAACATCGGCACGCGCGTGCCGTCCTCGCTCCGGTATAACACCTGCCTGGTCTCGAAGGCCTCCGGGTCGAACTTCAGCTCCGGCGCGCGGAACACCGTGCTGGCGCCGGTGTCGAAGTCGTAGCGGTAGATCGTCGGCGGCCGAGTGTAGGACGTGAACGAATAGAAGGTCTCGCGGTCGGCGCGGCGACCGCGGAACCCGCCGGCGCTGCCGATCCCGGGCAGCTCGATCTCGCCCTGCGGCGCACCGTCGAGCGCGAAGCGGCGGACGACCGTACGCGCGTCCTTCAGGTAGTCGGCGACGAAGCACCCGCCCACCAAGGACACGCCGTCGAGCGTCTCCTCCGACTGCGGGATCAGCTCGCGCCAGTGCTCGCGCGCGGGCTTTGACAAGTCGATGGCCACCAGCCGCCCGCGCGGCGCGCCGAGGTCGGTCTTGATGAAGAAGGTGTCGCCGTCGTTGCCGACGAAGTCGTACTTCGCGTCGAAGTCGGGCAGCAGCGGCACCGTCTCGGCGGGTGCCCCCGCCCTGCCGGCGATGCGCTGGTAGAAGACCGCGTTCTCCGAGGCCGAACCCTTCCAGACATCGATGATGAGGAAGGCGCCGTCCTCGGTCGCGCCGCCGCCGAAGGCCCACTCCTTCTCGTCGGGGCGCTCGTAGATCAAGGCGTCGTCGCCCTGCGGCGTGCCGATCCGGTGGAAGTAGAGCTTCTGGTAGTAGTTCGCCCCGCTGAATTCTTCGCCCTCCTCGGGCGCGTCGTAGCGCGAGTAGTAGAAGCCGGAGCCGTCGGCGGCCCAGCTGGCGCCGGAGAATTTCGACCAGCGCACCAGGTCGTCGCGGTCTTCGCCGGTCGCCACGTCGCGCACGCGCCACTCCTTCCAGTCGGAACCCGACTGCGATACGGCGTAGGCCAGCAGCGAACCGTCCTCCGAGACGCTGTAGCCGGACAGCGCCGCGGTGCCGTCGTCGGAGAGCGTGTTCGGGTCGAGCAGCACCCGCGGCTCGGCCTCGAGCGACCCGGCGGTGTAGAGCACGCTCTGGTTCTGCAGGCCGGTGTTGCGCGAGAAGAAGTAGCGGCCGCCGACCTTGTAGGGCGTGCCGATCCGCTCGTAGTCCCAAAGTTCAGTGAGCCGCCGCTCGATCCCGGCCCGCGCGGGCACGGCGTCGAGGTAGGCGCGGGTCACCGCGTTCTGCGCCTCGACCCACGCCTCCGTCTCCGGCGCGTTGTCGTCCTCGAGCCAGCGGTAGGGGTCGGCGACCTCGACCCCGTGCAGGGTCTCGCGCAGGTCCTCGCGGCGTGTCTCGGGATAGGTCAACGGGGAGGCCGGTGCGGTGGCGGGAAGCGTCATGGTGGCGGCGAGGGTGAGGGCGGAGAAGCGGGGCATCGGGCGGGGAGTGTCGCTTCGCAAGGGCGGTTCGCAAGGGCCATGGGGAGTCGCGCGCCCGGCGGGAGACCGGAAAGCCTGCAAGGCGGCTTCGCCGGGCCGGCCCCTTTTTGAGCCCCCCCGCGTCACACATCCGCGGTTCCGGCATATCCACATCGGCACAAAGCAAAACCAAAACCAAAACAAGACCATGAACATCAAATCCATCCTCGCCCTGCTCACCACCTCCTTCGCCCTCTGCTTCGGCGCCGCCGCCGGCACGGTCCACGACGACACGGTCCTCGCCAACCACACCGACGTCTACACGCTGACGAGGACGACACCGACCGCTGCGTGGCCTCGGTCACGCCGAAATGGACCGGCAAGTTCACCGTCAAGATCAAGAACTGGGGCGATGTCTACAACGACTACCGCCTGCTCATCGACTGACCCCTCGGGACAGGATCGAACCCGCCCGACAGACGGACGCGACGCAGCCCCCCTCCCCGGGGGGCTGTTTCGCGTCTGGGCAGGTGCGTCGCTCGACGTTCCAGAGTCGAGCCATGCACCGCTACCGCTCCGTGGTGCCCACGCGCCCCGCGATGGGAGCGAGGTGCTCCCGCCCCATCTCTGCCACCCTCAGTTCCCTTTCCACGCCTGCGCCTCGTCCCGCGCTGGCTTGCGCTGCCGCTCGGGGAGGCGGTCGACCTCCTCGGCGAAGGCGTGCCACTCGCCGGACAGCGCCGCCAGCCGCTCCGGCTCGGCCTCGGCCAAGTCGCGCAGTTCGGTGCGGTCTTCGGCGAGGTGGTAGAGTTCCCAAGGGCCGCCCCGGGCGGAGACGACCTTCCAGTCGCCGCGCCGCAGGGCGCGGTTGTTGCTGAAGTGGAAGTAGAGGAACTCGTGGCCCTCGCGTCCCCCCCCGGCGAACAGCGGCGCGAGCGATCTGCCCATCAGCGGATCCGTCTTCCCGCGCGGCGTCTCGGCGGGGTAGTCGGCGCCGGAGAGGTCGAGGCAGGTCGCCATGAAGTCGATCAGGTGCGCGGGCTCGCGGCAGAACGATCCCGCCTCCGCTTTCATCCCGGCTGGCCAGTGGGCGATCATGGGGCTGCTGATGCCGCCCTCGTGCTGGTTTTGTTTGTACCAGCGGAACGGCGTGTTGCCGGCGTGTGCCCAGCCGGTGTCGTAGGTCCAATAGCTCGCCGGGTCCCACGGCATCTTGTCCCTGCCGCGCGTGCGCTCGAAGGGGCAGGCGCCGTTGTCGGAGCAGAACATCACCAGGGTGTCCTCCCAGACGCCCTTCGCCTTCAGGTGTTCGAAGAGCCGCCCGAGCCCCTGGTCGAGGCGGTCGACCATCCCCGCGTAGGCGGCCATGCGGAAGTCCTCCCAGTCGCGCTCCTCCTCGCTCAGGGACTCCCAATCGCGCACCGTGTCGGGCTGCGGCGACAGCGCCCACCGCGCCGGGATCAAGCCGGAGTCGAGCTGCCGCGCGTAGCGCTCGCGGCGCAGCGCGGCCCAGCCCTCCCGGTACTGGCCGCGGTATTTCATCACCTCCGCCTCCGGCGCCTGCAGCGGGTAGTGCGGGGCGTTGTAGGCGGCGTAGAGGAAGAACGGCTTCTCAGGGTTTGCCTCCAACGATTCGCTAATGAACCTGATGCTGTAGTCGGTGACCGCGTCGGTGGTGTAGAAGCCCTCGGCGGGCACCTCGAATTCCTCGCCGTCGAGCCGGAAGGTGTCGTCGCCGGTGAAGAAGTTGGTCGCGCCGCTGAGGTGGCCGAAGTAGCGGTCGAAGCCGCGCTCGGTGGGCTCGCCGCGCAGGTGCCACTTGCCGGTCATCAGGGTGGCGTAGCCGGCCGGGCGCAGCGCCTCGGCGATCGTCGCCCCGTGCGCGAGCGACTCGTTCCCCGCCTGGCCGCAGTACAGGCCGGTGAGCAGGGCGACCCGCGAGGAGTGGCACTTCGCGGTGTTGTAGAACTGCGTGAAGCGCACGCCGCCGGCCGCCAGCGCGTCGAGGTGCGGGGTCTCGATCTCGCTCCCGTAGCAGCCGAGGTCCGCGAAGCCGAGGTCGTCGGCCATGATCAACACGATGTTCGGGCGCGGCGCCGCCGCGGCCGGCGTGAAGAGGCCGGCGCAGAGGACGAGCGATGCGGCGGCCACGATGGGGCGGGGCAGGGGGAGGGGGATTCTCATGGGCTCTGGGGGATGAGCGAAGCCCGGGGGGCGCCGGTTTGGCAAGCGGCAAAAAGTCGCCGCGCCGCCGCGCTTTCGCTCGCCCCCCCGCCGCGGCTGGGCGAGCATCGCCGCTCCCGCGACGACGATGATCACCTTCACCAGCCTCGCGCGCGCCACCGAGATCGGCGCCAACAGCTACCTGCTCCGTTTCGGCGCGGCGCGGGTGTTGGTCGATGGGGGGATGCACCCCAAGCGCGAGGGCGCCGAGGCGCTCCCCGACCTGGGCGGGCTGGACTTCGGCTCGCTGGACGCCGCCGTGCTCTCCCACGCCCACCTCGACCACTCGGGCGCCCTGCCGGTCGTGCAGCGGCAAAACCCGACCATGCCCGTGTTCATGACCGAGCCGACGGCCGCGCTGACCGGCGCCCTGCTGCGCAACTCCGTCAACGTCATGGAGGCGAAGCGCGAGGAGCTGGGCCGCGACGACTACCCGCTGTTCTCCCACCGCGAGGTGGCGCTGAGCGCGAAGGGCTGGGCGGCGCGGCGCGCGGGGCGGCCGTTCCCGCTGGCCGATGCGGAGGAGGTCGATTGCACCTTCCACCCATCCGGCCACGTGCTGGGCGCGGCGGGGGCCCTGTTCGAACACGGGGGGCGCAGCGTGTTCTACACCGGCGATGTGCACTTCGAAGACCAGACGCTCGTGCGCGGGGCGAGCTTCCCCGACGGGGGGGTCGACGTGCTGGTCATCGAATGCACGCGCGGCGACTCCGACCGCGACCCTGACTACACGCGCTGGCGCGAGGGCGAGCGCCTGGCGGCGGCGATCGAGACCTGCCTCTCCCGCGGCGGCACGGCGCTGATCCCGGTGTTCGCGATGGGCAAGACCCAGGAGACGGCGATGCTCCTGCACGAGCTGCAGAAGGCGCGCCGCATGCGCCGGCTGCCGCTCCATGTCGGCGGTTTGGGCGTCAAGATGACCGGCATCTACGACCGCTTCGCGACGCGTTGGCCGCGCCACCACCGCGGCCTGCAGATGGCGCGCACGAAGGGCTTGTTGGAGCTGCCGCGCAAGCGCGGCGAGTTCCCGGAACCCGCCCCCGGCAAGGTGTTCCTGCTGTCGAGCGGCATGATGTCCGAGCACACGATGTCGAACCGCATGGGCCGGCGGCTGCTCGGCGACCCGCGCAATTTGATCGCCACCGTCGGCTACGCCGACCCGGCATCGCCGCTCGCCCGCGTGGTCGACGCCGCCCCCGGCGACCGGGTCGAGCTCGACCCGCGCCACGATCCGGTCGCGCGCGAGTGCGAGGTGGTGCGCTTCGACTTCAGCGGCCACGCGCCGCGCGAGCACCTGGTCGACTACGTCGAGCAACTGCGCCCGGAGATCACGGTCCTCGTCCACGGCGACCCGCCGGCGGTCGAGCGCACCCGGGCCGAGATCGCCGCCCGCGTGCCAGAGACCTCGGTGGTGGTGCCCGCCCCGGGAAAGGAGTACGAGATCGGCTGATCGGGGGCCGGAGAGGCGGCGGCGATCTCGCGGTCGCGCGAGGTCGGGGCTTGAGCGGGCGCCATCGCGTGCGATCTTCCCACCTCCCTATGCGCACTCAGGCGGTATCGTTTTGCTTCGGGCTGCTCTCGCTCGGCCTCGCGGCAGCGGCCGAGGTGCAGTCCGTCCCGCACACGTTGACGCTCGACGAGCCGGGTGGCGTCTACGATTTCGGTGGCGCGACTCTGAAATGGAGCGGGCCGGGCGACTGCTCGCAGGCTGAGGGGATGCCGCCGATGTTCTCGATCACCGCCCCGGGGATCACCCTGCGCAACGCCACCATCATCGGCGCCCCCGACGGCATCCATATCCACAGCAACAACGTGACGCTCGAGGAGCTGCGCTTCCCGGACGTCTGCGAGGACGCGGTGACGTTCAAACGCGGGTCGCGCAACGCCACCGTGCAGCGCTGCCTGTTCACGAACGCGGAGGACAAGGTGATCCAGGCGACCGGCGGGCGGCTCCACCGCATCCACGACTGTGTGTTCACCCGCTGCCGGCGGCCGCTGCGCTGCGGGCCGGGGGTGGGCGTGCGCTTCTATGACAACACGCTGATCGACTGCCACAGCGGCGTCCGCGCCGGCGGCACCGGCTGCGTCGTGCTGGTCTGGGGCAACGCCTTCGACGGCGTCCGCCACCCGGTGCAGAAGCTCGCGGGCGCCCACATCGTCCGCTTCAGGCACTGAGGTCGGCGCCCGCCGCGCGCGGTGCCCCGCGCCTGCGCAGGGCGGCGGCGATCGAGGCGCAGAGGCCGAGCAACACGGCGCCGACCACGGCCAGGGCGGCGGTCGGAGCGTGGACGGCGAGCGAGAACGCACCGATCACCAGACCGAACTCGGCCGCGCTGACGGCGACGTTCGAGAGCGGCTCGCGGCTGCGGTTGACCCGGCGGCGCAGCAGCGCCTTGGCGGCGTGGGCGAGCAAGGCCGCGGCCGCGCCGAGCGCGAAGCCCCAAGGGGCACCGCCGAGCGCCCAACCCGCCAACAGCGCCCCGCCCGCCGGGCGCGCCAGCCAATGGGGCCAGTCCCAAAGCGAATCGAGGCGCGGCGTCTTGTCGATGAAGAAACCCACGAGGAACAAGATCAGCGCCACGGCCATCACCGGCGCGAGCGCGACGGGCGCGAGCCCGGAGAGCGCCGGTTCGGCGAACCACCCCAAGCGCACCGCGACCGCCGCCAAGAGCGCGATCAGGTACAGGTCGAGCCCCGCCGCCGCCGACAGCGCCAGCGCCACCCCGATGCTCTCGGCGGAAGCCATGCCCCAAGCCTAGCAGCCCGCGGAGAGGACCCCACCGGAAAACGGGGACGTTTTCCCCGGCAAAAACCCCGCGTCAGCGCCCGACCTCGATGCCGATCACCTCGAGCTGGACGGCCTCCTCGACCTCGAAGGTGAAGTCGTGGTACCAGTGTGCGTGCGGCGAATGTCGGTGGCAGGAGAGGCACTGTGTCTCGCGGTGCGAATGGCCGCACTGCGGGCAGGTCGCCGCCGTCTCGAAGGTGTTCCAAGAGTGGCCGCAGCCCGAACAGAACCAGCGCGAACTCTCGCGCGGCTCCCACGAGCAGCGAGGGCAATAGATTTTGACCTCTCGTTTCGTCATCGCTGGTTAGACGTCGCGGCGGGCGGGTTTTGTCACGTCCATCGGAAGTAGTAGGGCAGCGAGTCCAGCAACCAGATTAGATAGAACAGAAGGAGGACCCCGTTGACCCAGGCAAGCGCATAGCTGCCGCAAAAGAATCCGTGCTCCTCGCGGATGATCACTCCGCGCATCCCGGCTTGGAAAAAGAGAGCGGCGCAGCCGCCGCTGACTCCGAACGCAATCGCGTCGGGACCGGTGTGAACAAACAACGAGACAAAGAACCCGACACCGATCGAAACCACGATCTCCGCCACCAACAAAACCCAGCTCGCCTCAGCGAGGAACAGGTTCCAAGGGTCGTCGCGCCAGGGGACGAGCCAGTGGCGCAGCCGCCGGCGCCGCCGTGGCTCATGCTCGGGGCGCTCGTCCATCTCTTCCGCAGCTCGACATTCCAATGTCGAGGGGTGGCGCGGGTGGCGCCGGTCTCGGCTCCGAAACCACGAGCGGCGGCGAACGGCGGCTACGGCTGCAGCCAGTCCGGCAACCCCTTCTCGTCGACCGACCACGGCGCCCGCTCCGCGAGCTCCAACAAGGCCGGCGCGTCGCCGTAGCGGGCGGCGCCGGGGAGCAGGTCCGGGTCGCGGATGCCGCCCACCGCGACGAAGCGGAACCCGTCCAGCGCGACGGCGACGCGGTCGAGGGCGGATCCGGCGGCGAAGTTGGCGGCGGCGGCCCAGTGGCCGGCGCCGGCGAGCCCCACCAAGTCGATCTTCTCGGCGCCGTGGCCGTCCTCCTGGATCATGCGCACGGCGGTGAGGACGTCGTGCAGGCGCTGCACGAAGAGCGGCTTGTTGTAGCCGAGCGTGTAGGCGGCGGCCTCGCGCGGGTTGTCGACCTTCGGTGCCGCTAACAAAGGTTTGCCGTCCTTCAACGACTCCCCTTGGTAGAGGAGGTCGAGCCCGCAGACGGCGCAACCGTCGGCGAGCAGCTTCGCCACCTCCGGCCGGGGCGCGCCGTCTGGGCCGTAGAGGCCGGCTTTGCCCTCCGGGCTGAGCCAGATGACGGCGCGCCGGTTCCAATCCGCCTTCGGGTAGAGGAACAGCGCCGGCACCTGCTCGCCGTAGGTGGTGTTGTCGATCAGCCCGACCATCTCGAGGTGGTCGCCGCGGTCGTTCTTGTGCACGAGCGTCCAGGCCGGCGCCCCGGCGCGAGCGAGGTCGGCGTCGAGGATCGTCCGCCATCCGGTGCGGGCGAGTTCGGGGTCGGCGGCGACCTTGGCCGCGATGTCGGCGGTCAGGCCGGCGAGCAGTTTCTTCTCGAAGTCGGGGCCGCCCTGCGGTTCGGGGTGCGCCTCGCCCCAGACGGTGAGGTCGGCTTCGGTCAGGCGGCGGTGCGGGCGCTCCTGGTCCGGTTCGGGGTGGCCGAGGCTGAGGTGGGTGTTGAACCAGCGGTACATCGCCTGCCGCGAGGGGAGGTTGTAGTTGTGGCCGAACTCGGTGCGGTCGTGGAGCATGACCTTGTCCGGAGCGCCGAGCAGGGAATAGAGCTGCTTCAGCTCCGGGAAGCCCTTGGTCGCCATCTCCTTGGTCCAGTCGTCGGCGGTCGTCAGGCCGAGCGGTTTGGGTGCGAACAGTGCCGCGAAGGCGACGTTCCCCTCGTCCGTCCGCATCAGCGAGCAGTTCTCGCAGGTGCAGCCGCCCTGCATGGCGGTCGAGACCATCACCGCGGGCATGGAGACCGTCACCCGCGGGTCGAGCGCGGAGATCACGAAGGTCTGCGTGCCGCCGCCGCTGGCGCCGGTGACGGCGATGCGCGCGGGGTCGACCCCGGGCAAGCTCTGTAGGAAATCGATGGAACGTACCGAGTTCCAGGTCTGCAGCATCATGACGCTCTGCAGGTGGGACTCGGCGGCGGGGCTGAACAGGCCCCAGGTGCCGGGCTCGGCGCCGTTCATCCCGGGCCGCTGCTCGGCGAAGCGGTGCGCCAGCTCGTAGCTGATCTGGGTGTTGTCGGCGTAGCCGAGCATGTCGGTCTGCAGGACGGTGCAGCCGAGGCGGGCGAGGTGCACACAGCGCGCCTGGATCGGGTTGCGCCCGGTCTCGACCTCCGCCTCCGCGCCGGCCTCGATCTGCGCCTTCACCGCGGCCTCGCCGGCGTCGTAGAAGCGACCGTTGTTCCAGTGCCCGTGCGGGCAGAGGACACCGGGGCCGGGGGCGCTCTGCCCTTTCGGCCGGTACAGGCTGGCGGTGAGATAGAAGCCGGGCAGGGTCTCGAGGGCGACCCGCTCGACGGTGAAGTCGCCGCCGTCGATGGCGCCGTGCACGACCGCGTTCAACGGGGTCTTGCCCGGTTCTGGAAACAGGCCGACGGCGACGCGCAACTGCTGACGGATGCGCTCGGCGCGCGCGGGCCAGGCCGCCGCGTCCGCGGGTGGTTTGAACGGAAAGTATCCGTTCAGGTCCTTCGGCGGCGCCAGGCGTTTGTCGGCGGGCAACTGGCCTTCCGGCAGCGCGCGCGGCGGTGCGGCATCGAGCGCCCCGAGGGCGAGGAAAGGCAGGACGAGCGCCGTCAGGGCAGCGGACGCGAGGGGGCGGGCGGGAGTTTGCATGGTGGGAAGAATGGCGGTTTACCCCGACCTCTAACCCGGCGGAGCCGAAACCAAAAGGCTGAGGTCAAACGCGCGCTCGCACCGTGTTCAGGCCTGGCACTCTGCTCCCGCCTGTCGGCGGGTCCAGAGTTCCTCGGACGCTGCGCCCGAAGGTCCTCCTGCTGTTGAGCAGTGGGCTGATTCGGGGAGTCGGCAGGGCATCGCAGCAGATGCGAAGCCGCCCCCCGGCTACCGCGACGGGATCAACACGCGCAGGCCGAGGGTCATCGTGTAGGCCTCGTCGAACTTCATGCGTTTCTCCTCGTGGCCGGCGCCCCAGGAGTCGGAGTAGATCAGTTCGTCGGTGTCCTCGTTGTAGCCGATGATCAGCCGCATGTGGCCGCCGGAGGGCTGCGGGATGTCCTCCTCGGGGAAGATGCCGAGGTAGAGCGACCAGAGCAGCGGCACGCCGACGTCGATGCGCTCGGCGATGTCGCGCTTGAACTTGTCGTACTGCGAGCCATCGGCGCGGGCGGAGCGCAGGGTCTCAGCGTGTCCTTCGTGGAGCAGGTAGACCGGGTTTAGGATGTATCCCCGGCGGATGATGATCTCCTCGGTGTCGCCGGTCTTCTTCGCGATCCGGTTGTAGCTGCGCAGGATGCGGTCGAAGTCGCGATCATCGAGGTCATACTCGGTCTGGACGCGGACGCTGAGGCGCCCCGCCGCCTTCTCGAGCGCCTCGACCATGAATTCCGAATTGGTGCCGCGCGAGGCGGTCGACTCCGCGATCTGCGCCATCTCGTGCTGGTCGACTTCGAGCCCGAAGTAGCGCAGCACGCGCTCGGCGCTGGCCACCGCACAGTAGCCCTTCTGCCCTTGGTCGACCATCGGCACGGTGGTGATCAACACGTCGCCGTTGTCGCGTTTCACGACGTTGTCTTTGAGGTCGCCGCGCGACACCCGCTGCGACGCGGCCGCCCCGGCCAGGACGCTGCCGGCGGAGGGCGGGGCCACCTTGAGGATGATGAACTCCGGGTAGAACGAATAGACCCGCGAGGAGAAATCGTCGGGCCGGTAGTCCGTCTGGAAGCTGTACTCGAGTTGGTAATAGGCTTCCTCGCCGCGCCAGATGCGGCGTTCGGCGCGGGCGGCGCTGCTGCTGCGCGATCCCGGCGTCTCCATCCTCGCGCCGGTGCGCGCGGTCACGAGGTCGCTCACCGCCTTCAGGCGCTCGCCGAAATCGCTCTTCGAGATGATGTCGTCGTCGCCGCGGTTGTAGATCGAGAATTCGACCTGTTTGATGTTGCCGCCGTCGAAGCGGACCAAGGTTTCGCCGACCAAGACGTCACCGATCTTGCCCTTCTTGCGTTTCGATTTGAAGCGTCCGCCTTCGATCGAAAACGAGGTCTGCTCGCCTTGGAAGCGCGCTGCGTTCTGCGCGCCGGAGAGCCACTCGAACACCTTTTCCGGCGACTCCGCCTCCCCGTCGGCGGAATCGTCTTCATCGTCGCCGGACGATTCGATCACCCGGCGGATCTCCACCGGGACGTCGGACTCGTCATCGTCGCTCTTCGGGCGCACGAAGCGTCCGTCGAAATCCGCCGCGGTCATGCCCCAGAGGGCGGCGCTGCCGGCGAGGTCGTCGAGCGGGATGGCGTCCGCCGCGGCATCCTCCTCGTCCGCCTGAAGCCTCCCGTTCGAGATTCCAAAATACGTCAATAGCGCGAGGCTCCCACCCACCAGTGTTTTTGTCATGCGGGAGTGTAGGCGCAATGCCAGCGAGACGGCAACCGAAACCACCGTCACATCGAGCCCCGACCGCCGGGGATCCGCTGCACTCGTGATCCGGAAAGGGACTGGATCGGCGGATCCCCGGCGGGGTGGGGCACAAACAAGCATGCCTGCGCTGGTCGAGAAGACGTCTCCCAAGCCGTTTCCATACCGCCTTGCCTCACGTCTTCATCGACCAGCATGCTAAAAAATTAATCGACCTGTATAGTTTTGACAACTTACCTTCTTGGGATGCCGCACATTCGCATATAGCTAATTGGCCAATTGCGCGATCGGCAAGCGAGCCGGGGGGCGCTGGGGTCATGGAACCGCGGAGGGCTCCGGGGATGCGGATCGTCCCCGTCGATACCCAACCTCAATCTGGTGCCATTCGCAGTCTCGTCGCTGATCTCGATCAACTCCTCATCATCGTGACCATTTGGATCGAAATTCTAAAACGTTCGGGCTCGAAAGTCCTAAGTCCGACAGGCTCCTAGCGATCCGGAGGGTTGGCACACGGGGGATCGAA
>JAUIGD010000497.1 GCA_030430255.1 Verrucomicrobiia bacterium
CGCAAGATCTACGGCTTGCAGGATCTCATCACGCCGAAGCACATCGACAACATGGCGAAGATCATCCTGCTCACCGGGACGATTGTCGGCTACGCCTACCTGATGGAGCTCTTCATCGCTTGGTACGGGGGCAACAAATACGAGATGGCGGCATTCGAGAACCGCATCACCGGCTACTACTGGTGGGCTTACGCCTGCATGTTCTTCTGCAACGTCATCGCCCCGCAAGTGTTCTGGTTCCGCTATTGCCGCCACAACCTGTGGATCGTCATGGCCGTCTGCATGTGCGTCAACGCGGGGATGTGGTTCGAACGCTTCGTGATCATCGTCACCTCGATCGCCCAGGACTTCATGCCGGGCGCCTGGGACTTCTATCACCCGAGCCGCATCGAGATCTGGACCTTCGTCGGCACCTTCGGCCTGTTCATGGGCCTCTTCCTCCTGTTCCTCCGCTTCCTCCCCGTGATCGCCATCGCTGAAGTGAAGGGGGTCCTGCCGCAGAGCGACCCCCATTACCTGCCCCCGGAGACCTTCACGCACGACGCCGAAGGCGCGGAGATCGGAGCGGACAAGGCGACTTCCTAACCCACCCAACCACCGCCCAGACCTGAAAACGCTAAAGAGAGTCCACGGCTACCTCGCCGAGTTCGAGACCGCGCGCGATGTCTATCACGCGGCGGAGAAGGTGCGCGACGCCGGCTTCAAGCGCTGGGACGTCCATTCCCCCTTCCCCATCCACGGCCTCGATGGCGCCATGGGGCTGGGCAAATCCGTCCTCTCGTGGTGGGTGTTCATCGGGGGGGCGACCGGCACCCTGACCGCCTTCCTCCTGCAGATGGTCACCCAGGTCTTCATCTACCCGACCTACGTGCAGGACAAACCGGCGAGCCTCGCCACCATGCCGGCCTTCTTCCCGGTGATGTTCGAACTGACCATCCTGCTCTCCGCGTTCACCGCCCTGTTCGGCAGCATGATCCTGAACCGGCTCCCGCGCTGGAATCACCCGCTGTTCGCCAGCGACAATTTCTCCCGCTTCTCCGACGACACCTTCTTCATCTGTCTCGAGGCGCGCGACCCGCAATTCTCCAAAGAGGAAACGCGCAAGTTCCTCGAGGAGATCGGCGGCAAGAACATCGAACTGGTCGAGGACGAGATCTGACCCGGACATGCATTACTTCTTCCTCGCTCTCATCTTGGCCGCCGCCCTCGTCATCGGGGCTGCCGGTCTCCGTGGCCGGGTTTTCAAATCGACGCCGGTCGAGGTCTTCGCCGACATGGACCGCCAGGCGAAAGTGGGTCCGCAGGCGGCCGCCGCGTTCTTCGCCGATGGCAATGGCGCCCGCCCCCAGGTCGTCGGCACCCTGCCGATGGGCTTTGACGTGCCGGCAGAGCCCGTCGCCGACGGCGCGGCGATGCCGGACGGCTTCTCGCTCCCCGACAGCTATTTCAACTCCGGGCTCTTCGGGGAATTCTACGGCGATGGCTTGCCGGAGGAGATCACCGTCGACGCCTCGCTGCTGGCGCGCGGCAAGGACCGGTTCGGCATCTACTGCGCGATCTGCCATGGCGAATCCGGGGACGGCAACGGCGTGGTCGCCCAGTTCGGCACCATGCGCCCCGTCGCCAACCTCCACGAAGCGCGGTTCGCCGACGCCTCGAACCCGGAGTTCCGCCCGAACGGAGAACTCTTCGAGATCATCACCAAGGGCCGTGGCCGCATGTCCGGCTACGGCAGCGTCCTCCCCGCTTCGGACCGGTGGGCAATCATCGCCCACCTCCGCGCCTTGCAAGCGGCGCAGGCGGCCGGCTCGGCCGCCCCAACCGAGGCGGTAGAGCCAGGAGCACCCCCTTCCGAACCCCAGTAAACCCCAATCCCAACGCAACACGCGCTCAATGGCCGACCACGGTACCAGCCTCACTAGCCTCCCTGTCGAAGGGGAGCGCGTCGAGGTGTCCAAATTTGCGAAGGTCACCACCCTCGCCGCCGGGATCGGCGGCGTCGCGACTCTGATCGGCCTGGGGATCCTCCTCTTCGGCGGCGGCGACGGCGGCCGCGGCGTGGCCACCCTCAGCGAGTCCTTCGCTTACTCCTGGCTGTTCGCCAGCTACTTCTTCTTCACCATCTGTGTCGGCGGCCTGTTCTTCGTCCTCCTGCACCACGCGTCGAACTCCGGCTGGGGGGTCGCCGTTCGGAGGGTGATGGAACACCTCGCGAACATGATCCCGTTCGCGTTTTTGTTCTTCATCCCCATCCTGGTGCTCAAAGCTCCGCGGGAAGGGCTCTACGAGTGGTTGGAGCTGTTGCGGCTCCACGAACACAACGCCCTGCTCGAGATGAAGGCGGGCTACCTGAACGTCACGTTCTTCGTCGTCCGCATCCTGTTCTACTTCGTCGCCCTCAGCGGCATCGCCTACCTCCTGCGCAAATGGTCCGTCGATCAAGACCGCGACGGGTCGGTGCGCAAAACCTTCCTCGCCCGCCGCTGGAGCTGCGGGTTCCTGCCGGTCTTCGCCGTCAGCACCACCTTCGTCGCCATCGACCTGCTGATGTGCCTCGACTTCACCTGGTTCTCGACCATGTGGGGGGTCTACATCTTCGCCGGTTCCGCCCTCAGCGGGATGGCGGTGATCATCCTGACCACCACCGCGCTGCGCAGCCAAGGCTACCTGAGACAGGTCGTCACCATTGAGCACTACCACATCATGGGTAAGCTGATGTTCGCCTTCACCGTCTTCTGGGCGTACATCTCCTTCAGCCAGTTCTTCCTCTACTGGTACGCGAAGGTGCCGGAGGAGACCAAATTCTACCACCTGCGCAACACCGACCACTGGCACTTCGTCTCCTACTTCCTCGTCTTCGGCCACTTCGTCGCCCCTTTCCTGTTCCTTCTGCGTCAGAAGGCGAAGAAGGACATGCGGCAGATCTGCGCCGCCGCCGGATGGGTGCTCTTCGTCCACTTGATCGACATCTATTGGATCGTCATCCCCGAGCGCGGCCCCTCGCTCACCGCGTATCAGGAGGGAGGCCCCGACCTCATGGTGGGTGGCCCGACCATCCTCCTCGACCTGCTCGCCTTCCTCGCCGTCGGCGGGGTCCTGCTTTGGGTCTATCTGCGCACCATCGGCCGCTACAGCATCTACCCCGCCCGGGATCCGCGCCTGCTCGAATCGGCCCGCCTCGTCAATTAGGCACCCTTCCCAGCTTCGTCCCGCAACCCTTCCTCAACGCCAACCATGCAACCCGCCGTCGAAAGCTCTCCGCTCAAGCGCCTGTGCACCTTCCTGCTCGGCTTGGCGACCTTCGGCCTTTTCGGCTTGCTGGCGATGTGTGCCAACGTCGTCAACGGCAGCGCCGAGGATCCGGTCTACCAAGCCGCCGCCGCCGAGCGTGCCGAAAAGGTGAAGGCCGCCCTCGAGGCGCAGGCGACCAAACTCACCGCCGCTCCGATCGACACCGCCATCGCCCTGGGGAATCTCAGCAACGCCAAGGCGGCCGCTTCGACCAAGCCGCTCCCGGGTACCCCCGCCTTCGACGAGTGGATGGCGAAACAGATGGCGGCATCCGAGCCGGCCGAGCCGACCGAACCCGGTGAACCGACCGAGCCGACCGAGCCCGGTGAGCCGACCGAGCCCGAGACCGTCGCGGCGACAGAGCTGACCGTCCATTCCGAGCCGGGAGGCGTAATGAAGTTCAAAGAGAAGACGCTCACCGCCAAGGCGGGCCTCATCCGCATCACCTTCGCCAATACCGATATCCTCCCCCACAACATGCTGGTGCTCGCCCCGGGAACGAAAGACTCCGTCGGCGCCCTCGCCGACGCCTTGATCGCTGACCCGAACGCGCTCGCCATGCACTACATCCCGCAGTCGGAGGACATCTTGGGGCACACCGATCTCCTGCAGCCGACCCAGAAGGGAACCTTCGAGGTCTCCATCAGCGAACCGGGCGACTACCCCTACATCTGCACCTTCCCCGGCCACTGGCGCCTCATGAATGGCGTGCTCACCGTCACCCCGTAACCGCCCCCTTCCCGCTTCGATGCCCGACGACCACAGCACTGACGAAGACGTCCAGCTCCGCGCCGCGATCGACCGCTCGGCGCGGCTGCCGGTGATGTTCTTCTTCACCAGCGCCGCCGCCTGGCTGGCGATCTCG
>JAUIGD010000498.1 GCA_030430255.1 Verrucomicrobiia bacterium
GCGACCCGAACAAGATATCGGGTCGTCCCGAAAAGCGGAGGGGCCATCGGGCCCCTCTGAACCCGGATTGCCGGACGGGTTCCTTTGCCCGACCCTGCTGGAACGGGCGATGGTCTGGATCGGCTGGGGGAGATGGAAGGGGATCGCGATGCTCGTGCCGTTCCTCTTCGGGGCCGTTTGCCTGGGGATGCTCTATTGGGCGGCCTGCACGCGCCTCAGGGCGTGGCGCCTGCGGATCGAGCCCACCGGGCTGCGCTTCGGCAAAGGTTGGGTGAGCCCAGGGGAGGGACAGTTTCTGAACTGGTTCGAGGTCGGTGAGGCGACGCCGGAGACGGACCTCAGCGTCAACGGCAAGGCATACTATCACGTCGAGGTGACGACTACCGCGGGGAGGGAGAAGCGGGTGTCAGGCTTGTTCAGCAGCTTGATCGCGGCGGAAACGGTGGCCGCGGAGGTCAACGCCGCGAAGCGGGCCTGCGGGTGAGGGGGAACGGCCGATCTGATGCGCTGTCGCTCAGCCTCTGCTCGGGACCGGGGGGCGTCCGGCGGCGCGAGCGGAAGGATCCCGGGCCACGGTCGCCGATCAGAATCCCTCTAACAAAATTTTGCCGACTGCGTCCCCGGATACCAAATGGTCGTGGGCGGCGGCGACCCGCCCGAAGGGGAAGCGCTGCGGATCGATGAGCGGGCGGACCGCGCTGGAGTCGATCGCGGCGGTGATCTCGCGCAGGATCCCGCCGTGTCGGCGGCGGCCTCCGGGGCGGTTGTGGAGGATGGGGATGAGCATGAAGACGACGTGGAGGCTGAGCGCCTTCTGGTGCATGGGGGAGAGGTCGACCTCGGCGCGGGTATTGACGGAGGTGACGCGCCCCTCGAGGGCGGCCGCCTCGAAGCTGCGCGCGATGTTGTCGCCGCCGACGGTGTCGAAGACGACGTCGAAGCCGGTGCCACCGGTGTGCTCGGCGACGTATTCGGCGACGCCCTGTTCCCGGTAGAAGATGGGGGTGGCGCCGAAGCTGCGGACGATCTCGGCTTTGGCCTCGGTGGAGACAGTGGCGTAGACCTCGGCGCCGCGCATCTTGGCGATCTGGACGCCCATGTGGCCGACGCCGCCGCAGCCGCCGTGGACGAGCACCCTGTCGCCCGCGCCGACCTCCGCGCCGCGGACGAGGGCGTCCCAGCAGGTGATGGCGACGAGGGGGACGGCGGCGCAGTCGGCGAGCGGGATCGCGGTCGGGCAGCGGGCGAGCAGGGCGGGGTCGGCGAGCTGGTACTCGGCGAGGGCGCCGGGGTTGCCCTTGGAGCCGCCGGTGCAGCCGTAGACCCGGTCGCCGGGGGCGAGGTCGCTCACGCCTTCGCCGACGGCCTCGACGACGCCGGCGACGTCACAACCCAACACCCGCGGTTCGTCGGGGGCGATCGCCTCGAGGAGGCCGCTGCGGATCTTGTGATCGACGGGGTTCACGCTCGACGCGGCGACGCGCAGCAGGACGCGGCCGGGTTCGACTTCGGGCTTGGGGATCTCGGTTTCGGCGAAGACGTCGGACGGTTCGCCGAAGCCGGTGATGACCATGGCTCTCATGGGGGGCACCGTAAGGGGAAAGGCGGCGTGCCCAAAGACCCAATTGCCGCGACCGGGCCGGCGCCCGGAGGGGCGAGGTGGCGGGCGCCCGATTTTTGCTGGTGGCGCCGACGGGTGCGACTAGGGTCTGTGCATGAATTTCGCTGCCTTGAGAGCGTTGCCAACGGCGATGCTTGCCGCCGGGATGTTGGGGGTCGACACCGCGGGTGCGGGCGAGGTCGAGGGGGGGGATGCGATCGCGGACGCCTGGCGTTTCGAGAGCGTATCGGGAGAGGTCGTGGCACCCTTCGCCTCCCCTGAGACCGAGGCGCTCGTCGTCGTGTTCATCGCCACCGACTGCCCGATCGCGAATTATTTTCAGCCGACCTTGCGTCGCCTGAGCGCGGAGTTTGGCCGGGAGGGGATGGCATTGGTGATGGTGCATGCGGACCCTTCGGTGACGGCGGAAGACGCGAGGGCGCATCGCGCGGAGTTCGCGATCGAGGCGCCAGTGGTCCTCGATCCCGAGTTTGCGGTCGCGCGGCGCCTGGCGGCGAAGGTGACGCCGGAAGCGTTCGTGATCGACCGGGAGGGGGCGGTCCGCTACCGGGGCAGGATCGATGACACCTACGCGGATTTCGGCAAGAAGCGGCCGCGGCCCCGGCACCGGGATCTCCGCGATGCGGTGGCTGCGGTTTTGGGGGGGCGCGAAGTTTCTACGACGAAAACGAAACCTGTGGGGTGCTACATTCCGTATCCGACGGTGCCCACCTCCCCGACCGAGTAAATGCCGCGTCCGCACCCGACCCTCGCCCTCCTTCTCGCGCCCCTCGCCACGGCGACAGCGGAGCCGCCCACTTTCGCCGAAGACGTCGCCCCGATCGTCTATTCGCGTTGTGCGGGTTGCCATCGCGCGGGTGAATCGGCGCCCTTCGCGCTGACTTCCTACGCGGAGGTGAAGAAGCGCGCGCGGCAGATCGCCGAGGTGGTGGAGGACGGGTTCATGCCGCCGTGGCACGCGCGCAGCGAGCATTTCGCTTTCGCCGGGGACCGGCGGCTGAGTGCCGACGAGATCGCCACCCTGGTGGCGTGGGAGGAGGCCGGAGCGCCGGCGGGCGAGGGGTCGGAGACGCCGCCGCTGCCGGACTTCCCCCAAGGGTGGCAGCTCGGCGAACCAGACCTCGTGCTGGAGATGGACGAGGCTTTTTTGGTGCCGGAGTCCGGGCCGGACATCTACCGCAACTTCGTGCTGCCGCTGGCGTTGGAGCAGGACCGGTGGGTCAAGGCGATCGAGTTCCGTCCCGGCTCGCCCACGGTGGTGCACCACAGCCTGTTCTACTTCGATGTCGGCGGCGAGGCGCGGGCGCTGGACGAGGCCGACCCGGGGCCGGGCTTCGCCAAGATGGGGCGCTTCGGGCGCGATGGGAACCTGGGCGGTTGGGCGGTCGGGGGGCAGCCGGTGGCGTTGCCTGAGGACCTCGCCTACAAGCTGCCCGCCGGTTCGGATCTGGTCCTCTCGACGCACTTCCACCCGTCGGGGAAGGAGGAGCGCGAGGTATCGAAGATCGGCCTGTTTTTCGCGGAACAGCCGCCGTCGCGGGGTTTTGTCGGGGTGCAGCTGCCGCCCCATTTCGGAGCGATCTCGGGGATCGACATCCCTGCTGGTGAGGCGCGCTACACCAAGCGCGATTCCTTCACCCTCCCGGTGGCGGTGCAGGCTTTCGGGGTGAGCGCGCACATGCACTACCTCGGCAAGGAGGTCGAGATGCGGGCGACACTACCGGACGGCGCGGTCTTGGATCTGTTGAGCATCCCCGAGTGGGACTTCAGCTGGCAGGAGCAGTACCTCTATCAAGATTTTGTCGACCTGCCGGCGGGGACCCGGATCGACTGCGAGGTGGTCTGGGACAACAGTGCCGACAACGTCAACAACCCCCACTCGCCACCGCGTCGAGTGCGTTGGGGGAGGGAATCGACCGACGAGATGGGGAGCGCGACGCTGTTGGTGACGCCGCAGGAACCGGGTGCGCTGGGCGGCCTGGAGCAGGCGTACCAGACCCACATGCGCGACTATGGGAAGCAGCGCGTGCGGGAGGCGGCGGACGACGGGAGCCTCGCCGAGATTCCCAAAACGGTCCTCGAGCGGCACCGGGCGCGCTTTGACAAGGATGGCGACGGGAAGCTGCGCGGCGAGGAGGCGCGCGCGGCGCTCAAGGCTTGGCGCGACTACCGGGCGAGCCGGCGGGGTGGGCGCTAGCCCGGATCGATCACCACATTCGCAGGCGAGGCGCTGCCATTCGTTGATGCTGAGTAGGCGGCGGCAGGGACAGGCGAAGCGGCTGGGTGGACACCCTGCCCGAGCCGTTCCCAACGGCAACACCCTCAGCATCAACGAGCGCAAGCGGCAGCCCGGAGCTTGGTGATCGATCCGGGCTAGCCTCAATGCCTTTAGGGAAAGTTAACGATCTTTACGACGAAGGCCCCCTCGTGGGATTCGGTTTTCGTTAGTCTCGGCCACCCGCGTATCGGTTGGCGTATTTTGCGCGGGCAGCTTCTCGGGCGCCTTG
>JAUIGD010000499.1 GCA_030430255.1 Verrucomicrobiia bacterium
TGTGGTTGTTGGAAAGCCCGCCTTTGGTGAATTTGTTCGCCGCGTAGCCCTCGGGGATCGTCCACTGGCCGCTGCCGTAGAAGCCAAATTTCTCCGGGGCGGCGGCGATGCGCTGGGCGATGGTGTCGATCGCCTGCTCCCACGAAATCGGCTGAAGCTCGCCATCCACCCGCAGCAGCGGCTGCGTCAAGCGGTCGCGCCCGTAGAGCGCCAGGCCGACATGGTAGCCCTTAACGCAGAGCAGCCCCTTGTTCACCTCGGCGAGCTGATCGCCCTCGATGGCGACCACCCGCCCGTCCCTGACACCGACCCGGACATGGCAGCCCGTGCCGCAGAACCGGCAAGGCGCCTTGTCCCAGGCGATGGCGTCATCTGGAGCGATGCCGGCAGGCGCATCCGCGCCCGCGCGCTGCTGGGCAACGGCCGTCGCGGCGCCGAGGGCGGAGAGTTTGGCAAAGGTGCGTCGGTTCATGTTTGGGCAGGGGTGGGAAGTTCAGGCTCGTGCGCGTCGGAATCGAAGTTCACATGCACCACATCCACGAAGGCGACCCCCGGCAGCGCCTCGCTCCGCCAGCGACCGGCGCGTTCGCCGAGTGTGAGCGAGGGATGGGCATCGAGCTGGGCGATCAACTCTTCCGACGGAGGAGATTCCCAACTGATCACGAGGCCTGTCTGAATCATGCAGACGGTGATTGGTGCATATTCCGCAATCAACTCACACGCCTGAACAATTTAAAGAAAAAAAAGTAATGAATTCCTGATTTACTTGGGCATTGGCGATTTCCCTATGTGGACACATCAGCCAAGCACAGCTTGGGCGGCTTGGAATCCCCCATAGAGGTTCCGCAGATAGCGGCGCGCCCGGACGATCTGCATGGTCTTGACGAAGTAGGGCGAATCCGTCCGCCGCTCGACGACATCGGCGAGCGTCAGCTCTTCGTTGCGGAGTTCGGTCTGGAACTCGGGGACGCGGGCATCGACTTGCATGACGTGGGGCTGGCACAGTTCCACGAATTTCGCGACGCTGGGTTCGTCGTGCCAGTAGTCGAAGGCTTCGTCGGAGGCGCGGAGGGCGTTGAGGACGATCAGGTAATCGACACGGCGGCGGAGCTTGTCGGCCCATTGGAGGATGGAGATGACTGCGCCGGGGTCGTTGGTGGTGACGCCGACGGCGGTGAAGCGAATGTTCATCGCTTCCGACTCTTCGAACATCTTCTCGAACCAGTCGAAGGTGGCGGCTCCCGCCCCGGCGCCGAGGTCGGCGAGGACGACGCGGTCTTCCGTCTCGCAGGCGGCGAAGAAGTGGTCGAGGGCGCCCGGCTGGTGGAGGTCGATCTTCTCGGCCTCGGGCATGAAGTTCTTGAGGCCGCTCTTCTGGGAGTTTTCGGTGTCGAAGTCGATCAGCTTTGGGCGGATGCCTTGGCTGTGGTACCAGGTGGCGAGGTTGATGGCGATCTCGGTCTTGCCGACGCCGCCTTTGCCTCCCTGGGTGAAGACGACGCGGATGGGTGCTTGTTTGGTGGTATTCATGGTAGTGGATGGGGTTGAGGTGGTTGGTTAGGGTTTGGGTGTCGGTGGCGGGCGATCCTCGCCGCGGGCCTTCCAAGTCTTGAGGGATTTGGGGACGACGAAGCCCCAGTCGTCGGCATCGTTCGTTTCGCTTGATGGCGTGTCGCTCGGCGTCGCGGCTTGATCGCGGGCGCGCCGCTTGGGTTTGGCGATGCCGCGTCGGCGGCAGTAGTTGTGCAGGGCGCTGACGCTGATCGTCACCCCGCAGTCGGAGCGCAGAACCGCGACCATCTCCCGGTAAGGCCAGCCGTGGATCCGCAAGGCTTCGATGAAGTCGAAGTGGGGATCGAGGCGGCTGCCTTGGGGGCGTTGGTAGGGGCGAACGCTGGGAGCGTTTCGGCGAACTCCTCGCCATCGCCGTTTGCCGCAGCGGTCTGGTGGAGCCGTCGGAGTGTGAGGGTGGAGTCGAGGCATCGGCGGGACCGATCTCCGAGGAGGACGAAGAGTTGCTCCGCTTCCTGCGCAGCGTGAGGAGGGCGTCGCCCGCCGAGATCCGCAAGCGCTTCAAAGTGCCCAAGACCACGCTCTACCGGAGGCTCAAGAACCTGGAGTCCCACGGTTTGGTCAAGAAGTCGGGCACCTCCCGCGCCGTGGTGTACGAGGCGGCCGCGTAGACGACGCGAAAATGGGGCATTGGGCTGGACATTTCGGGCCGGCCCAGTCAACTTCCGAGCACTCGCTTACCGCGCCCTCGTCTTTGTCCCGCGCCGCATCCTCGGCGCCTCTCCCGGTCCCCGTTCAGGTAAGCCCCGGTTCCACCGCGATCCGCATCGCCCACGCGCGTACGCGGATGGCCCCACACAATCCTCACCGCATCCTACCATGATCTCATCGACCTACCCAGAAGACTCAGCCGCCCACGCCACAGGCCGGAAGGCGAACGCCAACGTAAAGAAGGTGATCCGCTGCGCGATCTACAGCCGCGTATCGACCGACGAACAGACTCGCCGCGACTACAACAGCTTGGAGACCCAGCTCGACATTTGCCGTCACGCGCTCGCGGTGAAGAAGCACGAGGGCTGGGTCGAGGACGAACACTTTTCCGACGGGGGTTACTCTGGCAAAAACCTAGAGCGCCCCGCGTTGGGGAGGTTGTTAGCGGCGATCCGCGCGGGCGAGGTCGGCGCGGTGATGGTGTATAAGATCGACCGCCTCACGCGCTCCATCGCCGACTTCTACGCGCTGTGGGAGGAATTGAAGAAGCGTGAGGTCATCTTCGTCTCGGCCACGCAATCTTTCGACACCTCCGACCCGACGGGCAACCTCATGCTCAACATGCTGCTCAGCTTCGGGCAGTTTGAGCGCGAGTTGACCAGCGAGCGCGTGAGGCACAAGAACTTGGAGAGGGCGCGCCGCGGCTTGTGGAACGGCGGCTGGGTTCCCACCGGCTTCACCTATGACAAAGGCGCCAAAACGCTGGCCGCCGACAAGGAAGAATCGAAACTTGTCAGGCGCATCTTTGCCCTGACGAAGGAACTCAAAAGCCCGACGGCGGTTGCCGACGCCCTGAACGAACTCGGGCTGTTCACGAAGCTGCGCACCGTGACCCGCAAGTCGGGCGAGCGTCAGGAGGTCGGGGGCAAGCGGTGGATCGGTGACCGCGTCCGGCGCATCATCACCAACCCGATCTACAAGGGGACCATCGTCCACGAGGGGATCGAGTACGAGGGGCAGCACGACGGCCTCGTCAGCGACAAGGTTTGGGCGGCGGCCAACGAGGCGCTGGCCTCGTTGGAGAACCCGGCGCGCCCCCACGAGGAACGCAACAAGCACGGGCTCCTGTTGAAAGGCCTCCTGCGCTGCGGCTGCTGCGGCAACCTCATGACGCCGAAACCGGCGGGCAAAAAAGACCCCGACGGCAACCCTTACCTTTATTACTGCTGCGGAGACGTCGCCAAGGACGGAGGCGCGTCCGCCTGCAACCTGCGGAACCTCTCGGCCAAGCCCTTCGAGGATTACATCGTCCGGGTCATCGGCGAGTTCGCCAAACACCCCAAGAGCATCGCGGCGACCCTGACGGCGGCGAAGAAGGAAGGGAGCAAAGCGATCACGCCGCTCAAGAAACGGGTGGCTGCGGCACAAGCCCAGCTCGACGAGGCCGAGCAAGAGTTGGAACACTGCAAGGGGATGCTGCGGAAAGTGGATGGGCGTGGCGGGCTCACCGAAGAGCTGATGGCGGACGCCGAGAAGCTGGTCGAGCGGAAGCGGCAATGCCGCATCGAGCTGGAGGTCGCCCAGATGGAGTTGCAGCGCCGCCAGCGACTGCCCCTCCACGAGACGCACATCACCGCCGCCTTTGGCCAGTTTGATAGGCTCTTCCCGGCGCTCGATCAGGGCCAGCGGGAGGAGCTGATCCGGCTGTTGATCCGCGAGGTTCGGGTATCGCGATTCGATCCAGAAAAGGAGACGATTCCCGTCGATCCTATGGTTTTTCGTACCAAAATCCGAACCGCGTGGTACCGGGTTTCGTTCCAATTTTACGTAAGTCCTTCACTGTCAATGGATTTACAAAAATGCGGTACCGGTTCGCATTCGGAGGGAGATGGCG
>JAUIGD010000500.1 GCA_030430255.1 Verrucomicrobiia bacterium
GGTTTTGCTCCCGACGCACCATCCGCAGCTCAGCCCGAGTTGCTCTCCGTGGGTTTGAAGGTGAGGGCGACGCGCAACCGCGCCCGGTGTGGTTGATGTTCGATTTGCGGTTCTTGAAACAGATAGAAGCCTCGCTCCTCGAAGAAGAGGATGCGCCGCCGGCATTCGGCCTTGAGCGCCCCGATCTCGGCGCCCTCATCGAACCACTCGGTGTGGGCGACCACACGTCGCTTCGGGCTGCAGAAGCGGGCGATGAGCGCATCTTGGTGATCCTGGATCTGACTGAAAATCTCTCCCTTCGGGCGCCGTGAGGGTTCGTGGTCGGGCATGGGGAGGGGGCGGGTAGGGGGGCTAGACTGCGGCCACTTTTCCCTCGCGGGCGCTCCGGACGGCGGCGTCGACGATGCGTTGCCCGACCCGGCTCACGGCCGGCGACAGCGGCCCGTCGAAGGGTTCGCCTGTCTCCAGGCAGTGCAGGACGTAGGCGATCGGGCCCGCGGCTTCTTGCGGTGGGGTGTCGGCGGGGATCTCGATCCCCTCAGGATGTGCTGCGGTCTGCAGCCGCACGCTCCCCTCCATGTCGTAGCTGCTGAGCGTCCCCGAAACCCCCTTGAGCACGAAGCCGCACTTCGGCTGAGGCTGATGGGTCCACGGGTCCGTGAAGGTGCCCCACCGGGTCTCGAACTTCGACAGCCGACCGCCCGGATAGCGGGCGACCGTGACGCTATGCTCGTCCACCTCCAGCCCCTCGGTGCCGCCGGTCATGCACATCACCTCGTCCGGGAGCTGGCCGCCGTTGAACCAAGTCCCCAAGGTCGCGCCGTAGCCGAGGTAGTCGAGCAGCGAGCCTCCGCCCTCGGCGTGTTTGTAGAACCAGCTCTCGGCCTTCTCCTCGGGGGCGGGCTCGCGTTCGATCTTGTCGGCACCGTGCCAGAGCGGGCCGCGGTTGCCATCGTAGTAGTGCACTTCTTCGATCGCGCCGATCGCGCCCTCGCCGATGAGCCGGTGGGCGGTGGCGTGGCTCGCATACCAACGCATCGGCCAGTTGATCGCGAGCGGCACCCCGGCCGCGTCGGCGGCGGCGATCATACGGTCTGCGTCGCCGATCGATGCGCCGAAGGGCTTCTCCATCAGCAGCGGGATCCCGAAGGGGGCGACCGCCTCCACCCAGTCGGCTTGGCGGGCGGCGGCGGGGCAGAGGATGAGGAGGTCGGGCTGCGTCGACTCGATGCAGGCGCGGTGGTCGGTGAAACAGAGTTCGTCGGCGATGCCGAACGCGGCTCGAGCATCGGCCATGCGCCCGGGTTGCTCGTCGCAGAGGCCGACGATCTCCGCCCGTGGGTGCTCGTGCACCATGCGGAGCAAGTCGCCCATGTGGAAGTGGTCGAAGTTGATCCCGGCAACGCGCCAGTGTGGTTCCTTCATCGGTGGAGATCTCCCATGCGATCGGGGGGGCGGCAACGGGGAACCGCCCCGCAAGGAGGATCCCTGCGGGGCGGTCCGGGGAGGGTTTCGGCGACGGGCGCTCGGTCGCTGTCTATTGGATCTCCTCGATGATGTAGAAGCGGCCGGGCAGCGATTCGGTGTCCGTGAACGAGGTCGTTTCACCCGCGCTGAGGACGCCGTCGTCTAGGTCCGGCCAGAGGCGCGGGTCGCTCCCGGCGGGGTCGGCGTCGAGGTTGTCCGAATAGCGGACCGCATAGGATTTGCCGGGTTTCGAGCGCCAGGTGAGCGTGACGTGGCCGGTGGCCGACTCGCGGCTGACCTCGATGATGGCGAAGCCCGCACCGCCGAGCGAGTCCGGCGCGGTGCCGGAGGCGAGCTCGGCGATCTCCTCGACGCTGAGGTTTTTCTTCCAGAGCGCCACGTCGTCGACGAGCCCTGTGACCCAGTGGCTGGCGGCGGCGCGCTGGATGCCGCCGATGGAGGTGGTGTTGATCATGTTCTCAACGTCCCAGAACGGCCAGTCGTCGCGGTCGAGCACGCCGTCCACGTAGAGCGCGATCCGCCCGGAATCGCTGCTGTACGTCAGGGCGAGGTGGCGCCATGTCCCGTCGAACGGCAGCCCGTTCGAGTATTGGTGGCCGGTGTTGCCGCCGTCGCGCAGGTAGATGTCGAGGACGCCATCGGCGCCGTCGTTGCGGGTGCCGATATTGAACAGTGGGTCGTCCGTGGCGCCGGAACCCTCCGAGAACACCCGGAGATCATTCTGGCCGGTGCCGTCGATCTTCGCCCAGAAGGCGATCGTGAAGGCCGGGTGCTTGTTGATCGGCAGATCGTCGTCCGGGTTGGCGACGTAGGAGAGGAGGGTCTGGCTCGCGTTCTCGAAGCTGGCCGCCTGATGCCCCTCGTCGAGGACGAAGTTCGCTTCGGTCATGTTCTGCAACACCATGTCGTAACCCCCTGGACCCACGTCTGGGGTGGTGACGCCGTCGGTGCTGTCGAGCGGCCAGTAGGCGCAGAGCGCGGCGCTGGTGGGCGGGTTGTTGGCGTCGGTCGGTCCGGGGTCGGTGCCGTCACCGATCCCGTCGCCGTCGGTATCGACGACGAGCGGGTCGCTGCCCGCGACGAGCTCCGCCCCGTCGAGCGCGCCGTCGCCGTCGGTGTCCTGGATGAAGGGGTCGCTGCCGGCGGCGATCTCCTGTCCGTCGAGGGCGCCGTCATCGTCGGTGTCGTCGTTGTTGGGCTCGGTGCCGAGCTGGTACTCTTCGCCGCTGGTGAGCCCGTCGCTGTCGTGATCGACGTCGGCGTCGGCGACCGTCTTGTCGAGGCCGTTGGCGTCCTCGTAGTCGTCGGGGAGCCCGTCGCCGTCCTGGTCGTCGGTGGGGACGATGTCGAAGCCGTTGATGCCGACGAAGGACTGCGGGACGATGGTGGCGGCGGTCTCGTCGAGGTCTTCGAACCCTTGGTAATAGACCTCGATGGGGTTGACGCCGTCGGAGTTGATGACGGCGAAGAAGGTCGAGGGCAGATCCCCGACGGAGCCGGCCGCGGCGGGGTTGCCGCCCGAGTCCGTGGCGGTCATCGCGCGGGTGCCGACGACGGTCGGGCTCGCCTTGGCGGCGTCGGCGACGGAGACGGAGAAGCCGCCGCGCTGGGCCTGCACGTCGTGGTGGTAGGAGGTGTAGAGGTAGGCACCCGCGGGCAGGCCCTCCAGCGTGAAGCGGATGGTCGTCGGGGTGTCCGGACCGTTGCCGCCGTTGGTGACACGCGCGTCCACGCCGATCCAATCGCGGGCGAGGTCGGGGTCGGCGCCGGTGTAGTTGGCGGTGTTGCCGGAGTTGCGGCCGATGAGCTGCTTGACCGTGCCGGCGACGCTGTCGGGGAAATCGACGGTGAGCGTGAACTCTTCACCGGCGCCGAGCGACGGTGCAGGATAGGTTTCGGAACGGTTCACGCTGCCGTCCGCTTCGTGGTCCGCGACATAGGGCAGGCGCGATTGGTCGTGGAAGACGCCGGCTTGGCCACCGGTGGCGGTCGATGAGAAATCGAGCGAGATCCGATCCGTCGCGACCGGGTAGGCGAACGGGTCCGTCGCGAGGCCGAACGGCGCTTCCGTGGCGTCGAAGAAGTAGTCGTCATCGCTATCTCGGTCGAGGGGGTCGGTGCCGTGGAGGCTGACCTCGTCGCCGTCGGAGAGCGTGTCGTTGTCGGTGTCGGCGTCATGGGGATTGGTGCCCGCGGCTTTCTCCTCGCCGTCGTCCAGACCGTCCATATCCTCGTCCGCCTCGTTCGGGTGGGTGCCGTCGAAGAACTCCGTCTCGTTGTCGACCCCGTCCATGTCGGGGTCGCCGCCGCCGCCGTTGTCGCCATTCGGGTCATTGGGGTCGAGCCCGTTGGCGACTTCCCAGGCGTCGGGGAGGTCGTCTCCATCGAGGTCGTCCAGATCGAATGTCTGATCGAGCTCGAACCCGCACAGGCCGATGAACATCTGGTGTACGGCTTCGCCGGCGGGACCGAGCGGGGCGAAGCGGATCACGACGTCGCTGAAGCCGTCGGCGTTGAACTCCGTCGTCATCGTCGAGGAGAGGTCCGCCGGGTCGCCGCCGGCGACGTTCGGGTCGGTGCCGGCGAGGATCTCGTTCTCCGCCGGGGTG
>JAUIGD010000049.1 GCA_030430255.1 Verrucomicrobiia bacterium
GGCGGCGACGATCGCCTCGCGCTCGAGGTCGTCGATGCGGGCGGAGAGGGCGGCGACGTCGGCGGCGCCGTCCTCGGGTGCCGCGGGTGCCGCAGCGGCCATTCCGGACGGGCCGGCTTCGGTGACCTCTTCCTCGGCCTCATCGGCGCCCGCAGGCTCCGGGTCGGGTTCGCGCTCCTTGATCTTGTCGATCGCTCCCTGGGCGGCGGCGGCGATGTCCTCGTCGCTCGGGTCGTCGGGGATCTGCGCCCCGAGGGCGGTGAGCACGGCGATTAGGGTTTCTTTCAGCATGGTCTGTTCTTCTTGTTCTGGTTCCTCCTTGGTCCCGGCGTCGTCGCCGGCCGATAGATAGGTCAGCCCGTCGATCTCCCCGTGGCGTACCAGGGCGACCGAATGCAGCGCCACAACCCGCCCGTCCCCGTCGAAGTAGGGGGATGGCGACAGGTCGTTGTAGGACAGCGAGGCGGCGAAACCGTTCGGTTCCCACTCGATGTCGACGAGGTAGATGCCCTCTCCCTCCCGCACCTCCAGCGTGCCGTAGGCGGCCACCCGGCGCGGCTCGTCGCTCTCCTCGTAGGCGGTGGTGCCCGGCAGCGTGTTATGTTCGAAATCGAGCGCGATCCGCTGGCGCTTCAGCTTCGCCTGGTTCGCCGCCAGGACCGACGCGGTGAGAGCGTCGACGATCGACACCCCGCGCTGGCGCAGGTCGTGCGTGCCCCACGGGTGCACGAGCAGCTCGGTGGGCGCCGCCTCCATGCCGGCCACCCCGTTGGAGAACGGTTCGGCGAGCTTCAGCGCGAGCGGCCTGCCCAGCTTGATTTCGGTGTTCGGCACGCAGCGACCTTTCGGCACCCGCCCCCATCCCTCAAAAACGCCTGCCCGCGCGCCCGCCTCAGCGGAGGTCCTCGATCATCCTCCGCAGCGCCTTGTCGGTGCGCCGCCGCACGCGCGCGGTCGGCTTGCGCCTCCAGAACGGGAAGTAGGGGCGCGCCGGGATCGGCTTCTTCTTCCCGCCGAGCTGGTGGACGGCGGCGTAGGGCAGGTTGGATCCGACCTTCACCTCCCGCGCGTTCGCGGAGAACACCCGGGGCGACCGCGCGAGGTGGTTGTTCCTCCGCAGCCGCGCCGGCCGCCCGTCCGCCAGCCGCCGCCAGGCGCGCGCCCGCTCGCTCGGGTCGTTGAAGGCGCTCTTGGCCGTCTGGACGACGACCTCGCCCATCGCTTTGTGCAGGCGGGTCTTCCCGCCGGCCCCGCCGACCCCCTTCGCCAGCCGCCGCAGCGAGGGCGAGAGGATGTCCCGCCTCAATGTGAGTTCGATTTTCATCCTTCGACTTCTTGAATCAGGGCGTAGCCGGTGGGGGTCCAGCCGGGGTGCCTTCTCAAGATCGCCCGCCGGATGCGACGGTGGGTCTCGACCTCGCCCCACACACCGTCCACCAAGACCTTCCCATAGTCGTGCTCAAGCCCCCGGCCTGAGCGGCGGTTGACCCCGTAGTTAATCATCAAGATCATCGTTCCGGTTGCTCCAAGCGTTCGGCTGCCCGGCGGAGCTTCCGCAAGGCCTTCGCCTCGATCTGTTGGATCGCCGCCGAAGTGCATCCGCAGACTTCGGCGATGTCTGTCTGCGTGAGCACCTCGCCCGGCTCGCGCACCGCGTCGAGGACGGCGAGCCCGAGGCCGATCTCCCGGCGCCTCTCCAATGTCACACCCCCCATGACAGCACCCCTCCGAGTTCGATGACCACCTTCCGCTCACCGTCGCACCCCCACTCGGCGCGCCCGGTCCCCATGCGCCACCCCCGGTAGGCGACGACCACGGCCGGGGCGTCGCGCCCGTAGCCGTTCCGGAACTCGACGGCGTCGTAGCTCTTCCCCTCCAGCCGGGAGAGGATCCAGCGCGACGGGCGGCGGTATTCCTCCCGCTTCTCGCCGCTGGCCACCATGTCGAACCAGCGGCGCGTGAGGGTGAGCTTCAGCGTCCTCACTCCCATGAGTCTTCGGGTGTGAACTCCGCGTCCCCCTCGACGGTCAACTCCACCGGCTCGCCCAGGTGTCCGGCCATGCCGTGCGCCCAGGTGCGGAAGCGCGCGCCCTCCATCTGCGCGAAGCGCTCGCGGGCGCCCGGCCATGCTCGGGCGAGGAAGGCGTCCACCGCCTCTCCCTCCCACTCGACGGAGCCGAGCCCCGGCTCGCGCCCGTAGCGGCAAACAACGGTCACCCCGCTGGCGGGGAAGTGGGCGGTGATGGTCCTCATGCTTTCGTGGGTGGTTCGAAGAAGATCCGCATCGCCTCGGCGTGCGTCTCCAGAAACTTGGCGCGCTGCGCGGGCGACAGCTTGTTGAAGGTGTCCGCCATCGCGTCGGGGTCGGCGTGCAGCTGGAAGTAGCGGGTGGGCACCTCCAGGCCGGACGGCGCGCGCCCCTCGAACCTGTAGACGGCGCCCGCATACCAGTCATACCACTCGTCCTCGTAGTACTTCGTCCGCCCCTTGGCGCGCAGCCGCTCGCCCTTCGTCCGCGCCTCGAAGTGGGCTTTGACCGCGTCCCGGTAGCCGCCCTCCGGGTCGCCCATGTGGACCCAGTGCATCAGCTCGTGGAACATCGTCTGCCGGTGGTAGCGGCCGCGCAGCTCGCCGGCGTGCCCGCTGAGCAGCCCGGCGTTGATCCGGATCCGCTGCGCCCCGGGGTCGTAGTCGCCGTAGGCGCCGGGCGGCCCGATGTCCACCGTGGCGGCGGCCAGCTTCGGCAGCCGCGCGGAGACGCCGGGCGGCAGCATGGCGAGGACCTCCCCCATGGCCCAGCGGAACTCGTCGGGCGTGACGTCGCCCAGCCCGCGCCCGGCCAGCTCGCCGAGCTTCTCGTCGATCTTCGCGCCGCCGCGGTTGCGCCGCTTGAGCTTCGCGTTGAAGGCGCGGACCATGTCGCCGGTCCACTCCTTCTCGGCCGTCAGCCCGGCGTTGGCCATGAGGCGCAGATAGGAGCGGATCTCCTTCGGGACCTTCGCCGCCGCCTTCCTCGCCCGCTTGCGCGCCGCCTTCTTCTTCGGCGCGGCCGTCGCCCTCTCCCCGGTGAGCCACTCCCACACGGTCCGCCCGTCGTCGATGCGTTCGCGGCGGGCGCCCCCCTCGAACTCGGCCCAGATGTCGGCGTCGTAGCGGGCGCGCAGCGCGTCGACCGGCAGGGTGAAGTCGCCCGCCTCCCACTCCATGCCCGGCGGCTTGCCCTTCTCCGATGGCGTGCGGATGTCGATCGGCCGGCCGTCGCCGAGGTCGAGCGTGCCGTGCCTCGCCTTGTCGAGCTGCGCCTCGTTGAGGATCCATCGATTTTCTAGCTTCCTCCGGGCGTCATCCCTCCGGATGCGCTCGTAGTCGTCGTGGGTGACCCCCACCTTGTCGCAGCGGCAGCCCGGCTCCCACGGCGGGGTGTGGCGCTTCCAGAACGGGTGGTCGGCGGGGAATATCTTGTTGTTGAGCTTCCGGTGGGAGTCGCGCACGCGGCCGTCCCCGACCGTGATGTATCGCTGGTAGGGGAAGACGTCGGCGAGTTCGGTCAGCGCCCGGTGGTTCGCCGCCGCGTAGGCCTGGTAGCCGTGCCAGCGCATGAGCAGCTCGGCGCGGTAGGGGGCGCGTGCGCCGAGCCAGGGGGCCAGCTGCGCGACGATGTGGGCGCGGGCGGCGTCCCAGTCCGCCGACGTCCCGCCCAGCTCCGCGATCGCGTCGCGGACCGTCTGCCGGACCGTCGCGGACTCCACCCCGCTGATGACGAACGCCCGCGCCTTCAACTCCGGCAGCAGGATGTCGAACACGCGGCGCGACACCGCGGGCTTGCCCGCGAGGAACGCGATGGCTTCGTCGTGGGCTACGGGTTCGGCGATGAATTCGGGCATGGTCTCGGCAAGATAGGATCAGACGGCGAGGCCGCCGTGATGCCTGCCCCGCGTGACGGCTACTTCGTGAATGCGCGGCGGTGGATGCCCCACCAGAACGCGGCGGCGCCGGCGAGGGTGTAGACGATGTCGACGATGGCGCCGCGCAGGGTCGGGCGGTCGGCGGCCAGCTGCATCGCGAGCGGCCCGGAGTCGTGGAGCCCCCACTGCAACAGCTCCCAGGCGATGGCGGCGAGGAGGGCGGCGGGCATCGGCGAGACGGTGCGCCGCCAGACGTAGCCGATGAGGAAACCGGCCGCGGCGTGCGGCAGGAAGGATGGGTCGATGAGCGTGATGGTGGTCATGGTGTGTCGGTGTTCTTCTTCTTTCCGGAAAGGGACTCGTAGCCGCAGGCCTCCGCCCACAGCTGGCGCATCAGGCGGCACTGCCGCGCGGCCTCGTCGAGGAAGCGCAGGGCGAAGGCGGGGGACTGGTTCTCGGGTGAGGTGTGCTCGACCTCGACGGAGATCGTGCCGAGCACGTCGAGGAGCAGCTCCGCCCGCTTGTAGAGCGCTCGGCGGACGTTGTTGTGGCGGAGCGAGCGGGCGCAGGCGGACCCAGCCCCTTCCTGGGCGGGGCGCCGGACGATCTCCGCGAGCGGGTTCTCGGCGAAGTCCTCGAAGTCCAGGCAGGCGGCGACCAAGGCCGGCACCCCCGCGGCCGCCGCCGGGTAGTCCCCCGAGTGGGCGAGCCCCTCGCAACTCTCCACGGGCGCCCGCAGCGCTGCGTATGCCGCCTTGAAGTTCGCGGCGCCGGCCCCAGAGACCAACGCCTCGCCCCTGTCTAGGATCTCGGGTTTCACTTCAGCGCGTCGATCTCCTCTTTGGCTTCGATCTCCTCGAGCACTTCGCCGAGGTCGTGGGCGGCCCTGTCGATCTTCCTCGCCGCCGCCTTCCAGTGCCCGCCGGCGCGGCGGGCCTCGGTGGCGTGTTCCTCGAGTTCGGCGATCGCTTCCTCGATCCCCTCGTAGAGCAGCTGTCTGTCTAGCGCGGTCATTGGTTCCTTAGTTTTGTTAGGTGATTCACTTGCCCCAGAACTCTCGCGCCCGCTGCAGGGTGGCGTGCATGTCCTCGGCCAGCGCCTCGGCGAGGTCGTGGGTCGGGCCTAGCAGGGCGTCGCTCTGCATGTGGGAACACAGGCGCAGGACGGGCTGCGGGCAGTCGACCAGCCCGCGCGACCCGTCCTTCGTGCTGCCGCCGATCTCGCGCCGCGTCCTGGCGAACTTCCCGGCGCCGGTCTCGGCGACGTCGCGGACGTCCAGCGCCAGCCCCGCGATCAGCCGGCGGTGGTGGTCGGCGGCGTTGTGGAAGAGCCACAGGATGATGTGCCGGGCGGCGGGCGGGTCGGCCCTGAGGGCGGCGACCGATGCCGAAAAGGGTGCTCCCTCCGGAGGCGCATCCTCGTGCGCCGCCCCCCCCTGTCGGGTATCGGCACCCTCCGGGGATGGGAAACCCCTCCGCGAGGCTCCGCGAGGGGGCTTCTCGGCGAAATTTAAGGGGAGTTGATTGTCCGGGATCATGATTTCGCCCCTCCGGCGGTCGGTTTGCCCGCCCGGCGGCCCCGGCGGCGCTTCTTGGGCGGCTTGGTGCCCTTCCCCCACGGGATGCCGGTCGGGTCGACGGGGTTGTTGTAGGCGTGGCGCCGGTCCACGGTCCAGAAACCGGGCTGGTCGCAGACGCGGGAGTGTTCGATCCAGCTCGGCAGGTAGAGTTCGCGCACCATGGGCGCGACCTGCCGGATCCGGACGAACGGGCGCCCCGTCTCCGGGTCGATGCTGGTCCCCAGGCGGATGATGGTGTCGGTGGAGACCGTCGTGCGGAGCCGCTTCGGCAGCTCGGCGGTGATGCGCACCCAGTCCTGCCAGACGATGAGGCGCGGGACGATGCCCTCCGGCGTGTGGACGTAGCGCACGTAGCCGTAGCCGCCCTCCCCCAGCGCGTCGCGCGGGATGGGGCCGGCGAAGTAGCGGCCGTCGCCCGACCGGCAGACCGGCACCTCGACGCCGGCCGAGGCGAGGCTCAGCGGCCCGAGGGCGAGTTCGACCTGCTCGAAGGTTTCCATTCTCCTGTGTGTGGTTCCGTGTGGTGTGGTCCCGCTAGCCGTCGCGCTTCTTCCGCCCGCGGTTGCGGACCGTGTAGAGGATCTGGCTGAGCAGCTTGGCGGCTCGGCCGTCCCCCTCGCGCGCGGAGGCCGCCACGCTGTCCAGCCCGCGCCCCTTTGCCCGCGCCTTGCAGATGGCCTCCGCGTAGCCGCGGCTGAGGCCGAACTCCCGGCAGGCCGCGAGGATGAGGTGCAGCGCCTGTTCGGCGTCGGCGCGTTCGCCGCTGTCCCGCATGGCGTCCGCGAAGGCGCCGCCGCCGTCCCCGGCGAGGTGGCGCAACCGGCCGCGGATGGCCCGGTATTGGCGGTTGGTCGCCGACGTCAGCCCGGACGCGCGCCCGCCGGTGGCGATCGACACCTGCCGGTGGCGCCAGTCATCGAAGCTCTCGCCCGGTTCGGCCCCGCCGCGCTTCCCGGCCTCGGCGAAGGCGCGGCGCGCGAGCGTGGCGAGCGCTTTCCTCTGCTTCGCGGTGAGGGGGGCGTCCGCCTCCGGCAGCTGCCGCGGCGCCTCCGCTCCCCCGCCTGGCTTGAGCACGTATTCCCGCACGCGCGCCGGCTCCTCCTCCCCGTCCCTGGGGGCGGGGGGCGGCGCCGGCTGCTCGCCTCCGGAGACGATGCCTCTGCCGGGGACTCCGGTCATGCCGCTCCCCCTTTCTCGGACTCGCGCGCGGCGGCGATCAACAGCTCGACCGCGCGCGGGCAACCGTCGCCGCCCTCGGCGATGTCGGCGCGGCAATCCGGGCAGTCGAGCGTATGCCTCAACAGGTCGACACCGCTCCCCCACTCCCCGGCCTCGAGCTTCGCGGCGAGCATCATCGCCATGCCGACCTCGCACGCGAGGTCGCCGGCCCCGTTCTTGCAGGTCGCGCAGTGGCTGAGGTGGTTGACGTAGCCGTCTCGCGCCGGCGTCTCCCCCCCGATCGCGACGGGCATCAGTTCCTCGCGGGCGGGCTGTCCGCTGGCCTCGATCGCCTCCCTCGTCACCTGCTTCAGCTTCCCGGATTCGTCGGGGGCGATGACGAGGGTCAGCCCCTCGATGATCGCGAACCCGTCCGCCTCCAGCCGTGTGCGTGTCGCGGCGAGGACGGCCCGCCCCAGCTCCAGGTGGGTGGTCTCCGGCGACACCGTCTCGCCCTGCAGCTCGGCCAGCGTCCCGGCCTGCACCATCCCATACGGGGATGCGTTGGCGCTGCGCCGGACTTTCGCGGTGATCTGCCAGCCGCAACGGGCGAGGTCGAGCGCCTGCAGCTTGGTCCCCTTGGCGGCCCCACCGCTCATCCCTGCCCCCCTTCCGGTTGTGCCGCGGCCGCCTTCTCGGAGGGTTTCGGCGCGGCGGGCTTGAAGCTGAACTTGAGCTTGCGCACGAGCCGCAGCCCGACCCGGGCGATCTTCTCCGCTCCGCCCTCACGCTTGGCGAGCGACTTGATCGCGTTGCGGTCCAGGTCTTCCTCGACCCGCACGCAGTCGGCCAGGTCGCCGTCCCCATCGCCCCGGATGGAGGCGATGACGTCGGCGTCGGTCTGCCCTTCGGGCGGGCTGTAGGTGCCGGTGGTTCGGTTCAGGGCGAGCGAGTGCCCGTCCATCGTGATGCGCCCGCCCTCCTCCTTGTCGAAGTTGGCGCGCGCCCATCTCTCCAGCGCCGCCTCGTGGGCGGCGAGGGCCTTGCTGGCGGTGCCGATGCGGTCCCCGGCCTCCTCCTTCATCTTGGCGATGCGCGTCTTGAGGTCGAGCTGCGCGACCTCCAGCGTGTAACTGAGGAAGGCGGCGGCGCGCATGACGGAGCGCAGCTGTTCGTCGGTCTCCGGGGTCTCCGGGGGATCGACCGGCAGCGGCATCGGCTCCGGGGGATCCGCATCGGGGGCGGGCGTTGCGGCTTTGGGCTTGAATCTGAACATGGTCGTTTCGGTTTCGGTGGTTGGTGCCGGGCCGCTCAGGCGGACTCCCCGGCGGCTTCGGTGAGGTGGACCTCCAGCGCGGCCAGCTCGGCGCGCAGCATCCGGGCGGCGGCGAGCGCCCGGCCGATGTGATCCTCGGTGACTGGGCGCCCGACCACGCAGTGCTGGACGGCCGAGGTGACGTGGTGGCAGAAATTCCCGATGCGCACCGCGCGGTCGAAGGGCAGCAGCTGCGCCTTGGGGGCGTAGCCCTTGCGCGGGATGATCTCGATGGGCGGGGAGGAGGGCGGTTGTTGCTCTGCGGTTGCCATGGTGTTAGTTCCTTTCGTTTTGTTAGTGGCCGCCGCTAGGAGCGGCCGGTGATATCGCGGGTGATCTTCAGCGCCGCGGCGCTGGCCTCGGAGTCCCCGACCTCCCCCTCGCCCCCGGCCTCGATCAGCGCCTCGCCGACGCGGTGGAGGAACTTGTAGGCACCGAACTCCCTCGCGGCCTCGGCGACGCGGGCGGCCGCGCCTTTCCCGACGGGGCGCCCGACCCGCCGCGCCAGGAAGCGCGCCGCGTCGTCGGCGGGCGGCGGCCCCAGCTCCACGCGGCAGAACATCCTGTTGAGGCGCAGCTGCTGCGCCTCCTCGTAGGCCTGGCTGGTGAGCTTCTCCCAGAGCGTGGGGATCCCGGCCGCGACAATCCGCAGCCCGGTCGTGTTGATGAGGTGCTTCACCGCGTTGAGGAGCTTCCCGGTCATGTGGTGCGCCTCGTCGATGAGGAGGAGCGCGCGGGAGGCGCGGCAGCCGGCGGCGATCGCCGCCAGCCAGGCGCCGCCGCCGCGCGGCTTGCGCCCGTCCGCCCCCTTCTCCACGCCGAGCGCAGCGGCGACCTCCGACATGGCCAGCTCGTAGCTCGACCAGCCCTCGTGCGCGGTGACCAGGACGGCGACGCCGGCGTAGCGGTCGGCCAGCAGGCGCAGCGCGCAGGTCTTCCCGTGCGCGGCGCGGCCGGCGACGAACACGAAGCGGTTGTCGCCGGTCTCGCGCAGCAGCTCGGACACCGCCAGCGAGACCTGCTCGGCGGGGCGCATGTCCGGGTAGAGGTCCGCCCGCGCGCGTTGCTCGCGCTCCGCCTCGAGCGTCTGCCACACGCCGCGGACGCGGGCGAGCATGTCGCCGACGTTCATCTCGGTGAAGTCCCCGGCGAGGATCTTCTTGTAGGGCTTGTCGCTGGGCAGCGAGGGGAAGCGCCCGCGCAGCGCGTTGAACGGGATCCGCCCCGCGGCGCGGTAGTCTTCGACCCCGCGCGTGAGTTCGCGCAGCTCGTGCTGTTCGGCCTCGGCGGCGGTGGGGTGGGTGGTGGTGGTGTTGGTATCCATATGTGGTGTTGGTTCCTCGGGTGTCGGTTCTCTCTTTTTCTCTGGTGTGCCGGGCGCGCGGCTCTCCGCCCTGGCCTCCGCGCCTCGCGGCCGGGGGCGGGTGATTGGTTTCCCGCTACTCGGCGGGCGCCTCGGGCGGCAGCGCCCCGAGTTCGATCTCCAGCTTGCGGATCTCGGCCTGGATCTTGGATGCCTCGGCCTCCAGCTTGCGCGCCTGGCCGAGCTGGGCCAGGAGCGCTGCGCAACCGAAGGCGGCGGCGACGGCGGCGACGCCGACGAAGTAGTATAGGGTCTCTAGGTTTCTCATCGTTGTTGGTTCCTTGGTGTTGTTAGGGTCGAAGCCCCTTAGAAGTGGTCCCAGTCCGCCGCGGCCAGCTTGGCGGCGCGCTCCCGCTCGGCCTCCCTGTCCGCGCCGCCCGCGGTCCCGGGCGGCGCGCCGACCCCCCGGCGCTTTGTTTCACAGGGCTGCAATGGGCCCGTCGCGGGTTCTCCCCGCGCACCATCCGCACCGAGGGGCCGGCGTTCGTCGTCGGTGGTGGTGTTTTGATCTTCTCCCGCCGTCGCGTAGTCCGGCTCCGGGGCGGTCCGCGACCGGGCCGCGCGCCCTCCGCCGTCGACCGCGGTCCGCACGCGCAGGAGGTTCCCCCCCCCGGCCTCGGCCTCGGCCCCGGCCGCCTTGATCTGCGCGAACTCGGAGCGCATCGCCGCGCGCTGCTTCCTCTTCCCCCCGGCCTTGGCGACGTCCCTCCGCAGGTCGATCTGCGGCGCGTTGGCGGTGGACGGGGCGATGCCTAGCGGCAAGCCGAACGGCCAAGAGTGGCGGTTCGCGCTGCCCATGTCGGCGTTGAATACATGGCAGCCGAGCTCCGGCCGCCCCGGGTGCAGCGCGACGAGCACGCGGTGCCCGTGGGCGAGGTGGTGGTCTAGCGCGCCGTTGACCTGGTAGGACTGGGTGCCCCAGTGCTCGACCGCCATGCTCAGCCCGCCCTGCCGGACGGTCGCCAGCCGCTTCACCGGCAGGAAGCGCCAGCGCTCGGCCGCGGGCAGCTCGCGCTTCGCCGGGCGTTCCGCGAACAGCTCCGCCGGGACCACCGCCCGCCTGCCGAACGCCTCTCGCTGCTTCGCCTCGCGGTTGAATTGGTCGCACGCTGCGCAGAAAATCTCCGTGATGCCCCCCATGTCGGGGAACCGCGCGAGGCTCGCGCCCTTCCCGCGGCCGGCCCGCAGCAGGTGCCGCGTCGCCTCTTCGAACTCCCCGCGCACCCGCCCGATGTCCGCGCCGGGGACGGCGTGGGCCATGATCGCCTGCAGGTGGTCGAAGCTCCCCTCGATCAAGCCTTTGCCCCGGGAGGTGAACGCCCGCTGGATGTGGATGATGTCGGCCAGCCCGCCCCACCGCCGCCCGGCGAAGTCGTCGCCCAGCTTGTCGAGCTTCACGCCGTCGATGAAGACGTTCTCCCAGCGCCCGCGCTCGAGGCGCCAGAACTTCGGCAGCCCCCAGGCGTCGACGCAGGCGAGCATGTGCTCGGCGATGTCCTCGGCCCGGTAGGCGTCCGCCGGGCGCCCGACCGGCGACACGCCGAGCCAGTGGGCGGAGTATACGTCCTGGGTGAGCAGGGTCTGGCGCCCCAGCCGCTCCTCGCCCGTCTCCGGATCCGCGTAGCGGAACGGGATGTTCGAACTCATGTCGTCGCTCTCCCAGAGGTCGCCGGGCTGTAGCGCGTGCGTGTGCCCGTCCTCGTCGACCCATTCCATCGACCGGCGCACGACCAGCTCGCAGTCCGCCGCCGCCTTCTTGCCCCGGAACTGCGCGACCTCTTCGGCGGAGACGTGGCAGGCGCGGCGGACGCAGAGCGGCCAGCTGGCGCGGCGCCGCTTCTCGGCCCCCGCGTCGAGGATCTCTAGCAGGCGGGCGGAGACCTCCGGGGACGCCGCCCCGGACTCGACGAAGGCCTGCACCGCGAGCGGGATGCTGTCGTGCTTGAGCCGGTGGTAACGCAGCTGCGCCGCCTCGTCGTCGCTCAGGGTCATCGAGGGCGGGCGCCCGGTGGACTTGCGCTCGGCGAGCCCGCCGACCCCCTCCGCCTCGAGCCGCTCCTTCCAGCGGTAGAACCACGCCCGCGTGACACCGTTCGCCGAGCAGGCGGCGCCGACCGTCTCCCCGTCCTCGACACGGGTGGCGATGTTCTGGATGGTGGCGAGCTTGGCGGAAGTCTTCATGGTGGTCGTGTCGCGGTCCCTCGCTATTCCCAGGTCGCGTCGATCGCCGCGCGGATGGCCGTCACGGCCTCGGGCGGCAGCTCGCGCGCCATCTCCCCGAACTCGGCGACGAACAGGTCGCGGTGCTCTTCGGTCCAATCCCCGAACGCCCCCAGCCGCGACCCGAGCGAGCGGACGGCCCGCTGCGCGGAATCGAAGCTCGACGGGCGCCGCTCCCGGCCGCCGGTCGACCGGTCGCCCTCCATGCCCGCCTTGATCCCCCCGAGCGAAAGCCCGAGCCAGATTTGCGGCTCCCACTTCTCGCGGAGTCGCTTGCTCTTGGAGAACTTGCCGACCAGCTCGCGGGCGGCCTCGACCATGCGCGCTGAGACGCCGTAGCGGGCGCCGAGATCGGCTGCGGAGAGAAACTCCGCACTCTTTGCGGAGTTTTTCGCGGGGCGCCCCTCCGGCGGCGTCGGGTGGTTCGTCGCCGCCAGGTAGGCGAGCATCGACTTGGTCCAGTGCCGGCGCCCGGCGACGCTCTCCACGATGATCGCCTCCGCCGTCACCTCCGGAACCTCGACATAGGGGACGGCGACCTTGGCCGCTTGCGCCGCCAAGATGCGGTGCCGCCCGTCGACCACCTCCAAGGTTCCCTCGATGACCTTCACCGGCTCGATGACCCCGGCCCCCTTGATGCTCGCGAGGATCCCTCCCCAGTTCTCGCGGAGCGCCTCCAGTCTTTCGCAATGCTCGCGGGCGACCCTCCGCTTGCCCTCGATCCCGGCGATCAGGTCGGGCAGGGTCGGCACCGAAGCGAGCGCCGGGTGGATCGTGAACTTCGAGGCGGGCGCGGTCTTCATGCGTTGCCCCCCTTCCATTTTTCGTTCGCTCGCCCGATGAACCATCCGAGTGCATCCGCTTGGTCCGGAGTGAGGTCGCCGAGCTTTTCAACGCAATTCGCCACCGCCTCCTTCACGGCGCGGCGGTCAACCTCCTCCAATATGATGTCGATGACGCCGAGGTTGACTTCGCTCCTCTCACGGCGCGTGCTCGAGGCTGCCCCCTCCAACCCTATCAACGATGCGACCGAACGTAGCCGCTCCGGCAAGAAACGACCGGTCATCGTGCCCGCCGGCTCCTCTCCGGAAGGATGTGCTCCATCCATCGGCACGGCGCCGCCCGCCAGCCAAAGGGGCGAGACGCCGAGCGCCTCCGAAAGGTTCGACAGATTCTCCACGTTGGGAACCGAACCCGCAAACCACCTGCTCACCGAAACCGGGTGAACCCCGCATTCGCGAGCAATCGCAGTCTTGCTCTTCCCTGACTTCGCCCATGCTTCACGAAGCCTCCGCACCAGCGTGGTCGAGCTCTTCACTTCATTCCCCTTTCTGCGTTCTCGACTAGCTCCGTGAATCGCTCGACCAACTCGTGGCTCACCCGACGCCCGTGCAGGACATGGGAAAGATGCGATCGATGACGCCTAAGTTTCCGTGCGGCGGTCGTGACTGAAATCCCGACCTTTCGCGCTCGCTTGATCAGTTGGGTGTGTGGTGTATCTTGCATTTGGGACGCGACCCACCATTTACGAAGGGGAACTTCCTTTTGCAAGTTTAAATTCCGTTTTATGGAAGCTTTTCCTCAGCGACTACAACAACGCCTTGATCTACTAGGCTGGAGTCATGCCGACCTCGCGCGGAAGATGCGCACCTCTGAATCGACCGTTTCCCGGTGGTTTTCAGGCACTTTGCCGAGAAAGCGGACGTTGGAGGATCTCGCTCAAGAACTCGGAGTGGTGATAGGATGGCTTCTTGGCCACACTGATGAGCTACCGCAAAACGGAAGTTCTTCCAATCAACCCAAGGATTTAGGAAGCCTCTCCGACCACCTTGCTGCAGCGGCAACCGACGACTCCGCCGACGGGGGACTTGCCCTCATGTCTACCGAGCGCCTCGTTACTCTTGCCAACTGGATTCTCGATTCCGAAAACTCGACTGATGACGACAAGGCTCTAGCCAAGCGCATCGGTATCATCCTAAGCGAACGCGACGACGCATGAAAACCGCCACTCTCTCCACCTCGTTTCTGTCCATCTTTCTCACATGGAGCGATGTCTCTGTGGCCGAACCTGGTGAGTCCCCCGATCCGATCGAGGAAGCAGTCCGGTCTGAGTTGCTTGAGGAGGGCCTCACTGGCAGGGATCCTGTCGAAGTGCTCGAAGGCAGGAAACCCGGACGGCTCGGGCAGTTCCGCAAATACATCATCGAGGCCTGGGGGGCGACTAGGGTCATCCAGGGTGCCGATGACCCGAGGATCCATTGCGAGTCTGTCGTCTTTCATGATCGCGGTCGGAAGCGAGACATCATGTCTTTCTATTGGAACGGGGGAAGGCTCGGCAAAATTCACTTCTACGGCGATCCGGAGGTTACTGAGAGGGTCGCCCGATCCTACCTCTTGAACACTGGAGGAGGAACCTGGGATGTTATGTCCGTGAGCGCATTCGGGTCGACCTACCGTCGGCGCGACGGAGCCACGGCCGAGCTGCGGGATGGCTCGCTGACGATCGAGGCTCCCGGCTTCCGTGCGTATTGGGAGGAAAGGAAGCGCGAAGATGAGGTAGCAAAGGCTGAGGGAGAGTGACTCTAGGTGTTCTCTAGCTGACGCACCCCCCCCTCGCGCGGGCAGGCGTTTTGGCGCGCCACCACCCCGGCCGTGATGGTGGGGGATGCTGTTCATCGCGGATAGCCTGGCAGGCGACGCACCCTCACCGACCTTCGGCATCCTCTTGCTCGGAGTCGGGGTGTTGATCTTCTGCGTCCAGGTCATCGCAGCCGTCTTCCTCTGGCGCCGCGGCGGGGCAGTGGGCGACGAGGCCGACCGCCGCTACGCCACCAAGCAGGAGCTTGAGCGTGCCGAGCAACGCATCGCCGGTCGGGTCGAGGCTATGGGCGCGCGCATCGACGCATCCAACGCGTCGAACGACCGTAAATACGAGTCGATCATCGCCGAGCTACGCGACATCTCGACGCGGCTCGGCAGGCAGGAGGGCCAACGCCATGACTGAACCCGACCACGACCGACTCCGCGAGATCCGCCGCGCCCTCCTCCGCAACCGCTACGCCCGCGCCGGTTGCGGGCAGAGAGCCTCCGCGATCCACGCCAGCCTCCGCCTCGACATCCCCGACGTCACCCAGGACGAGGTCGAGGCCGCGCTCTCCTACCTCGCCAAGACCGACCCGCCCCTGGTCGCCTCGACCCGCGATGCCCTCGCCGCCGGCGTCGAATACTGGGACATCACCCGGGCCGGCATCGACCTCTATGAAGGCGGGCAATAAGCGATTCCTGCGGCGCCGCCGCACCCAACCCGAACCACCCGAACCCCGAACCGCCCGCGTGCCGAAGGTCCGCCTCGCGATCCTCGTCGCCAGGGCATACCGACAGATGGACTTCTCCAAACTCAAATCCCGCAAGCTCTGGGCCACCGTCATCGGCGGCGTCATCGTCACGGTCGGCAGCGCGGTCGGCGTCTCCGAGAACGTCCTGCACGGCCTCGTGGCCGTCGTCTCCGCCTACGTCATCGGCCAGGGCATCGCCGACCACGGCGCCAAGGGTCGCAGCCAATGCCACGGCGGCCAATGCGACATCGACGGGTAGCCGCCCGTCGCGTGTCTCCATCCCATCGCTATGAAATCCAAGCTCCTCCTCCTCGCGTTCGCGACCATCGCCGCCGCATTCCCCTCGTGCACCAAGACCTTCGAGGCCTCCGGCCTCGAGGAGCGCGGCGGCGTCTTCGCCCGCGCCGAGACTGTAGTCGGGCGCCGCACCGTCTTCGGCGTCGAGGTCCCGTTGACCGTCGTTCCCCGCGCGGTCGGCTTCGGCGTCTGGTCCACCTCGATCAAGACCGAAGGCGAGATCCTCGCCGAGGAACAGGAGATCCTCCGCCTCGCCCGCGGCTCCAACAAGTGAACGCCCTCCCCGCCATCGCTGCCGCCGCGCTCTGCCTGCTCGCCCTCCCGGCGTGCCGCACCCGCGCGCGCCTGGCCGATGGCACGGAGATCGTCCTCGGCGGCCGCGCCGACCAGGTGTCCCTCACCACCCCCGGCGGCGGCAGCCTCAGCATCACCGGCCTCAGCCATGCCGAAGAGACGCTCGCCGCCGGCGAGATGGGCGAGCGCATCGCCACGCCCATCGCCCGCGCCGCCACCCGCATGAAGGTCGCCGACGCCCTCGAGGGCGTCGCCCGCGCCGCCTTCGAACGCGCCGAGGCCGGCGACCGCATCGCCGCCGGCGTCGAGACCACCGACGCCGAACTCGACGCCATGGTCCGCGCCGAAGAGATCCGCGCCACCACCGCCACCCAACCGCAATGACCGAAGCTCAGACCGACAAGCTATGGGAAGCCGATTGGTATCTCCAGCGCGGGCGCATCGACCGCGCGCGTGAGATCATCCTCGGGGTCGTCAACCCTTCCCGCCCACCCGACTCCCCGTCCCCGGGCAGATCCAGCGTCATCGCCGCCGCCGTCCAGATCGCGGCTGGGGAGGTCGGCGTGCGTGAGGCGGGCCAAAACTCCGGCGCCCGCGTGCGGGAATACCAGTCGGCGACATGGCTCCCCCCCGGCCCCTGGCCGTGGTGCGCCGCGTTCATCTGTTGGGTCTTGCGGGAAGCCGCGAGGGTAGCTCCCCCGAAGTGGAAGCTCCCGAAGACCGCAGGCGCCTACGATTTCGAGAATTGGGCCCGCGACATCCACCCCCAAACCGGCAAGCCGATGGCTCGTTCCGGGGGGGCTGCGACCGGTATCCAAGTGATCAAGCCCGCTCCGGCAGAGATCCTCGTTGGGGACATCGTGATTTTTCAGTTCTCCGGCGGCGGGCACATCGGCATCGCCGCCAGCACCTCCCGGGGGAACACCTTCGAGACCATCGAAGGCAACACCAATGACGGCGGGAGCCGGGAAGGCGACGGCGTCTTCCGTCGCGAGCGTAGCCACGACTTCTTGCGGAGCGTCATCCGCTTGCCCTCCTCCTGATGGCCCGCCAAGGAAAGATCGCCCGCCTCCCCGAGCGGGTGCGCCGCCGGGTCAACGAGGCCCTGCTCGACAACCGCACCGCCGAAGAGATCCTCGGCTGGCTCAACGTCATGCCCGAGGTCCGCGCCGTCCTCGACGAGCACTTCGGCGGCCGGGACATCTCCCCCCAGAACCTCAGCGAGTGGCGCGGCGGCGGCTTCGAGGAGTGGATGGAAGACGAGGACAAGATCGCCAGCACCAAGAAGCTCGCCGACCTCGCCATCAAGCTCGCCGGCGCGGACGGCGCCCGCATCGCCGGCGGCGCCAAGTCCATCGTCGCCGGCCACCTGCTCACCGTCCTCGAGCAGCTCGACCCGGCGGAGGCCATCTCCCTCACCAAGGCCGTCGCCAGCCTCCACAAGCTCGACCTCAGCGAGCGCGCGATGCAGCACGCCGCGACGGTCAAAGAGCGCGAGCACGCCCTCGCCCAGCGCGCCCGCGACCAGAGGGACCGCGAGCTAGACCTCGCGGAGAACCGCGTCGTCGCCCGCCTTCTCGAACTCGCCAAGACCGAGCCCTTCAAAAGGATCCTCTCCAGCGGAGAACCCGACGACGTGCAGATGCCGCTGCTGCGCCAGCTGATGTTCGGAAGCCATGAGTGACCTCTACAAACCGAAGCCCAAGAAAGATTCCGCCGACGTGGTTCGCGTGAATCTCAAGGTCCTCCTCGGGCTGCTCACGCTCGCCGGGATGCTGGTCACCGCCGGCGGTTCGATCTATGTCGCCCTCCACCGCATCGGCGCAGTCGAGGCCCGCGTCGCCGAGCAGGCGGCCGAGCTGGAAGACCTGGCGGGACAGCTCAGGGCGCCGCGCTACACACTCGACGACGACGAGCGCCGCACCAGCGACCTCCGCCGCGAGTGGGCCGTCTTCTACGACAACATCCGCGACGAGCTGGACGACCGGAAGGAGTGGATGGACGGCATGAACGCCTTCGTCCGCGAGACCACTGCCTTCGTCGCCGAGACCCGCGCATCGACGCGCGAGATCCACAACCTGCTCTCCAGGATCGAAACGAGGCTCGGTGAATGAGTGCGGCAAGAACCGATACCCCGACAAGCGGGCCGCGCAGACCGCGCGCAACGCCCGCCGCCGCTCCCGCCGTCACCGCGGCAAGCCCAAGCACCTCCGGATCTACGCCTGCCCCGACTGCGGCGGCTGGCACCTCACCCACAAGTGATGCCAAAAGACAGCCCACCCTCGGCAGCATCTTCGCGGGCATCGGCGGACTCGACCTCGGCTTCGAGCGCGCCGGGTTCCGCACCGCCTGGCAAGTCGAGATCAACGAGGCGAACCGGACTGTCCTTGGTGACCGATTTCCCGACGCTGCCCGACACCGCGACGTTCGCGAGGTCGGCGCGGCGCAACTTGAGGGCGTGGATTGCATCGCCGCCGGCTTCCCCTGCCAGGACATCAGCGGCGCGGGCAATCACCTCGGGGGCGCCCCGGGCCTCGCCGGGGAACGCAGCGGGCTGTTCTGGGAGGCCGTCCGGATCGTCGGCGAACTTCGGCCCCGGTGGGTGGTCCTTGAGAACGTCGAGAGGCTGCTCTCTATCCATGATGGCCGCGACTTTGCGGCGGTGGTCGGGGCGCTTGCCGAGCGCGGGTATGTGGGACTCTGGCGCGTGCTTGATGCTCAACATTTCGGCGTGCCCCAGCGACGCCGCAGAGTCTTCCTGGTCGCGGGTGATAACGAGCGACCACCCGGCTCGCTGCTTTCTGATGCCGCACCAGTGGAAGGCCTACCTAGCTCGCTTGGCTCGTTCGCGCAGCCACTCGACGCGGATGCGTGGGTTGGCAATACTCTACTCACCCAAAAGGCCCGATGCCAGATCGGCCTTGGCAGTGAGCTTCTCATCGCTGTCGAGGACGGATGGGATCAGATGGTTGAGCGGGCGCGAATATCTGAGCTACTCGGGGTTCCCGCCGGGGTGGATGACGTCGATCGAGCGATGCGCTTCGCTGCCGGAAACGCCATCGTTCCGCAGGTTGCCGAGTGGATTGCTGCCAAGCTGATGGAGACCTTCTGATGCGCATCGCGTTCGTCATGGCCATGCTTTTCCTGAGCGGCGAGTGGTTCCTCGGCGCGATCCTCCTCTGGAAGCTTCTCGATGACTGAACCCCTCATCAAACTCCGGCCCATGCAGCGGCGCGTGTTCCGGCACGAGGCCGGGATCCTCGCGCTCATCTGGCGGCGGCAGCTCGGCAAGTCATTCACCCTCGGCGCCATCGGCCTCGACTGGATGATGGAAGACATCTGCAGCGTGTTCTACGTCTCGGCCGCCATCCGCCTCGGCATGGAGAACATCCGCAAGGAGGCGGAGATCTGGCGGGCATCGACCGCCGCGCTCCGGAAGCTCGCCGCCCAGGGCGGGCGGCAGCTCCTCACCAACGCCGACGACGACCGCGGGGACCTGCTCGACGTCGATGCCGTCGCCGATCTCTTCGAGAGCCAGAAACTCGAAACCAAGCTCTACCACAACCGCACCGACTACAGCCGTTCCATCGTCATCGCCCCGAACCCCGACACCGCGGTCGGCTGGACCGGCCATCTCGTCGGTGATGAGGTCGGCAGGATGCCTGAGTTCAAAGACCTCTGGGAAGCCGTGGAGCCGATCGTCTCGAGCAACCCTCATCTGCGGGTGAGGCTCGCGACCACGCCGCCCCCCGACGACGCCCACCACTCCTACGAGATGCTCGCGCCCATGGAGGCTGAGTTCGCCCCCAATCCGGAGGGGAACTTCTACCGCACGCCGGGCGGGATCCTCGTCCACCGCTGCGATGCCTACGATGCCGAGCAGGCCGGGATCCCCATCTACGACCTCGCCACCCGGGAACCGCTCACCGCTGAGGAGTCCCGCCGCCGCGCCCCCGACAAGACCGCGTGGGATCGCAACTACGGTTGCCAGTTCATCCGCGGCGGCACCGCCGCCCTCTCCCGCGCCCACCTCCTCCACGCCATGGCCCTCGGCGACCGGGAGGGCGCCGAGGCGATCAACGTCACCGAACAGATGGAGGCCGCATGACCTGGGACGATGACAGACCGGGGGACATCGTCCACGAGGCCCCGCGTGGTCACTACAGATCGGTCGTGATCGACCCGCCTTGGCCCGGGCCGGGAGCCAGCCCATCCCTGAGGGGTGGCGCGAAACAGCGCTTGATCCCCTACTCGACGATGACGGGGATCCAGATCGCTTCCCTCCCGGTCGGGGAGATCGCCAGCCCCGACGCTAAGCTCTTCATCTGGGCGACTTCCCGCAGCGTTGGAGACGCGTTCCTGTTGTGCCAGTCGTGGGGGTTCGGCTACGCTGGGTTGCTGGTGTGGAAGAAGCCCCCCGGTCTTGGGATGCACGTCCGCCACGAGTGCGAGTTTGTCGTCATGGGGCGGCGCCAAGGCGCCTATCAGCAAGCCCCGAGGGACACCCCGCGCCAGGTCCACGAATGGCCCAGGGGCGCACACTCCGAGAAGCCGGAAGAAGCCTACGCTCTATTCCGGAAAATCAGCGTTGGCCCCCGGATCGACATATTCAATCGGCGCCCGATTCCCGGATTCGACAGGTTCGGCAACGAGGCCGAATCCCCCCTCGGGCTGGCCGCCCAACCTTCATGATCCCCACCGACGCCATCCCCGACACCTGGGCGCGCCATATCGGCGGCGGCCCCGTGACGCTCGGCTACGACACCGCGACCACCGAGGGGAAGAAGAGCAACCCCTCCGCCCTGTGCGTCATGGAGAAGGCGGGAGGGCTCTACGTTCAACGCCTGGTCTTGCGATGGAAGACCGGCAGCGAGGAGGTCGCCCGGCAGGTGGTCGACCTGGTGGCCGCCCAGGCGATCGCCGCGTCGCGGGACGTCCGCTGCCTCTGCATTGACGCCAGCAATGAGACCTTCTTCGCCCAATCCATTCAGCGGATGCTCCGTGGGCGCCTGCAGACCTTCCTCATCAAGTCCGGCGAGTCGCTCGATTGGAAGGGGATCCGCTACAACTACAAAACGCTGTTGTCGTCGCTCTACGTGAACGCCTTCGAAGACGGGTTCATGGCTATGCCCCGTGCCGAGTGGTTGCTCGAAGACCACCGGCTCGTCGTTCGCGAGGCGGGATCGTTCAGCGCTCCGGTCGGGGAGGACGGCGCCCACGCCGACACCTTCGACGGCGGGCGCCTCGCCCTCTGGGGGCACGAGCGGAAGGGCGGACCGATGGTCGCGACCCCCGTCGCGGTCGGCAATCCAGGCGCGCGGGGGGCAGGCGAAGTTGGCCCCCTGAGGCGCCTGTGGAACCGGATGGCCAGCAAAGGCCCGACCCTCCCGTCATGAAGAACCGCATCGCCAAGGCGCTCGCCCGGCTCGTCCGCCACTACATCCCCACTCGCCCCGACCGAGCCGTCTCCCCCTCATCCGAACCGGGCGACGAGGTTAGGGGCGCCAGCGTGGACTCGATCCTCGCCATCCTCTCCGAGGCGTGGGGCGGGAACTCCACCCGCCTGTTCGCGCTCTATCGCGACATCATGAGCGATGCGCATCTGCAGTCCGCGGTCTCCACGCGGAAGCTGGCCATCCTCGGCGACGTCATGCGCATTCTCCCCTTCGACCGTGGCAGCGCCGACGACCGCGCCGCGTCCGAGCTACTCGAAAACGCATGGGCCGACCTGTCGGGGAAGCGCGAGGCGTTGACCCACCTGCTCGACTCGTCGCTCTATCCCGTTTCGGTGGTGCGGAAATCTTTCCGCGCCTCCCGCGTCGCCGGGCTTCGCTTCGAGGTGGCCGCCCTCGACCCCGTCGAATACCGCCGCATCGATCTCTCCAACCCTGACGGGCGCCTCCGCCTCTTCGACGTCTCTCCGGAGGGGCATGTCTTGGGCACCTCCAAGCTCCCCGACCCGCGCCGCTACATCGTCCACCGCGGGCACCTCATGACATCGGTCCCCGACCGCTGGGGAGGCCCCATGCGCGCCGCCGTCTTTTGGTGGCTTTTCAAGACGCAGGGGCGCGCGTTCTGGGCCAGGTTCCTAGAGCGCTTCGGGGCCCCGTTCATCGTCGGGAAATACGACCGCGGGCAAGAGGGCGCCCAGGGCGAACTCGCCTACGCCTTCCGCGAGGCGACTAGGATCTTCGGCCTCGTCATTCCGAACGATTCGGACGTCAATCTGGTTCAGAGCAACGCCGGATCCAGCACCGACGCCTTCGAGCGCTTCCACAAGATCGCCAGCGGCGAGCTCGCCAAGCTCATCCTCGGTCAGACCATGACCATGGACGCCCAGACCGCCGGCCTCGGCGGGCAGCAGGCCGCCGTCATGGAGAACGTGCGCGGGGACATCCGCGCCTTCGACCAGTCCGCCCTCGCCGAGACGCTCCGCGACCAGCTCTTCCGCCAGTTCTGCGCGATCAATGGCCTCGCCGGCCGCGCCCCCATCGCCACCTGGGGCGAAGACGCCGACGAGAGCGGCGAGGTCGCCACCCTCCTCAAAGACCTCAAACTGGCAGGCCTCGAGCCAGCGGACTCCGCGCTCCCGGGCATCGCCCAGCGTCTCGGCTTCGAACTCACCCGCTCCGCCGCCGCCGGGGGCGGGGGGGGTGTCGCCGCCCTCGCCGCGTCTGGATCCGTTCGCAGCGACCGCCCCGAGGTCGACCGCGTCATCCGCGCCGCCTCCGCGCCCCTCGCGCGGGCCTTTCGCGGTACCTTCGCCCCGGTAGGGCTGGCGGTCGCCGAAGCCAGCGACCCCGCCGACCTCGAGGAACGCCTCCGGGCGCTCTACGGCGGCGGCCTCGATACCGCCCGCCTGCAGAGCCTCATCGAAGAAGCCTTGACCGCCTTCGCCGCGAACGGCGCCGCCAGTCCCTGAGACCCTTTTCAATCATTCGGCGATCGCGTCTCAATCATTTTGCACGCGCCCCCGTCCGAATCGTCACAAGTCACACCAGATCAAGGCCTTTCAGGGCAGATCAAACTGTCTCAAACATTCTCCCTCGGCGTGGTGATCCAGGCCACCCCGCACATCGAGCAGATCGTCGCCCGGATGATCGCCGGCCGCGACGTCCAGGCCGCGCTCATCCTGGCGCCCGGCGCGGCCTTGCCCTTCGCCGAGATGTTCGGCAGCATCGCCGCCGACTCGTTCCCCGTCGAGGTCTACCGCCACGCCGACCAAGCCCTGCCGCGCGTGATCGACCTGCTTTCCGAACAGCGTCCGGGTCCGGCGATCCCCCCCTAGGAGCCTGTCGGACTTAGTTTGCGGGGGCCACCGCGCGCGGGTTCTGGCCGGAGGGTGACGCGTTTTCTCCCCGCGGGCGGGCCGGCTCGCGATATTG
>JAUIGD010000501.1 GCA_030430255.1 Verrucomicrobiia bacterium
TCGGCTTGCCGGCGAGGTCAGAGAGGACCGGCAGTTCGAGGGTGACGAGGTCGACGACCGGTTGGATCGGCTCGGTGATCTTCTGGATCTCGGACAAGATCGGCGCGAGGAAGTCGGAGATGAAGGTGCCGAGGTCGAGCTCGATGTTGTTGAAGCCGATCTCGAGGTCGCTCGCGCCATCGTCGAGCGACCACTCCCAGTTGAGGTCGAAGTCGGCGAGGATGCGCGGGAAGGCCGCGTTGCCGCCGAACGAGCCGATGAGGTCGAGGTTGATGTCCGCCTCCGCGGCGAGCTTCGGATCGACGATGTCCGAGAAGTCGACGCCCCCCGAGGTCATCTCCGACCAGGTCAGCTTCCCGTCGCGGTTCGGGTCCATGAGATCGACGGCGAAATAGCCGGCGAACTCCGAGCCATCTTCGCCGTCGTGGCCGTCGATGATGTCGAGTTGAAGGAAGAAGAGTTCGCCTGAGATCGAGGAGTCGGGGACGGTGATCGAGAAGTAGATGTAGAGCTCCGGATCGGAATCGCCTGTCTCGCCGCTGTCCTGGATGAGGTTGCCGTTGTTGTCCTTCCAGTCGTGGCCGCCGGCGGTGACGAAGAAGAAGCCGTCCTCCTTGTTGATGCCGAAGCGGAGTTTGAAGTCGAAGCCGAACTCGATGACGAGGTTCGCATCGACTTCGAGGTTGAAGCCCGGCACGCCGATATCGAAATCGAGCGGGTTGGCGGTGGTGTCGACCAGGTCGGCGGCTTTGGCGAGGCGGAGATTGACGAGGAGGCCGTCCTCGCAATCGAGGGTGACGTCGAGGACGTCGTAGTTCGAGCCGTCGGCGAAGGCTTCGCCGGTGTCGGGGTTCACGAGGAGGTCGAGGCCCGGCTGCCCGAGAACGGTCCAGAAGGCCTCTTTGATCGCGTCCTCGATCGCCTCCAAAGCACCGCCCGAGGCGTCGATGCGGTCGCGGAGTTCGGCGAGCAGGCCTTCCCGGAAATCATTGATGAAGGTGGCCGCGTCGGCTGCGGCGCCGAGGCCGTCGCCGATCAGCGGCAGGTCCTGGTTGAAGGCGAGTTCGTTCAGGCCGTCTTCGATGCGGCCGAGGAGGGAGTCGAGCCCATCGAGCAGGGTGTCGGCGTTGCCGAAGAGGACGGTGCAGAGGTCGAGCTGCGAGAACAGGTCGCTGAAGTCGGGAACGTCGAAGGTGATCCCGGTGCCGCTGCCGTCGAAGAGCGAGACGATGTCCGGGATCTGAAGCGAGATCGAGTTCATGCCCGCTCCGCCGATGGGTACCCCGGAGAAGTAGAGGGGAAGATCGACCCCGAGCCCCGCATCGAGGTTGATGTCGATCATGCTGATGTCGAAGACGAACTCGTCGAAATAGATGCGGCCGTCGCCGTTCGGGTCGTTGAGCCCGACGGTGAACGCGGCGTCGCCATCCGGCGGGGTCGGGTCGCCCGACGGGCTCTGGGCGGGGAGGGAATCGACCTGGCCGTCGGCGTCGAAGGTCACGGAGCCGTCGCGCACCTCGATGCCGATGAGGCCCCCGAGCGAGGCCTCGAAGTCGATGTCTGAGCCGAGCACGTGGGCGGTCAGAACGACGCCGGTGCTGTCGTAGATGAAGGGTTTGACCTCGCAGTGGTTGGTGAGGTCGAGGCCGAAGTCGAGGTTCAGGGCGGCGACGGCGGAGACGCTGAGCTGGGCGCTGCCGCCGGCCTGGATGAAGCTCGATGCGCCTTGGAGGAAGCTGGCGGCGGCGCCGGAGCCCGGGATGCTGGCGAGCAGGTCGACGAGGTCGATGTTCAGTTCCCAGGCATCCGCGTAGCCTGCTTGGAGGTCGAGTTCGAACTTGATGGCGGTCTTCTGGAATTGGAACGCGCCCGAACCGTCGTTGCCGGGGTCGCCGGCGCCTAGTGAGGCGCTCCAATCGGCCACGCCGTTGACGGCGCTGACGATGGCGTTCGCATCGGTGACGCCGTTGTTGAACTTCACCGTGAGGGTGTCGCCCGCGGCATCGTAGGCTGCGGTGGCGCTGTCGTCGGTGATGTTTTCGTCATGGACGAACACGATGGTCGCCGTCGATCCGGTGGTGTTCGTGAAATCGACGGCATTGTCGTCGCCGGTGAGGTTCCAGGAGTAGGTGGCGCCGTTGGCCACGGTCGGGTCCGGGGTGCTGTCGAGCGAGACATCGAGGACGGACTCCGGCAGACCGAAGAGGGCTTCGATCTGATCCTCGATGTCCTCGATCATCTCCTGCATGTTCTCGGAGTCGCCCGAGGCGGCAGCGGAGAGGATGTCGGCGACCTGTTTGGCGTAATCGACGAGGTCGGCGACGCTGGCGTTGATGACAGGGATGTCCTCGTTGAGGAATCCGAAGGACTGCAGTTCGGAGAGATTGTCGACGACGATGTCGAGGGCGTTGACGATCTCGACAAAGCCGATCTTCTGGAAGTTGAGAGCGGCGTCGAGGTCGGGGTAGATCAGGAAGATCCCCTCATCGTTGCTGCCGTCGACGTAGGGGTCGGGATTGTAGTCGAGCTTGGTGATGTCGGGGATGAAGACGCCGATGCGCGGGTCGGAGCCGAGCGGGACGGAGAGTCCGGCCGAGACGTTGATGTTGTCCAAGACGGCGTAGAAGGCCCCCTCCAGGTTCGGTCCATCGAACATGTTGCCGAAGTCCGTCAGGCCGCCGAAGAGGTCGGAGAGGTAGAACTTGGTGGCGCCGGTGGTTTGGTTCTCGAGGCCGAGGCTGAAGGCGAACGGCGTCGTCGTTCCGGTGTAGGGGTTCTCGTTCGAGATCTGGCCGCCGGAGGTCTCGATGCCGAGGAAGCCGAAGTTCAGGCCACCCGAGATCGCGGTGTTGGTAACGAAGCTGGCGTCGGCGGTGATGGCCACATCGGCGAGATAGAGCCCTTTCTGTGGGCTGAGCCCCGAGCTGAGGAGGTAGCTGCCGGCATCGTCGAGGTTGAAGCTGGCGTCGGAGGGGTCGCCGGCGAAGCCGAGTTCGGTGGCGGCGACGTTGTCGGCGAGGGTGAGCACCTCGATCTTGTTGATCTCGCCGACGCGTTCCTCGCGGGTGCCGTTGCCGTTGAGGTCTTCGGTGCCGTTGAGGGTGCCGTCACCGTCGGTGTCGACCTCGTTCAACAGGGAGATGGCGAGGCCCTGTCCCGCTTTCTGGGCGACGATGTAGTCGCCGAGGTTCGAGCTGCTGTGGGGCTGGGCGGCGAACAGCGCCTGGATGGCTGAGGCGATGCCACTGATGCTGCCGTAGTTCCCCTGCGGGAGGGTGAAGCTGTAGGTGGTCGACTCGTCGAGGCGGACGGTGAACTCGGCGTCGTCGTTGGTGATGCCGTCGGACGGGGCGGGGATGGCGGTGCTGGTCAGCACGCGCGGGACGTCGAAGGCGCCGAGGTCGAGCCCGATGGTGGCGGTGAAGCCGAGGTTTGCGGAGGCGGTGAACGAGCCGGAGAGGTTGGCTCCGGCGATATTGCCGAGGTCGCCGGACAGGTCGAACTCGATCTCTTCGGAGAGGCTGTAGGCGAGGGTGATCGGCAGTTCGAGAACCTGGTGGGCTGGGTCGTAGATGGGCTTGGTCGCGGCCGGCAACGAGAGCACGGACCAGATGGCATCGATGACGCCCTGGACGGTGTCGGCCTGCGAGAGGAGGGCGGCGACATTGCCATCTGCGAAGGCGAGATCCGCGAGTGCACCCGCCTCGTCGAGGACGAGTTGGGTGGTGTCTTTGATCGCGGTAGACAGGAGATCGATGGCGAGTTGCCCATCAGCCTGGATGGCGTCGACGATGCTGTCGAGGGTGTCGCCCGCGGCGTTGTAGGGGGTTGCGGCGAGGGCGGCATCGAGGATGGACTCGGCCTCGGCGAGCGAGTTGGCGACCGTGTCACCGATGCCGGAGAAGTCGAGGGTGATGCCGGAGCCGCCGTTGCCGACACGGAGTTTGATCGGGTCGGTGGTGGAGCCGAAGTCGATGGGGGAAGCGGTGTAGTCGTGGGCTGAGGCGCCCTGGAGGATGCGGACGTTGACCAGCTGGGAGTAGAGCGTGTCGAGGAACGCGGTGCCGAAGTCGAAGACGTCGC
>JAUIGD010000502.1 GCA_030430255.1 Verrucomicrobiia bacterium
GTCGAATAGATACAAATAATACCCGGGTCAAGTTCGAGTTACCGGTCACAATTCGGAAGTAGGTCCTGCATTGCCTACCGCGGTCAGTCGGGGTTTGCGCGAGACTTGTGCTCCTAACGCGAATGGCGCTTGGTTAAGCATAGGCATCGACGGGTGGCAGCGTCCCGGTGCCCGCTCGCTTGGAGCCGTCAAGGCATCCGGGGCGTCCCGGTGGCTCGACCCGCTGGTTTCATGGCGGGGTCCTTCCGGCGCTTCGCTTGTCAGGATGACACCGCACTCCCTCAGAAGGGCTGGTGGCCATCTGCACACACCGCCCTGACCGCCCTCAAGTCCGCGGAGCGGTCACCCTGAGCAACGCGAAGGGCCTCTCACCGCGGTCCGCGTCTCCGGAGCCCATTCGTATTGAACGATCCCACCGCCTCCCCGGTTGGGAACTCGACTCCGAGGGGGCTGTTCCGCGCAGGGCTAGGACGGCGGCACCCACGAGGATCTCCCGGAGCGAGCATCGGTTCCGTCCTCGACCCAAACCGCCGAGAATCCGGCTTAACCAAGCGCCATTCCTCCTAACGCGGCCTCGATCGCCGCGGCCTTGGGCGGCCGGGCTTCGGATCGACGCCACTCCGCCGCTAAGAGTAGCGCACGTCTTTGTTCGGCTCGAGTTCGTAGACGAGCTCGAGGCGCTCGCGGGTGTTGGGCAGGATGACCTCGGTGTGGAACTTCACCTGGTGCGGGTCGTCGCGGTACATGGCGAGCTTGTCCAGCGACTCGACATCGACCGAGTAGAAGTAGGGGTAGGCGTTGTCCTTGTCGATGCGCTTGCCGGAGCGGACGTGGAGGACTTGCGGCACCTTGAGGAGGTGGGTGCGCGCCTGGCGGGCCATCTCCTCGACCCGCTCCTGCGACACGTGCGGCTCCAGTTTGCAGAGGACGACGAGGTGGACCATGGCGGGGGTGATCGAGGCGGGACGGCGGAAGGCGTTCTCCGGCCCCCGCTAGTTCTTCCAGGACAGCGCGCCCTTCTTCAGCGCGTAGAGGTAGGCGGCGAGGATGATGCCCGCGAAGCCCGTCATGCTCCAGAAGGCGGGCCAGGCGTTGCCGGACGCGAGGAAGTCCCGGAAGGTGACCGCCCACGGATACATGAACACCACCTCGATATCGAAGATCACGAACAGCATCGCGATGAGGTAGAACTTCACCGAGAAGCGCGGCTGCGCCTCGCCGACGGGCAGCATCCCGCACTCGTAGGCGGAGTCCTTGGTGCCGTTGCGGCGGGCGCTCTTGCCGAGCATGACGCTGAGCAACAGGGTGGTCGCCGCGAAGCCGGCGGCGATCACGAATTGCAGCAGGACGGGGAAGTAGTCGTTGAGCATGGTCGAGGCGGTGCGCGGTGCGGTGCCGCTGCGCCTATCTTCGCCCGGACGGGCGGGGATTCAAGCGGCGAGCGAAGCGCACGGGGAGGGGCGGCTTGACGCGGCGCGGCGGCGCCCGAGCGTCCCCCGATGCCGCGATCCCGTCCGTTTGCCGTCTTCTCCGCCCTGACCGCTTGGCTGCTTGCCGCCGCGGCGGCGGCGCGCCCGAACGTGATCTTGATCATGACCGACGACCAGGGCTACGGCGACCTGTCGTGCCACGGCAACCCGGTTTTGAAGACGCCGCACCTCGACCGCCTGCACGCGGAGTCGCTGCGCTTGACCGACTTCCACGTCAGCCCGTTCTGCACGCCGACGCGCGCCGCGCTGATGACCGGCCGCTACCCGGCGCGCACCGGCGCCTACCGCACCAGCTCCGGCCGCACGATGCTGCACCCCGACGAACGCACGGTCGCCGACCTGTTCGCCGCCGCCGGCTACCGCACCGGGATGGTGGGCAAATGGCACCTCGGCGACAACGCGCCGCACCGCCCGCAGGACCGCGGCTTCCAGGACGTCGTCTGGCATCGTTGCGGCGGCGTCGGGCAGGCCTCGGACTTCTGGGGCAACGATTACTTCGACGACACCTACGAGCGCAACGGCCGCTTCGAAAAGTTCACGGGCTACTGCACCGACGTCTGGTTCGCGGAGGCGATGCGCTTCGTCGAGGAGAACCGTGAGCGGCCCTTCTTCCTCTACATCGCCCCCAACGCCCCGCACGGGCCCTACCGCGTGCCGGCCGAGTGGAAGGCGCCGTACGTGGGCGAGGCCGACTGGGGCGCCGGCCCTGAGTTCTACGGCATGGTCGCCAACATCGACCATCACGTCGGCGAGCTGCGCGACCGGCTGGCGCGCCTGGACCTCGCGGCCGACACGATCCTCATCTTCATGACCGACAACGGCACCGCCAACGGCGCCCGGTTCGAAGGGTTGACGAGCGAGGCGGTGAAGGGGTTCAACGCCGGCATGCGGGGCAAGAAGTCTTCGGTGTACGAGGGAGGCCACCGCGTGCCCTTCTTCCTGCATTGGCCGGGCGGTGGGATGGTCGGCGGCCGCGACGTGCCTCAGCTGGCGGCGCACCTCGACGTTTTGCCGACGCTGGCCGATCTCTGCGGCATCGAGGTCCCTGCATCGCACGGCGCCGACGGGATCTCCTTCGCGCCGATCCTGCGCGACCCGGAGGCGCCGCCGCACCGCGACCACCTCGTCGTCCAGTTTCAAGGCGGGCCCTACTTCCGCGGCGCACCGGAGCCCTGGGAGTTCAGCTGCGTGCTGCGCGGCCGATGGCGACTCATCGACGGCGGGGCGCTCTACGACATCGCGGCCGACCCCGCCCAGCGCCGCGACCTCTCCGCCTCACACCCGGAGCTGGTCGCCGACCTGCGCCGGCTCTACCCGCCGTTTTGGGAATCGGTGTCGCCGCGGATGGCGCCGGTGGCGATCGACCTCGGCAACCCGGCGCACAACCCGACGGTTCTCTGCAGCCAGGACTGGTACCTGGCAGAGGGGAACCCGCCGTGGAACTTCGGGTCGATCGGCAAGCTGCCCCGGGTCACCGGGCCGTGGCATGTCGAGGTGAAGCGCGCCGGCCGCTACCGCATCACCCTGCGCCAGTGGCCGCGGGAGGCGGGCCGGGCGCTGGTCGGCGAGCGCGCCGTGCTGGAGATCGCCGGAGAGCGGCGCGAGGCGGCCATCGAGCCGGGCGCCACCGGGGCCGAGTTCGAGCTCGAGCTGCCGGCCGGGCGCACGGAACTGAGGACGCAGATCGTCGCCGCCGACGGCGGGGTCGGCGGCGCCTACTTCGTCGATGTCGAGGCGCGTTGAGGTCGGCGGCCCCGGCCGCCTCCGCGCCGGGCGCCACACCCTGGCCGGGCCGGTCACGACGCGGACGCCCCCGCGTCAAACGGAGGCGGGCCGCGACCCGCCCGGAGCTCGGTGGTCGGTCCGGGCTACCCCTCCCACTCGCAGATCGCGTAGGTGAGCATCAGCAGCATCGCCGGGTGGCGGCTGCGCGCGTCCTCCACCATCCCGTGGATGGGGTCGTCGCCCCAGCGCGGGCCGGGCGCCCAGCGGCCTTCGATGCCGTGCTCGCGCAGGTCGGGCGAGGTGCCGAAGTTCAGGAAATCCTCCCCTCCGGCGTCCTTGTCGGGGCCGTTCGGCTGGTTGCCGGCCCAGTTGGTGTATCCCCACGGCTCGCCCGTGACCCAGCGCCACTCGCCCTCCGTCCCGGCGTCGGTGCCGCCGAGCCAGCAGAGGCGGTGTTTGCCAAAGGTTTGATAGAGGAACGCATTCTCGGCGGCGTCGGCGACGGTGGCCAGGTGGCCGCCGCGCTGCTCGCAGATCTTCAGCGCGTCGGAGAACGGCAGCGGCACTTCGATGAGCGCGTAGCGGTGGCCGTTGCCCTCGAAGGTGACCGGATCGCCCCAGGGCACGGTGTCCGCCGAGGGGGCCGCCCCGGCTTTGCGCTGCAGGCGCGCGCGGTTGGCGGCGTAGAAGCCGAGCTCGAACTCCGCCCCCGCCGCGTGCGCCAGCGCCACCGCGCGGTCGGCCTCGGCGAGCGCCGCCGCGGCGTCGCCGGCGCGCTCGAGCATGAATGCGCGCGCGTGGGCGGCCGGGTGGGCGTCGGCGCCCGACGCCAGCGGCGCCAGCTCCGCGGCGCCCGCCA
>JAUIGD010000503.1 GCA_030430255.1 Verrucomicrobiia bacterium
GACCCCTTGTTCGTCGACTCCCTCGGCGGCGACCTCCATGTCGCGCTCGGCTCCCCGGCGGTCGACGCCGGAGACCCCATGATCCCCTCGGGCGCCGAGCCCGACCCGGACGGCTCGAGGAGCAACCTCGGCGCCTACGGCACGACCCCTGAGGCGACCACCACCCCGGGGCAGTTCATCGAAATCCTCTCCCCCGCCGGCGGTGACAAAGTCGAGCAGGGCAGCGTGCTCGAGATCCTCTGGCGGACGGCCGGTCTCGGGGCCACCACGCCCTCGCAGTCGTACCGCGATGCGGTGCTCGCGCTCGACCCCGCCGCCTACTACTCTTTCGACGACCTCCCCGGCAATACCGTGCTCGACCGCATCCTCGGGGGACAGAACGCTCCCGCGAACACATTCAATGCGGTGACCGGGGGACTCCCAGACCCGTTTGGCGAGAACAGCGCGTTCGGCTTCGACGGGGTCGACGACGCCGTCATCGGCGGAGAGGTCTCGGCTCTGGAGAACGACCGCTTCTCGGCCGCCCTCTGGTTCTACGCCGATCCGGACATCGCGAACAGCGCCACCCTCGCGGGATATGGCAACGGCTACCGGATCTACTACCACGCCGCCACCCAGACGATCCGCTTCAACGCGGAAGACACCGCCTTCGGCGGCCAGACCAACCCCGCCGCGCCGATCACCTTCGGCCAGTGGACCCATATCGCCGTCACCTTCGACGGCACCGCAAGCCGCATCTACCTGAACGGAGCTCTCGTCGACCAACAGGCGGCGATCACGGAGGATGTCTCGCTCAATACCGGCAACGCCCGCACCTACTTCAGCCGCTCCACACCCACCGGGGGCGTCGCTTGGGACGGGGGCATCGACCAGGCCGCCTTCTTCGGCCGCGCCCTGACCGATGCCGAGATCGCCGCCCTCTACGACGGCCGGAACGGCACGCCCGGCGGCGCCGACATCAGCCTGTCGGTCGACGGCCAAACGCTCATCGCCTCCTCGCTGCAGGACGATGGCCGCTTCGTCTGGACCGTGCCGGCAGGCCTCGCAGAGGGCCACCACACCATCACCGCCGAACTCCCAGGCCTCGGCGCGACCGACGTTTCTGCACCCTTCCTCGTCGTCAACGGCGGGCCCGACTACTACATCAACGACGCCGCGGTCAACCCCGGCGACCTCACCACCGCCGCTGGCGACGATGCCAATTCCGGGAAGTCGCCCGACGCGCCGATGGCGACCCTCTCCGCCCTCATCGCCGCCTACGACCTCGACCCCGGCGACGTCATCCACATCGATGTCGGCACCTACACGCTGAGCGATGCGGTTCGCCTGCTCGCCCAGGACAGCGGCGTCACGCTGCGCGGGCCGGACGCCGCGGTCGGCGACGCCCTCTTCGACCGCGACAACCGCGGGCAAGGCACGGCCGCCTTCGAGCTGGTTGGCGCCGACGGCGTCACCTTGGAGAACCTCCACATCACCGGCGCCGAACGGGCGATCGTCGTCACCGCCAGCGACGGCTTCACCCTGCGGGGCAGCACCGTCTTCGAGAACGCCAATCGTGGGCTCTTCGTCGATGCGACCTCCGGCGTGGTCACCGTCGAGGACAACATCTTCCGTGGCATCTCCGGTGACGAGCAGCGCGACCAGGACCGCCAGATCGAGATTTATTCGACCGGCATCGCCGAGACCGTCGTGGTCGCCCGCAATACCGTCTCGCTCGACGGCGCCCCCAACTTCTCCGTCTTCGACCCGAACATCGGCATCCTCGTCTCGGCGAACGCCCTCATCGACATCCGCGACAACACCGTGTTCAACATCCGCTCCGGCTTCGAACTCTCCGGGCGCGGCGGTCAGGTGATCGGCAACCTCGCCCGCGACAACGGCGACGGCTTCCGCCACAGCCACGAGCTGTTCGGCTTCCAGTTCGGCCCGACTGACGGCCGCATCCAGATCACCGGCAACACCGCCCGCGACAACGCCTCCACTGGCTTCATCGTCGGTGGACAGAACGAACTCTACGGCAACACCGCCACCGAAAACGACATTGGCTTCTGGATCGGTGGCAACACCGGCGGCTGGATCGGCGTCGACGACGCGCGCGGGGGGAACGTCGCCGCCTTCAACCGGGTCGGCATCTCCGCCGACGGGGGCGGCCAGGTCTTCAACAACCGCACCTACGCCAACACCGAGTTCGGCATCGAGCTGGCCTGGCTCAGCGGCGCATACGTCGCCCGCAACGTCTCCTACTCGAACGGGACCTTCGGCATCGGCGGCAACGCCCAGCAATTCGGGTCGCAGGTGGTCAGCAACCTGATCTATGACAACGGCGCCGGCGGGATCCTGTTCATCACCCACCCTAGCTTCGAGAATCAAATCAGCAGCAACACGATCCACCAGGACGCCGGCGTCGGCATCCGCCTCCAGGACCCCGCCGGAACGCGGGTGTTGCGCAACAATATCATCGCCATCAATGCCGGGGTGGCGATCGAGTTGACCGAACCGCTCAACGCCACCTTCAGCAGCGACTACAATCTCGTCCATCTCGCCACCGGGTCCGCCGCCTACGGCGACATCGCCGGCACCCCATACGCCGACCTCGCCGCCTGGCGGGCCGCCACCGGCGGCGCCGCCCATTCGATCGCCGCCGACCCTCTGTTCGTCGACCCCGACGGCGCGGACAACATCTTCGGTTACCAGGCCGGCTCCATGACCGATGGCGGCGCCGACGATCTGTTCTCGCTGCGTGCGGGATCGCCGGCCATCGACGCCGGTGCCGGTGAACGCTTCGCCATTCTGCCCGCCGATCTCCGCGGCAATGAACGTTCGGACGACCCCGGCGTCGCCAACACCGGCACCGGCACGTACCTCGAAGTGCCGCCGGTCGCCTCCGTCTTCGACAGCCCGCTCGGCGGCACGGACACCGGCGGGAGCAACCTCGTCGAGCACACCCTCGCCGTCCCGTTCGAGTTCTTCGAAGTCAGCTACTCGACCGTCTGGATCGCCGACAATGGCCTGCTGCAGTTCGCGACCAACAGCGCCGCCGGCGATGCAGCGAACTCGAGGGAACGCCTCGACGACCGCCTCCGCATCGCCCCGCTGTGGGACAACTTCGCCCTCCGCACCGCCACGGACCCCGCCGACGGCATCTACGTCGAACGCCTCGCCGACCGCACGGTGATCCGTTGGAATGTCACCAACAACACCGATGACATCACCGACGTGCAGTTCGCCGCGACCCTGTTCGACGACGGCTCGATCCAATTCGACTACCTATCCGGATCGAACCTCTCGCCCACCGCCGGCTTCAGCAACGCCGACTGGCTCACCATCCTCGCCCCCGCCGACGGCCTCGCCGACATCGGCGGCCAGCCATCCGTACGCTACACTTGGGGCGCAGGATTCTATGACATCGGCGCGCTCGAGTTCGGCGGCACCAGCACCGATACCGTCGCGCCGGTCGCGACGCTCGACGATCCGGAGGCGCCGTTCGACCAACTGACCGTCGCCCTCTCGGAGCCGGTGATCCCAGTCGCGGCCAACACCGCTGCCGCGTACTCCCTCGTCGATAGCGGAGGCGCCGTTTTCGCCGTCACGCCGAGCTACACCCCGGGTGCGCTGCAGATCACTCTGGCGCCAGACGCCCCGCTCCCCATCGGCATCTACACGCTCACCATCTCGCCCGACGCGCTCACTGACCTCTCCGGCAACCGCCCCGCCACCGCGTTTTCCGATTCGTTCGCCGTCGCCGCCACCGTGGGCGAGGCGGGCTTCCTCTACGGCGGCGCCCCCGGCTTTCCCGGCGACCCGGCAGCACCGGACAAAACCGCACTGCGCCCCGGCGCGACCGCCACCGCCGCGAACGTCTCCAACTACCAGCCCGGCATCAACGCCATCTTCATCGACATCGCCGCGATGCCCGGCACGGTGACCGCCGCCGACCTGACCCTCAGCGCGGGCAACGACCAGGTGCCCGAAGCCTGGTCGGCCGCCCCTGCACCGACCTCGGTCGAAGTCCAAAGCGGCGCCGGCACAGGCGGCGCCGACCGGATCGTGATCCGCTTCGCCG
>JAUIGD010000504.1 GCA_030430255.1 Verrucomicrobiia bacterium
GAGGGCGTTGGCGTGGTGACCGGCTCGGGCAGGGTGTTCACCCAGCCGCTTCACCGGTCCCTGCCGCCGCCTGCTCAGCCTCAACGAATGGCAGCGCCTCGCCTGCGGAGGTGGTGATCGATCCAGGCTAGGTGACGCTTCGGCGGGGCGGGCGTCCCCGGTCCTGCAACGGGAGATCGGCGGCCGGAGTCGGGTGATCCGGGGGCGGGCGGAGCGGTGCCGAGCGTGGGCGAGGCCTCTCAGACCGTCCCTTCGGGGACGACGAGCACGTTCGGGCGTAGCTTTTGTTCCCAGATGAAGCGGCGGAACAGCACCTTCACGGCCGCGGTGAGCGGAACGGCGAGCAGGGCGCCCAAGATTCCCCCGATGAGGAGCGACCAGAACAAGACGGAGAAGATGACCGTCAACGGGTGCAGGCCGACGGAGTCGCCGACGATCTTCGGTTGCACGAAGATGCCATCGATCTGCTGAACGGCGATGAAGACCAAGCCGACCGCGAGCGGGAAGAGGAGGGGGTTGTCGGACCCGGCGGCGGCGGATTGGGAAGCGGCGATCAGGACGGCCGGGATGGCGGTGACGATGAACCCGACGAAGGGGATGATGCCGAGGACGGCGAGTGAGACCCCGATGACGATGGCGTAATCCAGCCCCATCAAGGTGAGGATGATGCCGGTGAGCGCCCCGTCGATGAGGCTGACGAGCACCTGTCCGCGGAAGTAGGCGATCAGGTAGCCGTTCACCTCGGTGAGGATGTCGACGACTTCCGTTTTGAGGGCGGAGTTGCGCAGGGGGACGTAGTCTTTCCAACCGTCGCGGATGGCGGAAGCGTCCTTAAGAAAGAAGAAGAGGTAAACGGGCACCAAGAAGAAACCGACGATGTAACCCATCGCGCCGAAGAAGCCGTTGGCGGCTTTGCCGAGGAAGGCGAGGGCGGCTTTGCCGGTATCAGGGCTCTTGAGCCAATCGAGAAAACCGCCCCACAGCTGACTTCTGGGCTCGGTGTCGGCCATCGCGGCGTCGGTGCCGGGAGGGCCGGCGGCATCGGCGGTGGGGGAGGATTCGCCGGCGTCCCCGGCTCCCGTTTCGGGGGAGTAGAAGGGGTTCCCGTCCATGGTGCCGTCGGTGCGGGGTTCCGGGGGGGCGTCGGTCGGCGGCGCATCGCCCGGGTTTTCGGCGTCTTCGTCACCGCCCGGTTCGGCGCCGCTCTCCGCATCCGCATCCGCATCGTCGCCGCCGCCGAAGCCGAGCGAGTTTTCGAGCCAGACGAGGTTCTGGTTGAAGTCGCGCAGCACGCGTTCGGCGTCCTGGACGATCTTCGCCTTCCGGTCGAACAGCTGGGTGAACTTGCTGACGGCGGGGGCGATGATGAAGATCGAGGCGAGCGCCATCGCCGCGGTGGTGAGGAAGAAGACGAGCAGGACGGCCTGTAGGCGGGTGAGGTCGCGCCCGAAGAACTTTTTCGCCCGCGCCCAGCGGACGACCGGGTCGAGGAGGTAGGCGAGGATGCCGGCGACGGCGAGCGGCACCAGCACGGGTTGGAGGAACCCGAGGACGTTGCCGACGACGGCGATCGCGCCGACGACGAGGGCGGAGATCACGGCGATGGCGACACCGGTGATGGCCCGCCAGAGGATGCGCCGCTGCAACGGGGTGGGCGCGTCAGCGCCACGCTCCGTCGGATCGGGGTTTCGGGACGCGATGTCGTCTTGGTCCGGCATGGTCGGGGCGCATGCTAGGCCCGTTCGCTGCGGCGGGAAACGCGGAAGTTCAACCGCCCGCCGCGACCCTCAGGATTTCGACGCGGCTGCCGTCGCCGATCTGCCGGGTCGCGAACTCGCGCGGGCGCAGTGCGACGCCGTCGAGTTCGACCAGCACCGGGCTGCCGGCGAGCTGCAGCTCCTCGAGCAGCGCGGCGACACTGAGCGGGGCTTCATAGTCCGAGGTGGGCGATCCATTGAGGGAGAAGGTCATGGGGTGAGGGCGGGGAGGGCGGCGGCACCGAGGATGGCGGAATCCCAGTCTTTCCAGACCGGTTCGAGCCCGAGCTCCGCCAACATGGCGGCCACCTCGGCGGGCGTGCGTTCGTCGGCGATCCCGAACTGGCCGGTGGCGCACGACCGCTGCCCGTCGGCGTCCGGTTCGAGCTCGACGCGGCGGCCCCGCACCGTCAGGTGGAGGTCATCCGCACCTTCGCCGGTATAGCCGCCCGGTTCGGTGTGGCTGCCGGCGCTCATGTGGGTGATCCCGAGCGGGGCGGCCGCATCGCGGAGGCGGGCGGGCTCGCGGGTGCTGAGCACGATGCCGACATCGGGGAAGGCCAGGCGGAAGGCGCACACGAGTTGCAGGAACTCGCGATCGGAGGGCGTCGTGCGCGGGGTGAACCCGCCCGCAGCGGGGCGCAGGCGCGGGAAGGCGACGGTGTAGGTCGCCTTCCAACAGCGGCGCTGGAGGAAGTCGAGATGGGCGCCGAGGGCCTCGGCTTCGGAGCGCGGGTCGGCGAGCCCGAACAGGGCGCCGATGCCGATGCGCCGGAAACCGGCGGCGTAGGCGCGTTCCGGGCACTCGAGGCGCCACTGGAAGTCCTTCTTGGGGCCGGCGGTGTGGAGCTCGCGGTAGGCGGAGCGGTCGTAGGTCTCTTGATAGACCACCAGCGCCTCGCATCCCGCGGCGACCATCCTCGCGTACTCCGGTTCCTCCATCGGGCCGACCTCGAGGGCGACCGAGGGGACGAAGTCGCGGATCGCGGCGATGCACTCCTCGAGGTATCCCTCGGACACGAAGCGGGGGTGTTCGCCCGCCACGAGGAGGATGCTGCGGAATCCGAGGCGTGCGAGGTGTTCGGCTTCGCTCCGCACCTGGTCGACGGTGAGGGTCACGCGCAGGATGGGGTTATCGCGCGAGAAGCCGCAGTAGGCGCAGTTGTTGACGCACTCGTTGGATAGGTAGAGCGGGGCGAACATCCGCATGGTCTTGCCGAAGCGCTGGCGCGTGAGCGCGGCGGAGCGTGTGGCGAGCGCGCCGAGCCCGCGGTCGTCGAGGACAGGCGGGGGCAGGAGGGCCCGCAGCCTGGCCGCGGCCGGGGAGGGCATCGGCTGCTGGCGATCGGGGAGTTCGAAGGGCATTGTCGGATCCCTGTCGGCTCGGCTGCGCGGCTTCGCAAGTGGCGCGCGCAGGCTCGGAACGCGGGCCTTGCAGCCGGGCGAGGCTCGGGCTAACGGAGCGGGCAAATGCCTGAAGACGAACCCATTGTCTGCAAGATCGCCCCTTGGTTCTACCGGCGCATGGCGATGATCTTCGCGATGCTCGTGGCGTTCGGCGCATGGTTCTTTTATGATGGCAAGTTCGCGTGGCCGAAGAAGAACCGGTTGGCGTTGGCGCAGGAGGCGTTCGAGGCGGCCGCCAAGGGTTCGAGCTGGGAGGAGTTTGCCAAGGGGAAGCATTTCTCCGACGCCGGGCTCGACGACGAGACGGAGATCGCGCTGATTCGGGAGGCGCACGCGGAGGGGGGCAAGCCGATGCCTTGGGACGAATTCAAGGAGTCCAACGATGCCGCCGAGTACATTGAGGCCGAGGGGGAAGAAGCCGTCCGTCAGGCCTTCTCGGCCGGCGTGGGTGCGGATTCGGAGGGCGAGGGGTGGGAGCGTTACGCGGCGAGCCTCGGGGGCGGATGGCGATGCCGCGAAGGGGCGCCGGGCCACTCTCAAGAACGCGTTCGATGCGGCTCAGAAGCCGCGCGAGTGGGGGCTCTACGGCCCGACGACCGGACGCAAGGGGTGGGGTAACAAGGCCAAATACCACACCCGCGGTGAGATCGCCATGCAGTTCGGGATCGCTGGAGTCTTATGGGCGCTGGCCGCGGCGGTGGCGGTCTGGACCGTGGTCAACCGCAGCCGTGTGCTCCGGGCCGATGCGGAATCGTTCACCACCGACCGCGGGGTCCGGATCCCGTTCGACAGCGTGTTTCTCATCGACAAGCGCAAGTGGGACAAGCAGGGGATCGGGTTCGTCAGCTACCGCGACGAATCGGGCGTGGAGAAGCGGGCTCCTCTCGACGACCTCAAG
>JAUIGD010000505.1 GCA_030430255.1 Verrucomicrobiia bacterium
TCCTCGTCGCGGCCATGAATTTCCCAAACTCCGCCCAGATCCTGCTGCCGCCGCTGGTCTATTACGGGCTGACCTCCCTCGAGGGCAACCTGATCACGCCCATGATCATCGGCCGGCGCTTCACCCTGAACCCCATCGTGGTGTTCCTCTGGGTGCTCTGTTGGGGCGCGTTCTGGGGCATCCCCGGCATGCTCATCGGGCTGCCGCTGCTCATGGTATTCCGCATCGTCTGCGCCAAGATGCCGAGCTGGCACCGGGTGGAGCGGGTCATCGCCTCGTGAGCCTTGCAAAACTGCACGGCACCCCCCTTGCAAGCTGCAACCCTCTGCCCGTCGAGCGCCGCCATCCGAGCCGATCAAATCTTTCACCACCTTTTAACTATAAACGGGTTGCGACAAATCCAAACCGCTTGGCACAGCGGCTGCGAGAGAATGGGGCAACAGAGCGCGGCACCGGCCGCACCTCACCACGACAAACCGAACCTGAACCCGATACCACCATGTTAAACTGGACCGTCACCTTCATCGTCCTCGCCCTCATCGCCGGCCTGCTCGGCTTCACCGGCATCATGGGCTCCCTCGCCTGGCTGGCCAAAGTCTGCTTCGGCCTCTTCCTCATCTTCCTCGTCGTCTCCCTGCTGACGGGGAAAAAGGTTGTCACCTAACCACTTGCTAGTAATCCGCACGCACCGAACACCACCCGACACCGAACCTGCACCATGAAAATCAAACGCAACACCCTGATCGCCGCGCTCGCCGCCCTCCCCTTGACCACCTTGACGTTGGTCAGCTGCAAAGAGGACGAGCCCGTCAGAGACGCCATCGAAGACGCTGGCGACTCCCTCGATGACGCGACCGACAACGCCGACGACCCGCTGGGCGACGCCTTGGACGACGCCGGTGACGCCCTGGACGACGCCGCCGAGGATGCGGGTGACGCCATCGAAGATGCGACCGACGAAGCCCGCACCCCGGTGCGCGATGCTTTGGACGATGCCGGCGACGCGATCGGCGACGCCGCTGAAGAGGCAGGCGACGCGATCGGCGACACCGCTGACGAGGTCCGCGACGCGATCGGCGATGCCGTCGACAACTGATCCCGCACGACGGCGCCCGCCTCCCTCCTACTCCCCACGCGGGCGCCCCAGCCGCCCCCCGAGCCGACGTGGCTTGGGGGGCGGCACGCTTCCTTCGACCTCCCCATGAAGTCGCCCGATTCCCCACCGCTCCGCGACGCCCTCGCCTCCCTGTCCGAAGAGGGCGACGCTTCGGATGCGCTCGACGTCCTGTTCGCCGAGGCCGCCCGGTTGCAAGCGACCGACCTCCACCTCGATCCCGGCCCGCAGCGCTACCACATCCGCTGCCGCATCGACGGGCGGGTGCACCCGCTCGCCGACCTGCGCCGCGAGGTCGGCGCCGCGCTGTGCCGCGCGATCCAGGTCGCCGCCGGCATCGACCCCACGGGCGGATCGGCCCGGTCCGAAGGCCGCCACGGCAAGGATCTCGTGGTCCGCGTTTCCTCGATCGAGTCCAACCGCGGCAGCAAGGTCTCCCTGCGGCTCCCCCAACCCGATGCCGCGGACTTCGACCTCGCCAAACTCGGCATGGACGAGGCGACCCTCTCCCCGATCGAGGACCTGCTCGCCACCGGCGACGGCCTGCTCCTCGTCGCCGGCTGTACCGGAGCTGGGAAAACGACCACCGCCTACGCTCTCCTGGACCGCCTCGTCGGCCGCCACCGCAACGTCATCTCCCTCGAGGATCCCGCCGAGCAGTTCCTCGACCACGTCACCCAAGTCGAGATCGGCCGCGGTGCGGAATCGTTCGCGTCCGGCCTCCGCGCCGCCCTGCGCCACGATCCCGATGTGCTCTTCGTCGGTGAGATCCGCGATCCCGAAACCTGCGCGGCCGCCATCGACGCCGCCCTCAGCGGCCACCTCGTCATCAGCACGGTGCACAGCCGCGACGCCGTCGGCGCCGCGACCTGCCTGCGCAGCCTCGGCGCCAGCAGCTACGAGCTGGGCGCCGCCCTCCGCGGCGTGATCGGCCAGCGCCTCGCCCGCCGCATCTGCGCCGATTGCGCCCGCCCCTCCGAGCTGGGCACCGAAGGCGAACGTCAGCTCGAACGATTGGGCATCCCCATCCCCGACGGTGGCGCGTGGCGCTCCGCGGCGGGCTGCGAGGCATGCTGGCAGACCGGGTCGCGGGGCCTCGTCGGCCTGTTCGAACCTTGGCTGCTCGGCGATGCGGATCGCTCCGCCCTCTTCGACGAGCTCGGCGAACCCCTCCTGCGTGAATCCGCCCGCGAGCGCGGAGTCGTCTCGCTCGGCGCCTCGGCGCTCAACGCCGCCGGCCGGGGTCAGATCGCCATCGGTGAAGCGTTGCGGATCGCCGCGGCGACCTCCTCCTAACACCATCCCAAAACCCGAGACACCCATCTCCCATGACCGCCCCCAATGACCCCGGCCCTCCCGACGCGCCCCGCTGGCGCCCCTTTGCCGAGATCGAGCCCGAGGCCGCTCCGGAGAGCGGCGAAAGCGAGCAGCAACCATCCGGACGGCTCCCGTTCCCGGTGGATATCTGCGAGGACAAATTCGAATACCTCATCCTCGCCGGCATCCCCGGCGTGCCGGTCGAAGACGTCGAGGTCGACGTCCGCGACGACGCCCTCGAGATCCGCGCCCGCAAGGCGCAGCGGCCAGCCGAGGCGGGGCGACGCTACCTGAGGATCGAGCGGCAGCTGGGGCTCTACCTCCGCCGCTTCGCGCTGCCGCAAGACGCCGACACCGAACTGCTGCGCTACGACCAGCTCGACGGCGTCTTGCGCGTCTACATCCCCAAGACACCGCCGCTCGCCGTCTCGACCGCCGCACGGCCCGAGCGCAGGTGGGGCGAGGAACGCGCCCTCCCGGAGCCGCACCTGCCCGGGTCGCCCCGCCGCAGCCAGCAGCCGGAGCAGGCCCCGCGGAAACGCGCCGCCGGCGAATGATTGGTCGACCGCGCCGCCCTCCCCGTGCTACCGGATCCGCATGGGAACCCCTTCCTCTCCTCCCGCGGCGGTGCTCCGCGCCGAGCGCCTCGCCGCGCTCGGGGCGACCCAGCTCCTCGACTCGCCCGGCGAGGAGGGCTTCGACCGGCTGACGCGGATCGCGACGATGGCGATCGGCGCGCCGGTCGCCCTCGTCTCGCTGGTGGCGCGCGACCGGCAGTTCTTCGTCAGCCAGTGCGGCCTCCCCGCCCCCCACGCGGACCGTCGCGAAACCCCGCTCAGCCACTCGTTCTGCCAGTATGTGGTCGGCGGCGACGAGGCGCTCGTGGTCGCCGACGCCCGCGAGGACGACCGGTTGCGCGACAACCTCGCGATCGCCGAGCTCGACGTCATCGCCTACGCCGGGTTCCCGATCCGCAGCCCCGGCGGGGAAGTCCTCGGTTCCTTCTGCGTCATCGACCACGCGCCGCGGGATTGGTCGAAGCGCGACCTCGACATCATCCGCGACCTCGCCAAAGCCGCCAGCTCGGCGATCCAACTGCGGGTCGACGCCGCGAAAGAGGCCGATGCCAAAGCGCTGGCCGAGGAGCAGCGGCGGCGCCTCGACCACATCTTGGACTCCGCCGGCGAAGCGATGTACGGCATCGACGCGAACGGCGAATGCACCTTCGCCAACGCCCGTTGCGCCGAGCTCCTCGGCTACCCGCCGTCCCACGACTTCACCGGCGGCAACATGCACCAGCTGCTGCACCACACCCGCGCCGACGGCAGCCCCTACCCGGTCGCGGACTGCCCCATTTACCGGGCGCAGCAGGCCGGCGAACGGCTGTCCAGCGACGGCGAGGTGTTCTGGCGCCGCGACGGCACCAGCTTCCCCGTCGAGTTCCGCTGCTTCCCGGTCGCCGACGGCGGCCGCACCTCCGCCGTCATCACCTTCAACGACATCTCCGAACGGATCCACGCCCAACAGCTGCTCGAGAGCGCGCTGGAGTCAGCCGAGAAAGCGAACCGCGAGAAGAGCCGCTTCCTCGCCAACATGAGCCACGAGATCCGCACGCCGATGA
>JAUIGD010000050.1 GCA_030430255.1 Verrucomicrobiia bacterium
AAACTCTCGTCGATCTGGTGGCCCTCCCACTCGACGGGAATCGGCACTTCCGTCGCTATCTCTAGCCCCGCCTTTCGTAGCCCGTACGCCAGAATCCGGTGATATACCGACTCCAGCAATCCCGGCCGCAGAGTCATGTGAGTTTTCACCGCCCGATCAACAACGAGCCCCGACAGCTCATTGATCTCAGGCACCCCCCGCCTCTGCTTCTCCATCACGGCAGGAAGGCGAACTCGTTCGAGTTGATCAAACTTCGGCACACCAGCTCCAGCCCCACGCCTTCGCATGCTTCGATCTCCGCCGCGGTGGGCGCCCGGCCTAACAGCAGCTCAAAGGCCCTGGCCAAACCGCCCTCCTCCGCGGCGCGCGCGGCGATGAATTTGGACTGACCGACGACAAACTCGCTGTTCATCAGGTTCAGCGCCTGGAGCGGGGTCGTGGAGACGGGGCGCTTGGCGCGGACTTGGCCGCAGTCGGGGAAATCGAAGGCGGTGAACATCTGGTCGTCGACGCGGCGCATGCGTTCCTGGTAGAGCATCCGGCGCCAGGTCTCGGGGCCGTGGTTGTCCACCACCTGCCACTGGGCATAGGTGGCCTTCTCGTTGTGGATGCGGTAGCTGCGACCGCCGAGGCGGGGGTCGAGTTTGCCGCTGGCTTGGAGGATGGCGTCGCGGATGACCTCGGCTTCGACCCGGCGCGGCGGGAACCGCCAGAGCAAAGTGGAGCCGGCGTCGGCGCGCAGGGCGGCTGCATCGGGCAGACTCGAACGCTTGAAGGCCTCGCTGGTGACCAGCAGGCGGATCATGCCCTTCATCGACCAAGCCATCCCGTCGCCGGCGAATTCAGCGGCGAGCCAGTCGAGCAGTTCGGGGTGGGTGGGTGGAGCGCCGGCGGTGCCGAAGTCGCTGGTGGTGGGGACGATGCCGGCGCCGAAGACGTGGTGCCAGAGCCGGTTCACCATGACCCGCGAGGCGAGCGGGTTCTCGGGGCTGCTGATCCATTCGGCGAATTCGGCGCGGCGCTCGCGTCCCGGCGACGCCGAGGTCAGGCCGAGCCCGCCGCCGAGGATTTCGGGTCCCGCGGGGGCCACCTCGTCGCGCGGGTTCTCCGGGCTACCGCGCTGGAGGACGTGGGTCGTGACGGGTTCGATGAAGCGCCCGACGAAGCTGGGGCGCGGGCCTTCCTCAGCGAGCGTGGCGATGGCGGCCCGGATCGCCGCGAGCGACCCTTTGCGCTCCGGGTGCTGTTCGTTGTGCTTCGTGTTGGCGGCCCAGGTCCCCGTCCACGGCTGCCAGCTCCCGTCTTCGGCGAGGATGTCGAGGTCGAACTCGTAGCGCGGCAGGTTCGGCTTCTTCTCGAGGTAGTCGGTGTCGTAGAAGTACTCGCGGTTGCTGCTGAGGCGCAGGCGCGCGACGGGCGTCGGTCCCGGGAAGTCGAGACGCAGCCACGGCTTCTCCCCGCCCTCGCTCCGTGCCCGCCAGGTCATGGTGCCGAACTCGCCGTCGTTGACGCGTTCGATCGGGTTGCGCCCCTCGATGCCCTTCTCCGGATAGCCCGAGATGCGAGTTCCGCGCGTCGCCAGCGCCAGGTTCTCGCTGCCTCCGGCGTCGGCGAAAAGTTCGACCTCGTCGAGGCCGACGTTCTTCATTTTGAAGCGGATGCGGATGGCGGAGGTGGTGACCGGGGCGAAATGGAGTTCGCGAAAGGCGCCCCAATCCTCCTCCCAGGCGCCGGTGGGGCGCAGCGCCCGGCGGGCCTCTGCGATGTCGCGCCATATCTCTCGCCCTCGCCGGCGGCGCGGGTGGTCCTCGCCGAACTCGGGGGAGCGGCTGCCGAACTCGACGTCCTGGAAGACCGCGCTCATGGCATAGTAGTCCTGGATGGTGATCGGGTCGAACTTGTGATGGTGACACCTCGCGCAACCGATGGTGACGCCCATGATCGAGGCGCCCACGGTCTGCATGATCTCGTCCATGCGGTCGGCGCGCGCCTGGCGGATGGCGGCGGGTTCGCGGCCGACGGTCGCGGCGGGGACGTGGGGGCCGGCGACGAGGAAGCCGGTGGCCTCGCCGGTCCCGAGCGAGTCGCCGGCGATCTGCTCGCGGACGAACCGGTCGTAGGGGACGTCCTCGTTGAAGGCGCGGACGACATAGTCCCGGTAGAGCCACGCGTTCTTGCGGTAGAGGTTGGCCTCGGAACCGTTCGACTCCGCCCAGCGGATGACGTCGAGCCAGTGCTGCGCCCAACGCTCGCCGAAGTGGGGCGAGGCGAGCAGCTCGTCGACCAGCTCGTCGTAGGCCTGGTCGGCATCGTTTTGATAGTCGCCGAGGAACGCGGTCACCCGTTCGGGCGCGGGCGGCAGGCCGGTCAAGGTGATCGCCGCGCGGCGCACCAACGATCTCGGGTCGGCGACGCCGTTCGGTTCGAGGCCGGCCTCCTTCAGCCGGGCGTCCAAGAAGGCGTCCACGGGATGCGTGGCGCCCGGGGGCACCGCGGGCCGGGTGACCGGCTGGAACGACCAGTGGTCGCTGCTCGCTTCGGCAACGGCGTCCATCTGGCCTGGCCACTCCGCCCCCGCATCGATCCACGATTTGAGGAGGATGATCTCTTCGGCGGTCAAAGGCTCGCCCTTCGGGGGCATGCGCTCGTCGGGGTCGGTGCTGGTGGCGCGCTCGATCAGGTGGCTCTTCGCATGATCTCCGGGAATGATCGCCGGGAAGCCGCCGTCGCCGCCGCGAAGCAGGTCGGCGCGGCGGTCGACACGCAGGCTCGCCTTCTGCTTGTCGGGGCCGTGGCAGTCGAGGCAATGTTCGGCGAGGAGCGGTTCGATCTCGCGTTCGAAATCGATGGCCGCAGGCGCTGCGGGGGATGCCCACAGGGCGGTGGCGATCGTGGCGAGGAGGGCCTGGGCGGAGGGGGTCATCTGTCGTGGGGGGAAGGGTGGTGTGGCGCTCGGGCCGGATCAAACAAGGCCGGGAGGGAGGGGCGCCGCCGGGCGCTCGGACGGTGGGGCTGGCAGGCGGGTGAAGGGGGGCGGCGCTGCGTCATGGAACTCAGTGAGAGAGGGGGCGGCTCCGCCGGTAGAGTTCGGCGATCTCCCCGCCGTCGAGCGCCGCTTCGAACACGGCGATCTCGTCGACCCGGCCGTTCAGGTTGCGGATGGCGAAGGTGGGGTCCTTGCGGAACGGCTCCCCCCAGTTGCCGATCTCCGCGTTGCCGATGCGGAGCGTCCGGACCCTGAACAGAGGTTCGATCGGCTCGAGCGAAACCTGTTCGCCGTTGAGGTAGTGGCAGACCTCCGATCGATCCGGGTCGAAGGTCGAGGCGAGGTGGAACCATCGGCCCCCCATCCGGTGCTCCCAGATCGGCGGCGAGAAGTACACGTGATGGTAGCGGCTCTTCTCCGGGTAGAGCGGGTGCCTGCCCGCGTCATCGACCATGACGGAGAGCATCAGGCGCCCGTCCTCGCGGATCTGCCAATGTGGCTCGCCGGTCTCGTAGCCGTCGCCCATGAACAGGGCGCTGTAGCGGCGGTCTAACGAATCGATGCGCACCCAGGCGGCGAAGGTGAGGGCGGGAAACTCGCCCGGCAGATTGACGCGGACGCGGGAGCCGGGGCGACCGAATTCGAACGCGGCGTCGACACCGGAGGTGCGTCCGGAGGTGCGCTCGGCGAGGACCGGCGTCCCGTGGGTTTCGGGTGCAGCGTCGCGCGCGAGATTGGCGGCGGTCTGGCCGTCGCCCTCGAACGAGTAGAACGCGATCAGGCGCGGGTCCGAGGCGAGCGCTTCGCGGTGGGCTCGGGCGCGGCCGGCCGCGACGGTGATGCGCTGGCTCCGTGCGGCGTCGAAGCGCGAGGGATCGGGGAACGCGGCGCCGCCGGCCCGGAGCTCGCGCGGGGCGGCACCGGGAGGCAGGTCGAGGGCGCCGCCAGCGCGCAGGAGCCGGGCGCCGGCGCCGCGGTGGCTGACTTCGATCTCGCCGTCGAAGACCTCGACCTGGGCGGCGCCGGCCTCGACGGCGAGGCCGAACTCGGTGCCGAGGTCGACGATCTCCGTCGCCGGGGCGTTCAGCTTGAAGCCGCGGGCGGCGGGGGGGACGCGCATGCGGATCGCGCCCTCCTCACAGGTCGCCTCCCAGGCGGAGCGGAGGGAGATGCGCGCCGGCCCCTCGATGCTCATCGTGGCGCCGGAGAAGAACTGGAGTTCAGCGGCACCGCCGGCGATCTCCAGCCTGTCCGCACCGAGCGTCTCGCCCTCGGAGTAGGACGGGGCCCCGTCGGCCCATTCCGCGTCGATCAGGCGCGCGACCACGGCGAAGCCCTCGGCGACTGCCTCCTCGGTCTCCGGCGGGGCGTCCGCGCGGGGGCGTGCTGCCGGTTCGCCTGGCGAGGTCCAGTGGATGAGGGCGGCGCCGAGGGTGAACGCGACCGCCGCTGCGGCGGCGGTGCGGTAGAAGGCGGGCACACGGTCCCTAGCCGGAGACCGCACTGCGGGTGCGGGGCGGACCGCGAGCCACGCGCCGCCCGGAGCCTCGTCTCCAGCATGCCCGAAGGCTTCCCGCAGGTTGCTCTCCAACGCTGCTCGCCGGCGGAACTCCGCCCGCAGTCCGGGGCTCGAGGCGAGCTCGGACTCGAGGATCGCGAACTCCGCGGGCGTGATCGTTCCGTCGAGGTAGCGGTCGATGGGGTCCGGTGGGGTGCCGGCGATGCCTTGGTTGCTCATGCGTCTCCGGCGGCGGGGGTGAGTTTGGATTCGATGCAGCGACCGAGGCGGTCGCGCAGGCGTTTGAGGCGCATGTAGAAGGCCTCCGCGGTGGAGCCCGCGCGCTCGGCCAGCTCCTTGACCTTGACGCCGGGCGTATAGGCGAGCGTCAGGAACTGCTGTTGGCGGGGATCGAGCTGCTCCATGCACTCCTCCAGCGCCTGGTGTTCGCGCCTGCGCAGGTCCGTCTCCTCAGCGCCCTCGTCGGCGATCAGCTCGAGGATATCCTCGCGGAAGACGAGGCGGTCTCGGGCCATCTTGCGGCGGTAGGCGAGCGCCTCGAAGCGGGCGATCACACACGCCCACCTCATAAAGTTCGTGGCCGGGTCGAACTGGTCGAACTTCCGCCACGCGGCGATGGCGGTGCGCTGCACGACCTCGTCGGCATCCACCTCGGTGGGGATCAGCGACCGAACGAAGCGGCGCAGGTCCGGGTCGTCGAGGGCGAAGGCGCGGTCGGCGGGCATGCTCGCCCCAACACTGCCAGCGGTGAGAAAACCCAACGGGTGTGCTCAGCGGAATCGCGCCGCGATCTTCTCGGCCAGCGCCTCGGCGAGGTCCGGTTGCGCCTCCGCCAGGTTCTCCGTCTCGCCGGCGGCGGAGCGGTGGTCATAGAGTTCGAGGTGGCCGTCCCGGTGAGCGATCAGGCGGTGGGTAGCGGTGCGCACCGTTTTGGCGCCGCCGTTGTAGGAGAATGCGTCGTGTCCCGCGGCGGCGGGGTCGGCCAGCAGGGGGGCGAGCGAGGTGCCTTGAACAAAGTCTGGGGCCGGCAGCTTGGCGAGGGCGGCGAGGGTGGGGAAGAGGTCCAAGGTCTCGACCACCGCGTCGCTGGCCTCCCCCGGCTGCCCCATCCCCGGGGCGCTGATGATGAGCGGCGAGCGGAGCGACTCTTCGAACAGGGCGTGCTTGCCCCAGATGGCGTGCTCGCCGAGGTGCCAGCCGTGGTCGCCCCAGAGGACGACGACCGTCTTCTCGCGCAGGCCGAGCCCGTCCAACTCCGCGAGCATCCGGCCGACTTGCGCGTCGGCATAGCTGACGCAGGCGGCGTAGTGCCTGCGCACCGCGAGGGCGAACTCCGGATCCGTGTTCGGGTTCCGGCCCCAACGGTTGTACTTCATAAACTCGCCCGAACCGTGCCAAGTCGTCTTGCCCGCCGGCTTGCCCGGGTGTGGGGTCGGGGGCAGCAGGGCGCCTTTGTAGTGTTCCAAGTACTTGCTAGGGGCGCCGAAGGGGAGGTGGGGACGGAGGATCCCGAAGGCGAGGAAGAAGGGTTTCTCGCGGTCGGCGGCGAGGAGGCCGAGCTGGCGCAGCGCCTCGTCGGTGTTCGGGCCGTCGGGATAGATGGCGTCCTCGCCTTCGAGCGCCTGGAAGACATCCATGTCCTTGGCGTTCCTGCGGATCTCGCCGTTGGCGAGGCCGTGCATCCAGCCGCGCGGGTGCTGCCAGTCGCCCGCCGGGAGGAGGTGGCGGTCCCACGACAGTGGCATCTCCGGGCTGCCGTCATCGTCCCAGTTCCCGCCTCCGCGGCCACCCGGGTGGTGCGAAACTTTGCCCACCGACACCGTCGTGTAGCCGTGGGTGCGGAAATAGGCGGGCATCGAGGGCGGAACCGATTCCGGGTCCTTGGCGATCTGCCCGGCGCGCTGGAAGAGCGCGCCATTGCTCGCGCCACCGTAGCGCCCGGTGAGCAAGGTATAGCGCGAGGCACCGCAGGTCGGCGCCTGCACGTAGTGGCGCGAAAACGCCCGGCCGCGCGCCGCCAGAGCGTCGATGTTCGGCGAGTGGATGTAGTCGACGCCGAAACAGTTCAGCTCGGGCCGGAGGTCGTCGACACAGATCAACAGGATGTTCGGGTGCTCCTCGGCGGAGGCGGGAATCGTGGTCCCCGCAGCGACGAGGACGGCTAGCAACCGGGTGAGCTTGGTCATGGGGAACCAATGACCCCGGCTGCGCCGCCAATTCAAGGGGTTAGGGCAAAGCAGGAATCCATTCTGAACTCCAATGCGAGAGGATCTCGCAGGAGGGGAGGCCATCGGGACAACGAGGGGGCGGTCGCCGCCGCCTGTTGGCAAATCCGCCCTAGCCCGGATCGATCACCACATCCGCAGGCGAGGCGCCGCCAGTCGTTGAGGCTGAGTAGGCGGCGGCAGGGACAGGCGAAGCGGCTGGGTGAACGCCCTGCCCGAGCCGGTCACCACGCCAACACCCTCAGCGTCAACGAGGGCGAGCCACAGCCCGGAGCTTGGTGATCGATTCGGGCTAGGAACGGCGACTGGACCGCATACAGTTGCGCCCCCACCCACCACCGCCGTGAACACCACCTCCAGTTTCGCCCTCGCCTCGAGAACGATGACCGCCGCCGTCGCGCTGGGGTGCGCCCTCGCCGCCGAACCGCCGAACGCCGTCGATCACGCTGGAATCATCCAGGAGTGGGGCGAGGCCTCGCTCGTTCGCGGCCGGGAGATCTACGCGGCGATGTGCGTGAACTGCCACGGCGCTGACGGCAAGGCGGCATCGCTGCCGATCGCTCGCGCCTTCGGCGCGGACGAACTCAAATTCGGCTCCGATCCGTATTCGATGTTCAAGACCCTCACCGAGGGCAACGGTCTCATGGGGGCGCAGACGTGGATGACTCCGGAGGAGCGCTACGCGGTCATCCACTACATCCGCGAGGAGTTCATGCGACCTCAGCGCGATGATTTTGTCGAGGTGCACGACGGCTACCTCGAGGAGTTGCCGACGGTCAACGTCGCCGTCCAGCCGGAGGATCGGCGGCGACGCGACTTCGGGCCGGCCCTGGCATCGCAGTTGGGGCGGGAGATCCCGAGCGTCCTGACGATCGACCTCGGCGACGCGACCACGATCGCTTACGATCTGCATTCGATGGATGGCGCTGGACTTTGGAGCGGTGGCTATTTGAATCTGCTCGGGACGCACCACTACCGCGAGCGAGGCGAGGGCGTTCCCGAGCCGGACGGGGATTCGATCGAGGGCCTGCAGGCGTGGCGTTGGGCGCACGGCGGAACCTTCGACTACCCGACCCAGGAACTGCTCCCGCGCGGGCCGATGCCGCGGGGGTGGTTCGATTACCACGGCCACTATCTGCACGGCGACCGCGTGGTCTTAGCCTACCGGATCGACGGGCGGGAGGTTCACGAGATGCCATCGAAAGCACCGGGCTACGGGGCGATCGAGCACCGATTCCATGTCGCCTCCGGGCGCGAACTGAAGCTGTGCGTCGCCGAACTCGCGGGCGGCGCGGATCGCGCAAGCGGCAACCTCGCGCCCGGCGCGAACGCATTCAAACTCGGCGAGGCCGGCCCGGTCGCGGTCGTCGCCCGCAGGGACGGCGGGGCGATCGGGCGCTTTGTCGCGGCGGGATTGGAAGTCGAGGGTGGGGGCAGCGTTGCCCAATTGGCGGCGGACGAGGGTGGGAGGATCATCCTCACCCTGCGGGCTGCCGATGGGCCGCGGGAGGTGCGCCTCGTCCGGATCGCCGGCGAGGGCGAGGCGGAGGCGCTGGCCTTCTCGACCTATTTCGCGTCCCTCCCCGAGGCGCGTTCGCCGCTCCAGTACATCGCCGGTGGCGCGCTCCGCTGGCCGGTCGAGTTGGTCACCAGCGTGCGGCGCGGAGAGGAAGCGACTGCGGGGGGCTACGTGTTGGACACGGTCGAACTCCCCCCGAAGGAGAACCCGTGGAACGTGTGGTTCCGCACCACGGCCTTGGCCTTCTTTCCCGACGGGCGCATGGTGGTCTCGACCCACGGGGGCGACATCTGGGTGGTGTCCGGGGTCGCATCGGATGCGCCGCGCTGGAAGCGCTTCGCAGCGGGCCTGTACGAGCCCTTCGGTTTGCAGGTGGTCGATGGGCTCATCTACGTCACCTGCAAAGATCGCATCACCCGCCTGAGGGATCTCAACGGCGATGGCGAAGCCGACTTCTACGAGTCTTTCAGCGCCGACACCGATGTCTCGACCTTCTTCCACGCCTACAACTTCGACCTGCAGGTCGACGGCGAGGGAAACTTCTACTACGCGAAAGCGGGGCAGTACACCGACTACGCGCTGCCGGGGGCGGTGATCAAGGTCTCGCCCGACGGGACGCGGCGCGAGGTCTACTGCACGGGCTTCCGCACGCCCAACGGCATGGGGATGATGCCCGACGGCCGCCCCACCGTGAGCGACAACCAGGGCAACTGGATGCCGGCGTCGAAAGTGAGCCTCTGCGAGCCCGGAGGCTTCTACGGCTACGCGCAGACCCACGCCCGCCCTGGCAAGTGGGCGCCCGACGGGGGGCGGATCGACCCGGGCGACGTGGTGCCGCCGAAGACTTTCGACCAACCGATCATCTGGATGCCGCAGGACTACGACAACTCCTCCGGGGGGCAGGTATGGGTCGATGACCCGCGCTGGGGGCCGCTGTCGGGCAAGCTGCTCCACACGAGCTTCGGCAAGGGGTGGTTGTATTACACGATGGTCCAGGAGGTGGACGGCATCCCCCAGGCAGCCATCGTGCGGTTGCGACTCGACGCCTCGACCGGGATTCACCGTGCGCGGGTCAATCCTGCCGACGGGCAGGTCTACGCTACCGGGCTCAACGGCTGGAACGGAAACGGCCGGAAGGGGCTCGGCCAGGGCGGCATCCACCGGTTCCGCTACACCGGCGGGGGCAAGGCGCTCACCGACGCGCGGGTCGAGCGCGATGGGCTGCGGTTGGAGTTCGACTTCGAACTCGCCGCGGGCGCAGCGAGTGGAGCCGAACTCGGAATCGAGCAGTGGAACTACCGCTGGCGCCCCAGCTATGGGTCGAAGCAGTGGTCGGTGCGGGATCCGGACGTGCCCGGGCGGGACAAGGTCGAACCGGCAGCGGTCCGCGTCGCCGAAGATCGCCGGGCGCTCCTCATCGAGATCCCCGACCTCCGGCCGGTGCATCAACTCAAGTTGGACCTCGACGTCCCGACCGCTGACGGCGGCCGATTCACGGAGGAGGTCTACTTCACGATCAACAAGGTGCCGGGCAAGGATCTCGCGGACACGAAGACGTTGACCGCCGGAGAGGCGAGGTGAGTAGGCGTCACTCGGGCAGGATCATGTCCGGGTGGATCGATGCGACCGTCGCTGTGGCGACTGCGACGAGCGAGACACCGCCTGTTTCGCAGGCGTCGAGCGCACCGAGGTAGAGCGGCTGGCCGCTGAGGGCCGAGATGGCGGTGACCATGGTCGCAGCGGTGGTTGACGGCACGGACGTGCTCACCGCGGTGCCGTCTGGTAGCGTCAGCTCCGCCGGGCGAAATTCTGGCTCTCCGAGCGGGATCACAAGATGCAGGCTGACCTCGACGGATTCGCCATCGGTGCCCAGAACGGGATCGAACTCGAGCGAGCAACCGGCGAATTCCTCATCGAAAACCAGCTCGGTTTTCCCGTCCTTCATTTGCCAACCGCTCGGGCTGCGGAGTCGCCGGCCCGTCGCTACTTTGGCTCGCTGGCCGGATTTCGTAGCCAGCGAGGGGGCGGCGATCAATGAAGCCTCGCGGCGTGACTGCGCGGCGTGGATCCGCTTGAGTGCTGCGCGCCCCCCGGAGGCGTGACCCGCAGCGGACTGGAGGTCGGTGGCGAGCGCAGACGCGACGGAGTAAACTTCAACTTGGAGACGGATGATCTGTCGGAAGCCGGATACCTCATCCCCCAACCAGGCCTCGATACGATCCAGATATCGGATTTCACTTTCCACTGTCAGCGTTGAATTGGCGGCATTGCGATGGACGATGGCTCCGTCGGGCAGTGGGAGGCCATGTTCTGCCAGGACGTCCGCGATCAGTTCCCGGTCTGTTTGGTCTGTCTGCAAGGGTTCCGTCTCCGTCTCCGGTTCGAGTCCGAAAGGATCCGCTCCCCCTCTCGCGCGGGTGAACACATCGTTCGGGACACGGTAGGTACGTCGCACCATCTCCTCCGTCCCGGCGGGCGAATGGGTGCGCCGGAGGACAACGCCGTCGTGGTGCACGACAACCGTCCTTGCTGTCTGGTCGCCGATGCGCTCCAGCGCTTCGCCGACCGTGACCTCGGTGAGCTGCAGGTTGACGAGTTTCTCTGCCTCTGAGTGGCGCCGCCGCTCGTGCGCGATGCGCAATGTTCCGCCGCCCGTGGCGAGGCCGGATCGGACGGCGTCGATCGCTTCAGCGAGAGTGGCGTCCTTCAGGGAGACGGCTGCGATCTGTCTGCCGGCGAGCACCGCTTCGACCTCCGCGGTCTGCATGGGATATCCGCCTTCTGAGGCTGACGATTTGATCGCCATCGAGAGGCAAAGAGCGGTCGAGATGGTCAGGCTACGCCACGTCTTCATGGAGTGAGTCTAAGAGATCGGGAGTTCGGACACAAGAAGGTGGACGCGTAGGACTTGCGGATCACTGCCGGGGCGGCAAGATGGGGTATGCGCGAAAACCCGTTCCAGCCGCTGCTCGAGGACATCGAGCAACTTTTGAACGAAGGTGGCCGGGCGGCCTTGCCGGAGATCTTGGAGCGCACCTTGGCGGCGCTCGGTTGCGTGACCGGCACCGTGCACCTGCTGGAGCAGGAGTCGGGTCTGCTCCAGTTGCTGGCGCAGCGCGGCATCCCCGAATCGATCATGCCGGCGGTGCAGCAGATCCCGGTAGGGAAGGGGATGGCGGGCTTGGCGGCGGAGCGGCGCCAGCCGGTGCAGGTGTGCAACCTCCAGACCGACGACTCCGGCGATGTGCGGCCGGCGGCCAGAGACACCAAGATGGAGGGGGCGATCGCCTCGCCGATGTTCGCTGCCGACGGGGCGCTGATCGGGACGATCGGTGTCGCCAAATCGGAGCCGTACGACTTCGACGAGAAGGAGACCGAGCTGCTGCTCGAGATCGGCAAGCGGATCGCGCGCACGTCCTGAGGCCGCCCGATCCGACCGGGGGGCAAGCGGGGGAATACTGTGCCTTGCGAAGCGGTCAGGAGGGGGCTTAGCTTGATTTCGTGAGCACACCGAACGCCAACGTCGTCGATCACGGGTTCAGGGATGCCCGTATCAAGCTGATCGACATCGCCGCCTTCCTCGACCGCGTCGAGCGGCACGGGCAGGAGGGCGACTACCGGGTTTCGGCGTTGAGGGCGGCATTCGCGGAGGTCGAGAAGCCGGGGCCAGGCCGGGCTGCGCGCGTGCTGAATCTGCTGAGCGACCAGAGTGAGGAGCCGATTGAGGCGGCGACGATCCAAGGGGCGTTCGGAGCGCCGCGGCCGGAATAATCCGCACCCCTTCCCGCCGAACCCATGCGATACATCGAGCCCCACGCCCACATGGTGAGCCGCACGACGGCGGATTACGAGGCGCTGGCGCTGGCCGGCTGCAAGGCGGTGAACGAGCCGGCGTTTTGGGCGGGCTTCGACCGCGCGAGCGCCCAGGGCTTCTACGACTACTTTCGGCAGATCACCGAGTACGAACCCAAGCGGGCGGCGAAATTCTGTATCCGTCACTTCTGCTGGTTGTGTATCAACCCGAAGGAGGCAGAGGATCCGGGCCTGGCGCGCGAGGTGCTGGCGCTGATCCCCGAGTTTCTCGCAAAGCCCGGGGTGTTGGGGATTGGCGAGATCGGGCTGAACAAGAACAGCCGCAACGAGCTACAGATCCTCGAGGAGCACATCCAACTCGCCGAAGATCACGGCCAGTTGGTCCTCGTTCACACCCCGCATCTGGAGGATAAGCTGAAGGGGACGAAGCTGATCATCGACGCGCTGAAGAACCATCCGGCGATCGACCCGGGACGGGTGATCATCGACCATGTCGAGGAACACACGGCGCCGTTGGTGAAGGACGCCGGCTTCTGGTCCGGGATGACGCTCTACCCAGAGTCCAAGGTGACCCCGAACCGTGCCATCGATATGTTGGAGATGTTTGGCACCGACCGGGTCTGGATGAACAGCGCCTGTGACTGGGGAGTGAGCGACCCCCTGTCCGTGCCGAAGGCGGCGCTCGAGATGCGCCGGCGCGGCTACGATGACGCCTTTATCGACAAGGTGGTTTTCCAGAATCCTGCGGAGTTCATGGGGCAGTCGCCGAAGTTCGATCTGGGGTAGCCGGGGAGCGCCCGAGGCGGTCGCCACGCTCCGGGCAGTGGTCTTGCGCCCGCCGGAACGGAGTCCATGGCGGGTGAGTGCGGGGTTGAAACGACGTCCGGCTTCGCTTCTATCTTGGGGGCGATTCGCCCTCCGTCTCCCATGCGCCTAAACCACGATCTCCATCTCGCCTACTGCACGAACATCCATCGAGGCGAGGGTTGGGAGGAGACCTTTGCGGCGTTGGAACAACACACCCTAGCGGTGCGCCGGCGAGTGGCTGGCGAAGACGCACCGTACGCCATCGGATTGCGCTTGGGGCACCGGGCGGTGGAGGAGTTGTTGGAGAGCGGTTCCGGGCGGCTGGACACCTTCCGCCGGTGGCTCGATGATCACCATTGCTACGTCTTCACCATCAATGGCTTCCCCTACGGCGAGTTTCACGGGACGCGGGTGAAAGAGCAGGTCTACCGGCCGGATTGGACGAAGCCGGAGCGGCTTCACTACACGAAGCGGCTCTTCGAAGCGCTCGCGGCGCTGCTGCCGGAGGGTGTGTCCGGCAGTGTCAGCACCCTGCCGGGGTCGTTCAAGGAGTTCATCGACGACGATGCGCAGGAGGGGCGGATGATCGTCGACAACCTCGCCGACTGCTCGCGCTTCGTCGCCGAGCTCGCCGAACAGAAAGGGCAGGATCTGCACCTGGGGCTCGAGCCGGAGCCGCTGGGGTGGTTCGAGACGAGCGCGGAGACCGTCGCCTTCTTCGAGCGGTTCCGGGGGGCGCACGGTTCGCAGTTCGATCACGTGCTCGGGGTGAACTACGACACTTGCCATCTCGCGGTCGAGTTCGAAGAGGCGGGCGAGGCGCTCGGGGCATTGCGGGATGCGGGGATCCGCATCAGCAAACTGCACCTCAGCTCCGCACTGGCGTTGACTCCGCATCCCGACGAGCTGGCGCGATTGGCGGCCTTCCAGGAGGACGTCTACCTCCATCAGGTGGTGGCGAAGACCGACTCGGGCGCCCTTCAGCGCTACCGCGATCTCGCCAACGCCCTGGCGGTCGGGGCGGATGGTGACCGCGAGTGGCGGGTCCACTTCCATGTGCCGTTGCACGCCTCACCCGAAGGGTTGCGCGACACCCGCGACCATCTCCTGGGCGCCTTGGATGTGCTCGCGGACGATCCCGGCCTCTGCCCGCATCTGGAAATGGAGACCTACACCTGGGAAGTCCTGCCGAGGGGGCTGCAGGAAGGCGGCGTGGTGGAGCAACTGGTCCGCGAGTACGACTGGACGCTCGGAGCCCTGCGGGAGCGGGGGCTCGCCTGACGCGAATGGCGTTCGGTTAAGCCGGATTCTCGGCGGTTTGGGTCGAGAAAGAAACCGATGCTCGCTCCGGGAGGACCTCGTGTGTGCCGCCGTCTTAGCCCGGATCGATCACCACATCCGCAGGCGAGGCGCCGCCGATCGTTGATGCTGAGTAGGCGCCGGCAGGGATCGGCGAAGCGGCTGGGTAGACACCCTGCCCGAGCCGTTCCCAACGGCAACACCCTCAGCATCAACGAGGGCAAGCCGCAGCCCGGAGCTTGGTGATCGATCCGGGTTAGCCGTGCGCGGAACAGCCCCTCGGAGTCGAGTTCCCGACCGGGGAGGCGGCGGGATCGTTCACCACGAATGGTTTCGGAGACGCCGACCGCGGTGAGAGGCCCTTCGCGTTGCTCAGGGTGACAGCTCCGCGGACTTGAGGGCAGTCAGGGCGGTGTGCGCAGATGGCCACCAGCCCTCCCGAGGGAGTGTGGTGTCATCCTGACAAGCGCAGCGCCGGAAGGACCCCGCCATGGAACCAGCGGGTCGAGCCCCGGTGACGCCCCGGATGCCTTGACGGCTCCAAGCGAGCGGGCACCGAGACGCTGCCACCCGTCGCTGCCTATCCTCAACCAAGCGCCATTCCGCCTGACGCGGCCTACCCGCGATCACGATCCGACCAGCCAGGTCAGTTCACCGTCGGGGTGAACGTGGGCGGCGGGATGCCGGGTGTCCCCCGCGGCGATCTGTTCCGCGAGCGCGCGCTTGGTGTCCCCCTTGATCAGGAACAGCACCTGTCGAGCCGCATTGAGGAGGGGGAAGGTGAATGTGATGCGCGTGGTCGCCAGCTGCGGGACAGGGTTGGCGACGACCCAGCGATCCCGCTCTCCAAGCGCTTCGGTGTCGGGGAAGAGCGAGGCGGTATGGCCATCTTCGCCCATGCCGAGGAGCACGAGGTCGTGGACGAAGAGGCGGTCTTCTGCGCGCGCGCGGAGCGCGGCCTCGCAGCGGGCCGCGGCCTCTGCGGGTTGCCGCTCGCCCTCGATCCGGACGATGTTTGCGGCGGGGATGGGGACGTGCTGGAGCAAGGCCTCGTCGGCCATTCGGAAGTTGCTCTCGGCATGATCGGGCGGGACGCACCGCTCGTCGCCGAAGGTGATGACGGTTCGCCCCCAGTCGATTTCGGCCTCGCGGAGCGCCCGGTAGATCGGGGCGGGTGTCGAGCCTCCGCAGAGCGAGAGGCGGAACGTGCCACCCGCCGAGCCGGAAGCCGCCGCGGCGATGCGGCGGACGGCATCGACGACGAAGTCGTCGGTAGGGACCAAGCTCACAGCGGCGGGGCGGGCGGGGCGGACCGCGGGTCAGCCCGCGTTCTTACAGATCTCGCTGAAGCTGCCCGGCTCGAGGCTGGCGCCGCCGACGAGGGCGCCGTCGATGTCGGGCTGAGCCATGAGCTCGGCGGTATTGGCGGGCTTGACGCTGCCGCCGTACTGGATGCGGATCTGGGCGGCGACCTCTTCGCCGAACAGCTCGCCGAGCACCTTGCGCACGAAGGCGTGCGCCTGCTGTGCATCCGCAGGGCTGGCGGTCTTGCCGGTGCCGATCGCCCAGACCGGCTCGTAGGCGATGACGGTGGCCGGCATCTTGTCGGCAGACAGCTCCTTCAACCCCACTTCCAACTGGCGGCGCAACACGCTCTCGAGCTGTCCCGACTCGCGCTCCTCGAGCGTCTCGCCGATGCAGACGATGGGCTTCACGCCGGCGGCGTGGAGGGCTTTGGCCTTGGCGTTGATCATCGCATCGTCTTCGCCGAACAGCGTGCGGCGCTCGCTGTGGCCGATGATGACGTAGTCGACACCGATCTCCTGGAGCATGCCGATGCTGATCTCGCCGGTGAAGGCGCCCTTGTCTTCGAAGTGGCAGTTCTGTGCGGCGAGCTGGGTGGTCTCGCTATTGGCCAGCGCTGCCTTGGCGGCGGGGAGCGTCACGAAGGTCGGGGACAGGACGATCTCCACGGAGCTGCTGCCGCCGATCAGGTTCTCGAACTCCTCGATGAAGGCGGCGGCGTCGGCCGGGCCTTTGTGCATTTTCCAGTTGGCGGCGATGATCGGTTTGCGGGGCATGGGCGTCGGGGTGCGATAGGGTGGAGTTGAGGTGAGTCTGGTGGTGGCGGCGGGCTATGCGTCGTCCAATGCGGCCACGCCGGGGAGGTCTTTCCCTTCGAGGAGCTCGAGCGAGGCACCGCCGCCGGTCGAGATGAAAGTGACCCTGTCGCCGAGGCCGAACTTCTTGATCGCGGTGACGGAGTCGCCGCCGCCGATGATGCTGACGGCGCCGGAGGCCGCAACCGCTTCGGCGACGGCCTTGGTGCCACGGGCGAACGCGTCGATCTCGAACACGCCCATCGGACCGTTCCAGACCACCGTCTTGGCGTCTTTCAACACGGAGCAGAACTCGTCGATGGCCTTCTGGCCGATGTCGAGCCCCTCCCAGCCGGAGCGGATCGATCCGCCCTCGGCCCAGGGCGCGATGGTGTTGGTGTTGGCGTCGTCCGAGAAACCGTCCGCCTCGAGGCTGTCGGCCGGGAGGATGATCTTGTTGCCGCCGGCGGCGTCTTTCTCGAGGATCGCCTTGGCGATCGGGACGTCGTCGGGGTCGCAGAAGCTCTCGCCGATGTCGTGCCCCTGCGCTTTGCGGAAGGCGTATTGCATGGCGCCGCCGATGAGGATGGTGTCGGCCTTGTCGAGCAGCGCCTCGATGACGCCGATCTTGTCGCTGACCTTCTTGCCGCCGAGGATGACGACGAAGGGCTTCGCCGGGCTCTCCAGTTCTTCCTTCAAGTACTTGAGCTCGCGCTCCATCAGGAACCCCATCACGCAGTCGTCGACATGGGCGGCGACGCCGGCGGTCGAGGCATGCGCGCGGTGGGCGGTGCCGAAGGCGTCGTTCACGTAGACGTCGGCGACGGTCGCGAGCTTCGCGGCGAACTCGGGGTCGTTGTCGGTCTCCTCCTGATAGAAGCGGACGTTCTCGAGCAACAGGACATCGCCGTTGCCGAGGTCGTTCGCCGCCTGCTCGACCTCGTGGCCGACGCAGTCACCGACGAAGCGGACGGAACTGCCGAGCAGTTCGCCGAGCCGGGTGGCGACCGGCGCGAGCGAGAACTCCGGGTTCCGCTGGCCTTTCGGGCGCCCGAGGTGGCTGCAGAGCACGACGCGGGCGCCCGCTTCCGCCAAGTGCCGGATCGTCGGCAGGGCGCCGGTGATCCGGGTGTCGTCGGTGATCGCCCCGTCTTTGAGAGGGACGTTGAAATCACAGCGGACGAGCGCTTTGCGCCCGGCGAGGTCGAGGTCGCGGATGGTCTTCTTGGCCATGGTCGGCGTGGTGGGTCGAGAGAGAAAAGGCGCCCCGTCGCCGGGGCGCCCTCTGTGGAATCGTGGATCGTCAGGGGCGGCTAGGCGCCGGCCATCAGTTCCATCGCCTCGATGGCGCGGTTGCTGTAGCCCCACTCGTTGTCGTACCAGCCGACCACTTTGACGAGGTCGCCGCCCATCTCCATGGTGACGTCCGCATCGAAGATGCAGGAGTGCGGGTTGCCGACGATGTCCATCAGGACGGGCTCCTCCTCGGAGTATTCGAGGACGCCTTTGAGGCCGGCCTCGGCGGCGGCTTTGAAGGCGGCGTTGATCTCCTCGACCGAAACCTTCTTCTTGAGCTGGGCGGTGAAATCGGTGACCGAACCGGTCGGGGTGGGGACGCGGAAAGCGCCGCCGTTGAGCTTGCCTTTGAGTTCGGGGATGACCTCGCCGATCGCCTTCGCGGCGCCGGTGGAGGAGGGGACGATGTTCACCGCGGCCGAGCGGGCGCGCCGCAGGTCGCTGTGCGGGGCGTCGAGGAGGCGCTGGTCGCCCGTGTAGGAGTGGATCGTGGACATGATGCCGCGTTCGACGCCGAAGGCGTCATTGAGCACCTTGACCATCGGGGCGAGGCAGTTGGTGGTGCAGCTGGCATTCGAGACGACCGTGTGCTCGGGCTTGAGCTGGTCGCTGTTGATGCCGATGCACATGGTGAGATCGACGTTCTTGCCCGGGGCGGAGATGAGTACCTTCTTGGCGCCGCCGTTGGTGATGTGGAGTTCGGCTTTCTCGCGGGCGGTGAAGAAACCGGTCGATTCGAGCACAATGTCGACACCATGGTCGCCCCAGGGAAGTTTGGCGGGATCGCGCTCCTCATAGACGCGGATCTGGTGGCCGTCGACGGTGATGGAGGTGTCGTCGTAGCTGATGTCCGCATCGAGTTTACCGCAGGTGGAGTCCCACTTGAGGAGGTGCGCGAGGGTCTTGTTGTCGGTGAGGTCGTTGACGGCGACGACGCTCTTGCGCTGTTCGGGCGTCATGGCGCGGAAGACATTGCGTCCGATGCGGCCGAAACCGTTGATTCCGAAATTGGGCATATTTTGCTGCGGTGTATTCTTAAGGTTTTCTGAATGAAGGGCGCCCATTAAAGCAGGGCGCGGCGCCCGCGTCAAGAGGGGCCTCGCAACTCGCTTGTGAGCAAAGTGTTACCGTTGCCGTGGGGCGGCGGGTCTCAGTCGCCGGCAGTCGGCACGATGAGCACTTGGAGCGCACGATCCGTGCCAAGGTAGCGCCCGGCCAAGGTGTTGATGTCCCCGACGGTCACCGATTCATAGTCGTCGCGCATGGTGCGCGCCCAGTCGAGCTTCTGCGGGAATTCCTGGGAGCCGCCGGCGACGGTGTTCAGCCAGTAGCTGTTGTTGCGCAGCTGTTGATCGATGCCCGTCAGGAGCGGCTGGAGGGCCCGATCGAGTTCATCGGCGTCGGTGCCGTTCTCCGCGAGGTCGGAGCCGATCGCACGGACGACCTCTGCGATCTTCTCCGGCTGGGCGGGATCGACGGTGATGACGGACATCAGATAGCCGTAGCCGTCGTAGGTGTCGCTCGGGATGTTGCGGGCGTAAGGGCTGTACGCTTCACCGAGTTCTTCGCGGACTTTGACCCGCAGCCGGTCGGCGAAAATACTGCCGAGCACGCTGAGGCGGCGGGTGCGTTCGATGTCCCAGATGTCTTCGGTCGGCCAGTAGACCGCGACCATCGCTTTCGGGATCTCGGACTCGAACTCGAACCGTTCGGTCGAGGCGCCGGAGGGGAAGGCGATCTGCCTGGCCTCGGTATAGTCGGGTTTGATCGCTTCGCGCCGGGGGAGGGCCCCGAGTGTCTTCTCGGCGGCGGCGATGAGTGCCGACTCCTCGAAGTCGCCGACGATCGACACCTCGAGCGGGGCGGACGCGAGGGCGGGCGCGAGCCACGTGCGTGCATCGTCGATGGAGAAGGCGAGCAGGCTCTCTTTATCGGGGAAGCCGGAACGGTGATCGCCGCCCTTCAGCAGTGGGTCGACGCGGGCCTGGAGGATCCCCATCGGGGTATGGGCGAGCTGGGTGTAGATCGGGTCGAGGTTGTTGTGGAGCTGGCGGAGTGCCTCTTCGCGATAGCCGGGGGCGGTGAGGTATGCGCAAAGGAGTTGGAGGGCGTCGAGCAGATCCTCGCGGTTCGAGCCGCCGCTGAAGGTGAAGGCGTCTTCGCCGATGCCGAACTGGATCCCGGCGGTCTTGCCGGCGAACAGGCGGCGGAGGTCGTCGGCGCTGTGCGCTTCGAGGCCGCCGGCCCCCATCAGGGCGCCCGCGACGACTTGCAGGCCTGCCTTGTCCTCTGGGAGCGTCAGCAGGCCGCCGCCGAGCCGCGCCGAGATCGAGATGGCATCCTTGGTGAAATCGGTGCGCTTCAGATTGAGGCGGACGTTGTTGGCAAAGCGCAGCTGGACGATCTCGAGGTCGAAAATGTCTTTGCGTTCGATGATGCCGGTCGGCTGGCCGAAGTCCGTGTAGGCGAACGCGCCGGTTTCGCGTTCGGCGGGTGGCTGCACCGGCTGTTGGGTGCTCGCCTCGTAGGCGGCTAAGATCTGTCGTTCGGCGTTCTCGAGGTCGAGGTTGCCACCGATGAAAATCTGCCGGTCCTCGCTGTCCCATGCGCCGCGCAATGCGGCGAGTGCGTTCTCCCGGGTCACCTTGTCCCGGTTCGCCTCGAACCACTCCATGTCCTGTTGTGGGCTGGTGAACACGTAGCCGTCGGATAGCGACTGCACGAGGTCGTCGGCGAGCGGGCGCGACTGCCGCGTCTCGGCGCTGCGGACATCCTGCTCGTACACGGTGCGGATGTTGGCCATGACCTCGGCGAACTCGGCGTTGGTGAAGCCGTGTTCGAGGGCGCGGCGGATCTCCTGTTCGGCGACCGCGAGCGCTTCCCGCCACTTGTCGGGTTCACAGGTAACATAGATGCTGCCGAACTGGACGTGGTCGAGGAAGGTCTGGGCGTAGGCGCCGCCGCCGGTGAAGGGGGCGCCCTCTTTCTTGGCGAGCTCGGCGAGGCGGTTGTCGATGATCTCCGTGGCGGCCCAGAGCTTGGTGTCGCGCAGTGTCTTCGCGCTGTTGTCGGGCTGCCACGCATAGGGGCGCACGACCTCGATGCTGATGCTGGTCTCCGAAGCTTCCCGTTCGTAGTGGTTCTTGGCGATCACGCCCCGACCGGTCTTGATCTCGCCCAAGTCGGGGTCGGGGGCCGGGTGCTCGGGGCGCTTCATGTCGCCGAACTGGGATTTGATCAAGGCCTCGATCTGCGCTGGATCGACCGCGCCGACGGCGACGATGGCGATCCGTTCCGGCGAGTACCAGCGGCGGTAATAGTCCATGAAGGTCTCGCGCCCGGCACCCTTGATCACCTCCTTGGTGCCGATGGGGAAGCGTTTGCTGATCAACGAGTCGGGGAGGGCGAACTGATAGGCGACCTTCTGGGTCCGCCATTCGGCGGAATCGCGGGTGAGCAGCTCGGAGAGGATGACCCCGCGCTCTTTCTCGAGTTCCTCCTCGCCCATGAGCATGCCGTCGGCGTAGTCGCGCAGTAGCAACAGCGAGCGGTTGAGGAGCGCCTCGTCGGTGTTGGGCAACTCGAGCTTGTAGACGGTTTCGTTGAACGAGGTGTGGGCGTTGGTGTCGCCGCCGAAGGACATGCCCAGCCGTTGGAAGTACTCCACCATCTCGCCGGCGGCGAAGTGGGTGGTCCCGTTGAAGGCCATGTGTTCGATGAAGTGGGCGAGGCCCTGTTGTTCTTCCGTCTCCATCAAGGAGCCGGCGTCGACGTAGAGGCGCAGCGAGATCCGGTCCGGCGGCTCGGGGTTGGGCAGGATGGCGTAGCGGACGCCGTTCTCGAGCGCGCCGAAGGTGACGGCGGGGTCGGGTTTGAGGTCGCTGCTGTCGTGGGGCCAGAGCCCCGGGGTGGCGTCTTGGGCGCGGGAGACGAGCGGTGCGAGGGCGAGCAACCCCAGCGCGAGGGCCGGGTGGAAGCGGAGGGCTTTCTTCATGGCGGATCGGAATTGGGGAGGACGCTACGGGAGCCCGCTTGGAAGTCAAAGGATCGACGGGGACGAAGCGCTTGCCGCGCGCCGGCAGCAGGCGCAGTGTGGAAGGTGGGGAAATCGAGACGATGTTGACCGTGGCCATCACCGGAGGGATCGCCATGGGCAAGTCGACCGTGGCGCGGCAGCTGCGCGCCCATGCGGGTTCCGCGGCCTTCGATGCCGATGCCTGCGTGGCTTCGCTGTTGACAGGAGGTGAGGTCTGCGAGATGATCGGTGAGGAGTTTGGGCGAGAGATGCTCAATCCGGACGGTTCGGTGAACCGTCCCGCTCTCCGGGAGCGGGTCTTCGATAGCGTCGAGCGGCGTGCAGTACTCGAAGGCATTGTGCATCCGGTGGTGCGCCAGCGCTATCGAGCCGATTGGGAGCATTCCCGAGAGGCAGGGGTGTCGGTGTTTTTCGCCGAGATCCCGCTGTTCTACGAGACGCGCTCCGAATACCCGGTCGACTGGGTTCTGGTCGTTGCCGCTCCACGTGAGGTGCAGATGCGGCGCCTGCTCGAGCGGCCGGGGATCGGGGCGGAGATCGCGGAGCAGATGGTGGCGGCGCAATTGCCGATCGAGACCAAGCTCCAAAAGGCCGACGCCGTGATCTGGAACTCCGGGTCTCGCGAAGCCCTCATCCAACAAACCCAATTTTTCCGACAATGGCTGAACCAAAAGACACTCCCGAACTCGACCTGAATCCCGACGCTGCTCCCGGCGCTGGCGAAGAGAAACCGCCGGCGAAAAAGAAGGCGGTCAAGAAAGCGAAGAAGAAAGCGGCGAAGAAGAAGGCGGCTAAAAAGACCACCAAGAAGAAGGTGGTGAAAAAGAAGATCCTGAAGCGGAAGGTCGCGAAGAAGAAGACCGCGAAGGCCGGGGGGGAGGACGTGAAGGCCGCCGCCGAAGACGAGGTCGATGCGACGCCGGCAGATGCGGTCGGCGACGGGGGTGAGTCTCCCGAGGCCCCTGCGAAGCCGAAACGCAAGCGCG
>JAUIGD010000051.1 GCA_030430255.1 Verrucomicrobiia bacterium
AGGTCGATGTCACCCTCGCCGGCGGCGCCACCGGCCGGGCCGCCGTCCCCAGCGGCGCCAGCACCGGCGAACATGAGGCGTGGGAGCTGCGCGATGGCGACAAGTCCCGCTACCGTGGCAAGGGCGTGACCGGTGCGGTCGCCAATGTCAACGGCCGCATCGCCGAGGCGCTGAAGGGCAAGGACGCCACCGACCAGAAGGCGATCGACTCGGCCATGCTCGAGCTCGACGGCACGCCGAATAAGAAAGAGCTGGGCGCCAACGCCGTGCTCGGGGTGTCGCTCGCCAACGCCAAGGCCGCGGCGGCGGCGGGCGGGCTGCCGCTCTATCGCTACCTCGGCGGCGACGCGGCGGTGACGCTCCCGGTGCCGATGATGAACATCCTCAACGGCGGCGCCCACTCCGACGCGCCGATCGACTTCCAGGAGTTCATGATCATGCCCAAGGGCGCGCCGTCGTTCTCCGAGGCCCTGCGCTACGGCGCCGAGATCTTCCACTCGCTGGCCGGAGTCCTCCACGACCGCGGCCTGTCCACGGCGGTCGGCGACGAGGGGGGCTTCGCGCCGAACCTGAAGTCGGCCGACGACGCGCTGGAGGCGATCGCCATCGCCGTCGACAAAGCGGGCTACCAGCTCGGCGACCAGATCGCCATCGCGCTCGATGTCGCTTCGTCCGAGTTCTATGACAAGGGCAAGGGCAAATACGTCTTCAAGAAGTCGGACGGTTCCGAGCGCAGCGCCGAGGAGTTGGTCGCCTACTACGCGGAGCTGAAGTCGAAGTACCCGATCATCAGCATCGAGGACGGTTGTGACGAGAACGACTGGGACGGCTGGAAGGTGCTCACCGACCAGCTCGGCGCGTCCACCCAACTGGTGGGCGACGACCTGTTCGTCACCAACGTGCAGTTCCTGCAGAAGGGCATCGATACCGGCACCGCGAACTCGATCCTGGTCAAAGTGAACCAGATCGGCTCGCTGACCGAGACCTTGGATGCGGTCGGCCTGGCGATGGACAACGACTACACCGCCGTCATCTCGCACCGCTCCGGCGAGACCGAGGACGCGACCATCGCCGACATCGCCGTCGCCACCAACGCCGGGCAGATCAAAACAGGCTCGCTCAGCCGCTCGGACCGGATCGCCAAGTACAACCAGTTGCTGCGTATCGAGGAAGAATTAGGTGCAAAGGCCGTTTACGGTGGTAAACTGAAAGTCTAGGGTTCCTAGACTTTCAATGGCCGTTAACCAATCTGCCCGACGCAGTTCCCAGTTCGCTCCGGAGCAGGCGAGCGACGTGTGGCTGCGCCTGACTTGGGTGCTGGCGGCCTTTGCCTTTTTCGGTTTCGCCGCGCTTTCCCTCTCCTACTTCCGGCCGCAGACAGCGCAGCTGGAGGAACTGGAACAGGCGAATGCGGCGCTCACCGCCAAGCGCGATCACCTCCTCGCCGAGAAAGAGCGGCGCCTCGCCGACCCGGCCGCCGCGGCGGCGGATCCCGAGTACATCGAAGTGATCGCCCGCGACCGGTTGAACCTGCAGCGGCCGGGCGAGACGATCTTGCGCATCGACCGCGGCCCGCGCTAGCCCGGATCGATCACCACATCCGCAGGCGAGGCGCCGCGATTCGTTGGCTGAATTGGCGGCGGCCGGAACGGCGAAGCGGCTGGGTGAGCACCCTTCCCAAGCCGATCCCAACGCCAACACCCTCAGCATCAACGAGGGCAAGCCGCAGCCCGGAGCTTGGTGATCGATCCGGGCTAGGCGCAGCAGCATCCGGGGGCGCCCGATGGTCGGGCGGCGGGCGTGAAATTTGGGCAGGTCGAGGCTGCGATTCGGCGTCGATCGGGGGCGCTCGCCGGAGCGGCACCCCGGTGGCGGGCGGCGCTGTTTCGCTCCGTTGATCGCCCCCGCATTGCGCGCCGATGCTTGAAAAGTCTTGCCACCCGCCGCAGGATATCGCTACAAAGCTCTGCCCGCGCCCAATCCCCGATTTTTCGACGATCGGCGACCCGGACCCAACCCCACCCGTACCCGCCTTGTATTCCGCGAAAGAAGACTACCTCACCGAAATACTTCTCGAATCCGGCCTCGTCACCGCCGACCAAATCGAAGAGGCAAAGGAAGCCAAACAGGTCCGCGAGGACGTCGTGGCCGCCTCCGTACGCCTCGGGTTCATCAAGGAGGCCGACGCCGCCCGCGCCCTCGCGGTCAACGCCGGTTTGGAATACGTCGACCTCACCCACTACACCCCCCCGGAGGAGGTCGTCGGACTGGTCAGCCTCGATCACGCGCGCCAGTACCGGATGGTGCCGGTCGGCTTCGAGCAGAACCGCCTGCAGGTCGCCGTCAGCGACCCGTTCGATTTCGAGATGCTCGATAGCCTCAACCACGTCCTCGGCCACGACGTGGACGCGGTCGCCTCGTCGCCGGCGCAGATCAGCGACGCGATCAGCCGCTACTACGCCGAGGCGATCGGCGGCCTGGAGAGCGAGGCGGATCTCGTCGTGACCTCGATGGGGCCGACCGACGACCCGGCCGGCGCCGCCGAGGCCGGCGACGCGCCGATCATCAAACTGGTCGCCGAGCTGCTGAAGGAGTCGTTCAAGATGGGCGCCTCCGACATCCATATCGAGCCGCTCGAGACTTCCATCCGCGTCCGCTACCGGATCGACGGGGTGTTGCACCAGGTCGCCAGCCACCCCCGCAACCTGCTCTCCGCCATCGTCGCCAGGGTCAAGATCATGACCGGCGCGATGAGCATCGCGGAGAAGCGCCTGCCGCAAGACGCCCGCATCCAGCTCACCCTCGGCGACAAACAGGTGGACCTGCGCGTCTCGACCGTGCCGACCAACCACGGCGAGTCGATCGTCATGCGGATCCTCGACAAGTCCGCCCTCAAGCTGGGCCTACCACAGCTCGGCTTCCTCTCCGACGACCAGGCGACCTTCGAACGGCTCATCACCCTGCCGGACGGCATCTTGCTCGTCACCGGTCCGACGGGTTCGGGCAAGACCACGACGCTCTACGCCTGCCTCAACTACATCAACAAACCCGACCGCAAGATCATCACCGTCGAGGACCCGGTCGAGTACCAGATGTCGGGCATCAACCAGGTCATGGTGCGGGAAGACGTCGGCATGACCTTCGCCGCCGCGCTGCGCTCCATCCTGCGCCAGGCGCCGAACATCATCATGATCGGGGAGATCCGCGACCTCGAGACCGCCTCGATCGCCATCAACGCCTCGCTCACCGGTCACTTGGTGTTCTCGACCCTGCACACCAACGACGCGCCCAGCGCCGTCGCCCGCCTCGCGGACATCGGCGTGAAACGGTTCCTGATCGCCTCCGCCGTGCGCGCGATCCTCGCTCAGCGCCTCGTCCGCAAGCTGTGCGACGAGTGCAAGGAGCCGGGTGAACTCACCGAGCGCGAGATCCGCGCGCTCGGCCTCGACGCCAGCCAGATGGCCGGCGCCACCATCATGAGCCCGGTCGGCTGTGTGAAATGCCGCACCACCGGCCACCGCGGGCGCGCGGGCATCTTCGAGATCTTCGAGATGGACGACGAGGTCCGCCACATGGTGAACGACAACCTCTCCACCCCGCAGCTGCGGCGCCAGGCGCGCGAACTCGGGATGCGCACCATGCGCGAGGACGGCATCCGCAAAGTCCTCAACGGCATGACCTCCGCCCGCGAGGTCCTGCACGTCACCATGGCCGACTCCAACTGAACCGCCACCGTCCGGCAACCCAACCCACCCTCAACCCCGCCCCCAGAGACCCCACTTCGCAATGACCCCGGGACCCGTCATCGACCTCCTCAAGACGCGCGGCTACATCGACGATGCACAGGCCGAAGAACTCGCCGCCACCATCCAGCAGAACGGCAAGGAGGTCGCCCAAGCGGTCGCCGACTTTGGCGTCATGGAGCGCCAACAGGTGCTCTGGCTCATCGCCGAAGACCTCGGCGCCCAGTTCATCGACCTGAAGGGCTTCAACCCCGACCCCGAGCTGATCGCCTCCATCCCGTCCGCCACCGCGCGGCTCTACAAGGCGGCGCCGATCGCTTTCGACGGAACGCGCCTGACGGTGGCGATGGCCGACCCGCTCGACGCCCAAGCGAGCGAAGACCTGCGCTTCTCGCTGGGCAAGGAGATCGAGTTCTGCGTCGCCGACCCCAAGCAGGTCCACTCCTTCATCGAGCGCGTCTACGAGTACGGCGAAGGCGCCGGGGCGATGGACGACATGCTCTCCAACCTGCGCAAGATCGCCGTCGGCGACGACGAGGAGGAGGAGGCCAACTCCGCACCCATCGTCCGCTACGTCGACCTCGTCCTCGAGCAGGCGATGCGGGAGAAGGCGTCGGACATCCACTTCGAGCCCTTCGAAGACGACTTCAAAATCCGCTACCGCGTGGACGGCGCCCTCTACGAGATGGCGCCGCCTCCGAAGCACCTCTCCAACACGATCATCTCGCGCGTGAAGGTGATGTCGAACCTGAACATCGCCGAGCGCCGGATCCCGCAGGACGGCCGCATCGTCATGACGCTGGCCGGGCGCGACGTCGACTTCCGCGTCTCGACGCTGCCGACCACCTTCGGCGAGTCGGTGGTGCTCCGCGTCCTCGACCGCTCGTCCGTGAGCCTCGACCTCGACAACCTCTCGCTGCCGAAGCCGATCTACGAATACATCGAGGAGACCATCCAGAAGCCCAACGGCATCTTCATCGTCACCGGCCCCACCGGCGCCGGGAAAACCACCACGCTCTACGCCTGCCTGCGGCGGATCAACACCATCGACTCGAAGCTCCTCACCGCCGAGGACCCGGTCGAATACGACGTCGAGGGCATCATGCAAGTCCCCGTCCACGACGGGATTGGCCTGACCTTCTCCCGCATCCTGCGCGCCTTCCTCCGCCAGGATCCCGACAAGATCCTCGTCGGCGAGATGCGCGACGTCGAGACCGCGCAGATCGCCATCCAGGCTTCGCTCACCGGCCACTTGGTATTCTCGACCCTGCACACCAACGACGCCCCCGGCGCGGTGACCCGCCTCGTCGACATGGGGTGCGAGCCGTTCCTCGTCGCCGCCTCCTTGGAGGGCGTGCTCGGCCAGCGCCTGCTGCGTACGATCTGCGACGACTGCCGCCAGCCCTACGAGCCCAGCGCCGCGCTGCTCGGCGAGCTCGGCCTCAGCCCCGAAGACATCGGCGACAAGAAGTTCTTCACCGGCGCCGGATGCGACGAGTGCGGGAAGAGCGGCTACCGGGGGCGCCAGGGCCTCTTCGAGCTGCTCGACATCAACGACCCGGTCGCCGAACTCATCACGGAGCGCGCGCCGACCGTCGTCCTGCGGCAGAAGGCGATCGAGCTGGGGATGACCACGCTCCGCGAGGACGGGCTGCGGAACATCTACTCCGGCAAGACCACCATCGAGGAGGTCCTTAAGTACACCTAACAAAGCGGCACCAGGCGGCCGGCGGCGCGATAATCGCGTTGCCAGACGCCTGCGCAGAGCGCTAAATTCCTCTCCCCCTTTTCAGCACAGACAGCAAGCAATCCCGCACCCATGCCCGTTTTCCAATACATCGCGATCGACGCCAAAGGTGAAGAGATCACCGGTGCCGTCGAGGCCAATACCGAGGCCGAAGCCATCGGCCAGCTCCGCCAGAGCGGCGTCTATCCCACCCAGGTCGTCCAGGAGGGCAAGGGGACCCTGGCCGGCGCCAAAGGGAAGAAGAAGGGCAAGGCCGCGGCGAAGAAGAAGAAGAAGGCCAAGTCCGGGGGCTCCGCGCTGTTCAGCTCCGGCAAGATCAAGGGCAAGGTGCTGATGATCTTCACCCGCCAGCTCGCCACGCTGATCGACTCCGGCCTGCCGCTGCTGCGCGGCCTCACCGTCCTCGGCAAGCAGGAGCCGAACCCGACGCTGAAGAAGACGATCAACAACCTCGCCGACTCCGTGCAGACCGGCAGCACCTTCTCCGAGTCGCTGGCGCAGCACCCGAAGATCTTCAACAAGCTCTACGTCAACATGGTCAAGGCGGGTGAGCTCGGCGGTGTGCTCGAGCTCGTGCTGATCCGCCTCGCCGAATACTCGGAGAAGGCCCAGAAGCTGAAGAACAAGATCGTCGCGGCGATGGTCTACCCGGTCATCGTCATGGTGATCGCGGTCTCCATCCTCATCTTCCTCCTGATGGTCATCGTCCCGAAGTTCAAGGCGATCTTTAAGGACATGTTAGGGTCGGAGGACAAGTTGCCCGGTCTGACGAAGTTCGTCATCAACATGTCGAGCCAGGTCACCGAGAAGTTCCCCTTCCTCATCGCCGGCGTCGTGCTGGTATTCGTGGGCTTCAAGGTCTTCGTCTCCACCAAGGGCGGGCGCGTGTTCGTCGACGGTATCAAGCTGAAGATGCCCCTGTTCGGCCCCGTGCAGAGGAAGAGCGCCATCGCCCGTTTCAGCCGCACCTTGGGAACCTTGGTGACCTCCGGTGTGCCGATCCTCCAGGCGCTCAACATCACCCGCGACACCGCCGGCAACGTCGTCATCTCGCAGGCGATCCAGAACGTGCACGACGCTGTCAAAGAGGGGGAGTCGATCGTCAACCCGCTAGAGGCGAGCAAGGTCTTCCCGCCGATGGTCATCTCCATGGTCGACGTCGGCGAGGAGACCGGCCAGCTGCCGGAGATGTTGCTCAAGGTCGCCGACGTCTATGACGATGAGGTCGACAACTCGGTCGCCGCACTGACCTCGATGCTCGAGCCGCTGATGATCGTCGTCCTCGCGGTGATCGTCGGCGTCATTGTCATGGCGCTTTTCCTCCCCATGGTGAAGATTATCCAAGAGGTCGGCAATCAGTAGGCAGGGTCCCAGTCCACCCCTGCCCCGCCGGCGCCCCCCGTAGTAACCCGAACCCCAACCCCACCATGAACCTGCAAGCCATGAACCGCCGCCCGGACAGCGGCACCCGCGCCTTCACGCTCATCGAGCTCCTCACCGTCATCGCCATCATCGCCATCCTCGCGGCGATCACCATCGGCGTGATGTCCTTCGCCCAATCGAAAGCCGCCGAGCAGCGCACGCGGGCGGTCATCGCCCTCGTCGAGAGCGGCTTGGAGAAGTACAAGGACGAGCATGGCGAGTACCCGCGGCCACACGACAATACCGGCGACGGGGTCGCCGGGGCGATCGCGCTCTACCAAGCTCTGAACGACGACGGGGGCGACGCCTTCGAAGGGGGCGATGGCAGCGGTTCCAACGGCAAAGCCGGCGACGGGCGGATCATCGACCTCGTCAGCGAAGGATTCGTCGGTTCGAACGGGCGCGACCGTTTCGTCCAAGACGGCTGGGGCCAGGCGCTCCACTACCGCGTCTTCGACCGTCGCCGCGGCGACAATCCCAACGACTTCTACCAACGCACCTACGATCTGTGGTCATACGGGACGGACGAGGAGCAGAACGAGTCCAACAAGGAAAAGTGGATCGGGAACTGGTAAGATCCGTCCGATCCGAGACCGTCGCCGACGCTGCGCTCGTCAGGATGACACAGCACTCCCTTGGGAGGGCTGGCGGCCATGCACACACCGCCCTGACCGCCTCAAACTCCGAGGACCTGTCACCCTGAGCGACGCGAAGGGCCTCTCACCGCGGTTTGCGTCTCCGAAGCCCCCCGCTGCTCAATAACCCAAGCGCCTCCCGGCTCGCGTGCGAATTCGACTCGGCGGGGCACTCCGGTGCGCTCTTGCGCCCGCGGCCGAGCCGGAACGCTGCGTGCGGTGAATCGACCACCAAGCGCCGCGGCTCGCCCTCGGTGACGTCGGGGGCGCTGCCGTTGGGGACAGTCCGGGAGAGGGGGGATTCCCGGCGCCCGAGCTGACAACAGACTTGCCCGCGCCCGGGGGACGGGGAGAGTGGCGCCGTGTCGAGAGAAGAACGCGCCTTCCCCCAACTCGCCCGCTTCGTGGAGTCCCCCGGCTTCACCGGCGGCATCGTCGGTGTCATCCTCGCCGCCGCAGTCCTGGTCGGACTGGAGACCTCGCCGGCGATGCTGGAGCGCCACGGGGCGCTGCTGCATGTTCTCGACACCATCGTCCTGTGGATCTTCGCCGCGGAGGCGCTCCTGAAGATCGTGTCCTTTTTCCCGCGGCCTCTGGATTACTTCAAGGAGCCCTGGAACGTCTTCGACTTCACCATCGTCGCGATCTGCTTCCTGCCCTTCGACGCCGAATATGTGGCGGTGCTCCGGCTGGCGCGCGTTTTGCGGGTGTTGCGCCTGCTCAGCGTCGTGCCCCGCCTGCAGCTGCTGGTCGGGGCGCTGTTGAAGAGCATCCCCTCGATGTTCTATGTCACCGTGCTGCTGTTCATCCTGTTCTACATCTACGCGGTGCTCGGCGCGATGCTGTTCGGCGGCAACGACCCGATGCACTACGGGACGCTGGGCGACTCGTTGCTGTCGTTGTTCCGGGTCGTGACCTTGGAGGACTGGACCGACGTCATGTATATCAACATGTACGGGGCGGACCAGTACGGCTATTCGCCGGAACAGCTCGCGCGCTACCCCCAGATCCAGCCCGCCGCGGCGCCGCTGACCTCGGTGGTCTTCCACGTCTCGTTCGTGCTGTTCGGGACGATGATCATGCTGAACCTGTTTATCGGCGTCATCATGACCGGGATGCAGGAGGCGCAAGAGGAGACGGACGCGCTCGTACGCGAACGGGGAGGGGGGGCGTCGCCGCTGGGCGACTACTCGGCGGTGGTCGAGGAGATGCGGGAATTGGAGGAGCACGTCGAGGCGCTGCGGGTGAAGCTGGGAAGGATGCGTACGCGCGGGGAGGGCGGCCGGTGACCTGGCGCTTCATCGGGGTGGGGAAACCGTCGCTCCCGTTCGCCCGCGACGGCTTGGCGGAGTATCTGAGACGCTTGGGCCGTTACGCGAGGGCGGAGTTCCTGCCGGTGCGCGCCGGCGGCGGGGCGGAGGCCGAAACCGGGCGCCTGCTGAAGGCCAGCGAGGGGGCGTACCGGATCGCCCTCGACGAGCGTGGGGAGAACTGGGGCTCGGTGAAACTCGCGGGGCGGGTGGCGGACCTGGAGATGGACGGCTCGGTGAAAGCGGTCGCCGTGTTGATCGGCGGAGCCGACGGGCACGGTGCGGCGCTGCGCGATGCGGCAGATCTCGTGCTGTCGTTCGGCAGGCTGACGATGCAGCACGAGCTGGCGCTCGTCGTCGCCGCGGAGCAAATCTACCGCGTCTACACCATCAGGCGCGGCGAACCCTATCACCGCGGGTGAGCGGGCTCACGGTGCGGGATCGGCTTCCGGTCCCACCCGCCGGATCCGGCGCTCCAGCTTCTGCCGGTAGGGCCACTTGTAGGCGGAGGCGATGAAGGCGGCGCCGACGGCGACCATGAACAGGCTGAAGAACTGTCCGCGGGTGAACGGGCCGACCAGGCCGTCGGCCGGCTCGCGGAATTGCTCGCCGAGGATGCGGAAGGCGGCGTAGCCGATGAAGAACAGCCCGGTGAGGATCCCGTGGCGCAGCTGTGGCCAGCGCACGCGGACGAGGTAGAGGATGAGGAACAGCGCCAACCCCTCCATCAGGGCCTGGTAGAGCTGCGAGGGATGGCGGGCGTTCAGGTAATCGCGGAGGATGTCCCGCACCGCTTCCTGGTCGCGCGCCGCCTCGATGACGGTGTCGTTGCCCGGGAGTCCGGGGCGTCCGTCGGCGCCCTCGTCGGCGAGCCCGGCGAGGAAAAGTTCGTCGCCGAGGGCGTCGCGGCCAAGGCCGTTGGCACCGACGAAATCCGGCTCGCGGATCTCCTCCGGGAACTGCACCGCCCACGCGACGTCGGCCTCGCGCCCGTAGAGCTCGCCGTTGATGAAGTTGGCGAGGCGGCCGAAACAGATCCCCAGAGGCGCGACGGTACACAGGTTGTCGCCGATGCCGCGCCAGGTGATGCCTTTGCGCCGCGCCCAGAACAGGGTGAAGAGGGCGAGCCCGGCGATACCGCCGTGGCTGGCCATGCCGCCGTCGAGCAGATTGATGATGATCGCCGGGTTGGCGAGGAAATCGTCGAGGTCGTAGAGCAGCATGTAACCCAGCCGGCCGCCCAGCATCACCCCGAGCAGTGCGGCCAAGGTGATGAAATCGGCGAGCTGGGACTCGCGCAGCTCGCAGTAGCCGCGGCGCACGAAATGCCGCAGCAACAGATAGCCGACGACGAACCCACCGACGTAGGCGAGCCCATACCAGCGCAGCCCGAAACGTTCCGAGAAACGGATCAGGAAGGGGCTGAGGTCGTGGAGGTAGTAGGCGAGCGGCACGGTGGAGTTCGGAGTTCGGGGTTCGGAGTTCGGAGTTCGGAGTCGGAGAAGCGGCGTGGGTGGCGCCCGTTCACTTCTCAGGTTTCTGCATCATCGCCTCGAAGTAACTGTCGGGGAGGCGGTGGCTCATGAGGATCCCCATCCCGTCGGACCAGCTCCGTCCGCCGCCGGTGGTGGTCCAGTGCGGGATCAAATTGATGATCACTCCCATCAGCGCGGCGACGCAGAGGCTCTGCGCGGCGATGATCGCCAGCGACTCGCTGCTCGCGAACAGCACGTCGCCGCCGAGCGCGAGGTACACGGCCAGCACGAGCAGGATCTCGGCGCCGGGGCCGGCGGCATAGATGAGGGTGTTCTTGAGGCGCGGGGAACGCAGGTCGCGCGGGTAGGGGAGCACGAAACCCTCGAGCGGGAACTGGCGCAACTCGACCGAAGTGCCGGCGATCCAGATTCGCTTCAGCAACTTGCCGTAGCCGAGCACCACCCGCTCGACCTCCCAACCGCAGAGCCGCGCGACGAAGGCGTGGCCCGCCTCGTGCAACACCAGCAGCGGCACCCAGAACAGCGGGACCAACACGGCAGCCAATTTGGCCGGGCGGAAGTCACGCAGGATCTCGGCCCCGAGCATCCCGAAGAAAAGCGCTGCGAAGACCGTGAGGAACCAGCGCTCACCCTTGGTGGCGGCGCGGTCCGGCGGGCGTTCTCCGTGCAGGAAAGGCATGGGCGGCGCAATCTAGACCGGATCGCGGAACGCGCCAGCGCGCGAGCGGAGGCCGCCCGGTCGGGCAGCGGCTTGCCCTCGTTGACGCTGAGTGCGTTGGCGTTGGGATCGGCTCGGGCAGGGTGTTCACCCAGCCGCAGCGCCGATCCCTGCCGCCGCCTACCCAGCCTCAACGACTGGCGGCGCCTCGCCTGCGGATGGGGTCATCGATCCGCGCTAGGCGGCGCTAGGCGCCGCCCGTCGTCGTCCAAGCGCTCACCGCCCCGCGAGCACGGGATAGGTGCCGGCGAGGTCGAGTCGGTCCCCCGCCTCCTCTTGCAGTTTCACCAGCTCACCGTAGAGGGCTTTCATCACCTCCAGGGAGCCGGCTTCGCCGGAGAGGTCGCGCATCTCTTCGGGGTCGGCTTCGAGGTCGAACAGCTGCGCTTTGGCGATCTTCGGGAACAGCAGCAATTTGTGTTTCCCCTTGGTGACCGACCGTTGCACGTCGACGTATGCGCCGTACACCGCCGGCAGTGTCCCGCCGTCGCCGCCCCCCTTGAGCGTCGGAAGCAGGCTGGCGAACTGCACCCGCTCCGGCCGCTTGGCGCCGGCGATCTCCAGCGATGTGGCCATGGCGCTTTGGAGGTAGATCGGGGCGCCGTTCGTCGCCCCTGCGGCGATCCCCGGACCGGCAGCCAAGAAGGGCACCCGCGTGCTGTGCTCGAAGAGGCTCTGCTTGCCGATCAAGCCGTGGTGCCCCACCGAGAGGCCGTGGTCGGCGGTGAAGAAGATGTAGGTGTTTTCCGCCTGGCCGGTCGATTCGAGGTGGTCCAAAATGCGCCCGATCTGCTGGTCCATGTGGCTGATGATGGCGTAGTATTCCCGGCGGTTCACCCGCACCGCATGCGCCGTGCGCGGGAAGGGCGCCAGCTTCTCGTCGCGCAAGCCCTTGCCGCAGCCGATCGCATCTTTCCACGGGTACTCCGGCAGGAAGCTCGGCGGCAGCTCGATCTGCTCGGCGGGGTACATGTCCACGAACTCCTTCGGCGCCTGGCGCGGGTCGTGGGGGGCGTTGAAGGCGATGTACATGAAGAACGGCTTCTCGCCTTCCTCGGCGTCGTCGAGAAAGTCGATCGCGTCGTCCGCGACCACTTCGCTCCAATGCTTGCCGCCCTCCCAGAAGCCGCCGAACTTCGGGTCGCTGGGATCCCAGGGATCGGTGCCGTCTGCGAGCGGCCGGTTGTATCCCTCAGGGGTCTGTTTCGGCATGCCGCCGCGGATGTGGCGCGCGGTCTGGAACAGGTGCTTGGCGTCGGCTTGGACGTGCCACTTGCCGGTGAAGTAGGTCGAGTAACCCGCATCGGCCATCAGCTGCGGCCAGAATTCACCGTCGAACGCGGTCTTCATCGCCTTCTCGTTCGCCCGCGCGTGCCAAAGGTGCTGGCCGGTGACGAGCATCGTCCTGCTGGCGACGCAGATCGCGCCATGGTAGCCGCCCATATTGTAGGCGCGGGTGAAGGCCGTGCCACGCGCGGCGAGGCGGTCGAGGTTCGGCGTCTTGATCTCCGCGTTGTTGAGGCTGCCTAGGGTCTTGTAGCACTGGTCGTCGGCGAAGAGGAAGAGCACGTTCGCCTTGTCGGCGGCGCCGCCTGAGAGCGCGGTCAAGCCGAGCGCCGTGGCGGCGAAGAGGAGGGTCTTGTTGAGCATGGGTCGAATCGGGTGACGTTGAGCCTGCCCCGCGCTCGGAAGCGAGGCAAGCGCCGATCCGCCCGGGAACCGAGTGTTGCCTCATGGCGGGGCACGCCGAAGCGGATTGGTGGGCGGGAGCGAGAGAATCCCGTTGCCTCATCAATGAGGACACCGTGGCTCATGGCCGAACCCATGAGCCAAAACAGCCGGCCCCAGCCCGGATCGATCACCAAGCTCCGGGCTGCCGCTTGCCCTCGTTGACGCTGACGGCGTTGTCGTTGGGAAGGTCTCGGGCAGGGTGTTCACCCAGCCGCAGCGCCGATCCCAGCCGCAGCGCCGATCCCTGCCGCCGCCTACTCAGCCTCAACGACTGGCGGCACCTCGCCTGCGGATGTGGTGATCGGTCCGGGCTAGCACTTCTTCCTCCCTCAATAATGGCGCCGCGAGGCGTAACGAGACACGCCCTAGTAGGCGTTGTCGCGCTTCACGAAGGTCTGCGCCATGATCGCGAAGTCCCACAGGACGCTGGCGCGTTCGATGTATTCGACGTCGTGCTTCACCCGCTCGCGCAGGCAGGTGTCCCCGCGCCAACCGTTGACCTGCGCCCAGCCGGTGATGCCCGGCTTGACCGCGTGGCGTTCGTGGTAGCGCGGGATCTCCCTCTCGAGGCGCTGGATGTGTTCGGGGCGCTCGGGGCGCGGGCCGACGAGGCTCATGTCACCTCTCAGGACGTTCCAAAACTGCGGCACCTCATCGATGTTCAGCTTGCGCATCAGCGCGCCGATCTTGAGGCAGCGGGGATCGTTCTCCACCGTCCAGCCCGCCCCGGAGACCTCGGAGTCGAGTTTCATGGAGCGGAGTTTGTAGATGGTGAACGGCTTCCCGCCCTTGCCGGTGCGCACCTGCTTGTAGAAGATCGACCCTTTCGACTCGCGATAGATCAACAGCCCGAAGACGGCGATGATCGGCGCCGCGACAAGCATCCCCACCAGCGCGCCGACGATGTCGATGCCGCGCTTGAGGACGCTGTTCGCGCGAGACTTGCTCAAGGTGGCCAAGCGACCGTCAAGCGAGCGCTCACGGGCGATTTCCTGTGCGGCGGCGAGCGAGACGTAGGTGTTGGGGAAGAGTTTCACTGGAATTCTTAAATTCGACTCAATTCTTTATATTGTGATAATTATATGCGATAAGCCATTGCTTGCAAGCTCAAATTTGATTTTCCATAATTAATGTGTGTTGCAAAACTGAGAATTTACTAAGGAAGGGTAAATGAAGCTGGTCATCCGCCGCTCTCGCCCCTTATTCAGGTGCCAGTGCGCGAGCGGTTCTCTCAGGTCCTGCGATGGGCGACGATGCGCCCCGGTGGCCTTGCGGCCGCGGGGTGCATCGCGCTGGCGCTATGGGCTGCGCTCAAGCTTTGGAGCCTGACACCGCCTTGGGGGCTCGACCGTCTCTGGGAACGCCACAACCTGCCTGATCCCGAACCGGCCAAACTCGAAGACTACCTCGCCTATGGCGCGTGGGTGGGGGCGGCTGCCGTGTTGGCGAGCAGCCTCTTCCTCGCCGCGACGGCACGGTTTTGGGCGCGACCGGCGACGGGTGCCACGTTCCGGCTGACCTTGGCGCAGGACCGCGCCGATCCGGCCAATGCGCCGCCGCGACGCTGGGGGCTCTGTCTCGCGCTGATCGTGCTCGGCGCCGGGGCGCTGCGTGCGCCGCGACTGGACCATTCGCTGTGGGGCGACGAGGGGTGGGCCTACAGCGACTTGATGGGAGGCCACTATGTGCAGGGGGACGACGGTTCGCTGGAGTATCTTGCCCACCCCTGGGAAGTGACCCTGTTTTGGGACAAGGGGTTGAACAACCAATACCTGTTCACCGCGACGGCGCGGTTGAGCAATGCGCTCTGGCGCGAGGCCACGGGCGCGCCGGACCACGCGTTCAACGAGGCCGCCCTGCGCGCGCCTTCGTTCCTCGCCGGCCTCGGTTCGATCGCCGCCTTCGCCGGGTTGCTGCGCCGTTTCGGGCGCCCCCGCGCCGGGCTGGCGCTGGCGCTCCTGCTCGCGCTCAACCCCTGGCACCTCCGCTACAGCGCCGAGGCTCGCAGCTACACGCTGCTGATCCTCTCGCTCGCCCTGGCGTTGCTCTGCCTGCACGCGGCGCTCGCCACCGACCGCAGGCGCTGGTGGCTGGCGTTCGCCGCCGCCCAGTTCGCCGGGCTGTGGGCGTGGAAGGCGGCGATCCATCCCTTCGCCACGATCAACCTCGCCGCCCTGCTCGCCATCGTCCTGCACCTCAGGCGCCGAGCGCTCGTGCCGGCGGTGCGCTGCCTCGCCGCCAACGCGATCGCCCTCGCCGCCTTCGTGCCCCTGTTCGCACCGGCCATCCCCCAGATCGCGCTCAACCTCAAGAAGAGCGATACGATGCACCGGCCGATGGGCAGCGAGTGGTTCCTCGATGTCTGGTCGCAGATGCACGGCGCCATGGATTGGGCCGACGGGGACCCGAGTTCACCGTTCCGCACGGTCGCGTTGCTGCCCGACTATGCGCCCGCCGTGCTCGGCGCCGTCGCCATGGTCGCGGGCGTCGGGCTCTGGCTCCTGCTGCGCGACCGCCGCGGCCGGACGGCGACGCTCCTCCTGCTCGCACCCTTCGCGGGGGCGGCGCTCGCCTACGCGCATTTCAGCGTCAGCGGCACGCACCTGCTCAAGTGGTATCTCTTTTACGCCATGCCTTTCCTGTTGGCCGTGTACGCCTGCGCCGCCACCGCGTGGCGACCGCCAAAGCGGAGCCCCCCGGCCTTGCGGGTGCTGCCATTGGCGGTGCTGGTGGGGGCGCTCCTCTTGACCTTCGGGGGGCAGACCGTCGCCCTCGTCCGCCACCCGCTCTCCAATCCCCGCGCGGCCGACCGCTTGGCGCGGGGCGAAGCGAACGGCTTCGGGGGACTCGGGCCGACCGACCATGTGACGCTGGGGTTGTTCCGCCGCGTCGTCTGCTACGACCCGCGCATGAAACAGAAGCAGGACGGTCGCAACATCCGCGACCGCGCCACCCTCGAGTCCGCTTTGCGCGAAGCCGACGCGCGCGGACAGAGCGTCCGCCTGACCGCCGCGAACCTCCCCTTCGCGCGCAGCCAGAAGGGCCTGCGTGGTTTCTTCGAACTGCTCGACGACCCGCGCTACTTCGAGAAACTGGCCACCTTCCGCGCCATCGAACCCTATATCCGCATCGAGGTCTGGGAGTACCGCAGCGGCTCGATGTCGGCCCCGCCCTAGCCCGAATCGATCACCAAGCTCCGGGCTGCGGCTTGCCATCGTTGATGCTGAGGGTGTTGCCGTGGTGACCGGCTCGGGCAGGGTGTCTACCCAGCCGCTTCGCCGGTCTCTGCCGCCGCCTACTCAGCATCAACGATCGGCGGCGCCTCGCCTGCGGATGTGGTGATCGATTCGGGCTAGGGGACGGTCGGGCGTACCCGTTCCGGCGCGGATCGTCTGCGGGTTTTCCCAAATCGCCCCGCGGTCTCGTCGCTCATTTCGGTTCACCCGCAGTCCTCCTTCGCGTAGGCCTCCACTTCGAAGGGGTTTTCGCGATAGGCGTCGCGCCCGCGCAGTTTCAGCCAGGCGCTCGCGATCACGTAGGCGGGGACGAAGAACAGCCCCCAACGCCCATATTGGCGGACGTGCACGCGCTCGTGGCTCCGGGTGGATTCCAACGCCTCCGCATCGCGCCCCAAGACCGTGTTGCCGAAGGTGATCGCCGCCGCGCCGCCTGGCAGCAAGGTCAGGTGGCGCAAGCACCAGTCGATCCCGCGCCCGTGCAGTTCGAAGACCCCCGCGACCCAGCGCACGCGACCGTTTGTCCACGGCGCTGCGAACGGCAGGAAACACAGCCCGAACAGCGTCCAGGGGAGCGCCCAGACGAAGCGCACCGCCGGTGCCACCCCCGCCTTCATTCAACCTCAACCTCAACCCGGGCGCAGGCCGCCAGTTCCCGGTCGGGGCGCATCTCCAAGCTCTCCGCCAAGGTCGCGACCGTGCGCTGCACCTTGCCTTCGAAGCGGACTTCGCCGCCCGGGCCGAGCACCTTGATCGGCTGGTCGAGGTCGGCTGCCGCGTCGCTCAACCACAGTTCGAGGCGGTTCGCGCCCGCCGCTTCCGCGATCGTGATCGTCTGCCCGTCCCGCGCGGCCACGACCTTCTGTTTGGCGGCCGGCACGCCTTCCGGCATCCCGAGCCAGTAGAGCCGGCGGTGGGTCACGTTGTCCTGCACCCACACGATCTTCTCCGGCCAGCGGCGGCGCTCGAACTTCGCCATCCAGGGGACCGCCTCGGCGTCGAGCAGATCCATCCAGTGCGGTTTGCCCTCGCGCAGGCGGTAGAAGTGTTCATAGCCGCCCGGGTCGGCCTCGTGCAGTTCCGCCAATCTCTCGCCCCATTCCGCCGCGACCGCGTTGCGTTTGAAGCCGCCGTCCAGCGCGCCGACCTGCAACGCGAAGGGGATGTTGCGCAGCCCCAGCGGCGAGGTCTCGTTCGGATGACCCGCCATCATCGCCGCCGCCGCAAAGCGGTCGCTCATGCGCGGCGCGAGTTGATACACGCCGTCGCCGCCCGCCGAATACCCCATGAGGTAGACTTTGTTCGGATCCACGTCCGCCAGTGCCACGAAGTTCTCGATCAACCGGTCGAACAGCGGGTCGATGTCGGCCGTGTGCCAGAGGTCCCAAGTGTCCCCGGGCGCGCGCGGCGCCAGGTAGATGCCCTCCTCCGGCCGGTAGAGCCGGATCTGGTTGCGCCACTGGCCGTCGTTTACCTGCGGTGGCGCGTTGCCCCCGCCATGCATCGAGATCCACAGGCTGCGTCCGCCTTCCGGCTTGTCGCCGAAGGTGCGGTCGAGGTAGCGCATCGTCGGCCCGTCCGGGAGCCGGACTTCCTTCGCTTCGAACTCCACCTTCCTCCCCGCACGGACGGCCTCGAGGTGGTCCCGCCACAGCAAGTCCAGCGCCGCGGTCGCCTCCGCCTCCGAGAGCGGCTCCACCGCGAAGTCTTGGGCGGCGAGAGCAGGGCGGGCACCTCGCTCCGTGCTGAGCCACGCCTCCAGTTCGCCCAGCGTGTCCGCCGGCGCACGGGCGCAAGTGAGGGCGACAGCGAAGCAGAAGGGGGTGGCGGAACGGTTCATCGAGGGACAGTAGCGGAGCGGTCGCTGCCCCGCGTGCAAAAAAATTGGCGGCCCCGCACCCGCGGGGCCGCCATACTCACTCAACCTCAACAACACTCACGCGGGGCGGGGTTGAGCGACCCCGCGCGATGCAGTGAAGATGGCTTCCGTGGACTACGCTGCCGGGGCGACCGCCCGTGCTCGGGCTTCCGCTTTGCGCAGGCGCCGCGTCTCCCGCGCGACCTCGTGCAGGAGCGCCAGCAGGCTGGCGTTCAGGAAATATTCTTTCAGCAACGCTTTACGTTCAGATTTCGGGGTCGGTTTCATGGTTCTGCTTTGTCTGACAAAGAAGCGCCGCCGGTGTTCGAACTTTTTCTCAGATTCGGGAAACGTGAACGCATGTTCATGTCGCCCCCCTAGGAGCCCCCTAGGAGGAATGGCGCTCGGTCTAGCCGGGTTCTCGGCGGTTGGGGTGGAGAACGGAACCGATGCTCGCTCCGGGCGATCCTCGTGGGTGCCGCCGTCTTCGCCGTGCGCGGGACAGCCCCTCGGAGTCGAGTTCCCAACCGGGGAGGCGGTGGGATCGTTCAACACGAATGGCTCCGGAGACGCGGGTCGCGGTGAGAGGCCCTTCGCGTTGCTCGGGGTGACAGTCCCGGGGAGTTGAGGGCGGTGTGCGAGGATGGCCACCAGCCCTTTTGAGAAAATGCGGTGTCATCCTGACGAGCACAGCGACGGAAGGATCCCGCGCTGAAAGCGGCGCGCCGAGCCACCGGGACGTCCCGAATGGCCTGCCGGGTGCGAAGCGGGCGGGCAAGGAGACGCCTCCCCGTCGATGCCCCCACCCTGAAACCGGTGCTCCGGCCGCCGCGCCGGGCAGGCCGCGTTGCCGATTGACCGCATTCGCTGGGGGCGGAGAATGGCTGCTCTCCCTCCCACCGCTCCACCGTGACGCCTCCCGCCTTCGATCTCGCCCTCGCCCCGTCGCCCTGCTATGTGATCGACCTCGATCGGCTGCGCGCCAACGCCGAACTGTTCGCCCGCGTGCGGCGGGATTCGGGCGCCAAGGTGCTGCTGGCGCTGAAGGGGTTCGCCGCCTTCTCGACCTTCGACGTGCTGCGCCCGCACCTCGACGGCACCTGCGCGAGCGGCCCGTATGAGGCGCGGCTGGGCGCGGAGCGGTTCGGCGGCGAGGTGCACGTCTACTCGCCGGCGTTCACCGAGGCCTCGCTGCGGGCCTCGCTGGCGCACGCGACGTCGATCAGTTTCAATTCGCCGGCCCAGCACGAGCGGTTCCGCACCCTGCTCGATGCCGAGCGCCCTGAGCTGCCGCGCGGACTGCGGGTCAACCCCGAGGCCTCGGCGGCGCCGGATGCCAAGTACGACCCCTGCGGCCCCTGCTCGCGGCTCGGCACGCGCGCGGCGGACCTCGGCGGCGCCGAGCTCGGCGCGATCTCCGGTCTGTCCTTGCACGCGCTGTGCGAGGCGGAGGCGGCGGACCTCGAGCGGGTGCTGGAGTCGTTCGCCGCGCGGTTCGGGCCGCTGTTGGCGGACGTCGAGTGGGTCAATTTCGGCGGCGGCCACATGGCGACGCGGCCCGGCTACGACATCGGCTTGCTCTGCCGTCTGGTCTCCGAGTTCAAGGTGGCGCACGGTGTCGAGGTCTTCCTCGAGCCGGGCGAGGCGGTCGCCTACGATGCCGGCCATCTGGTGGCGACCGTGATCGACGTGGTGCCCGGCGACCCGCCCGCCGCCGTGCTCGATGCCTCCGCCGCGGCGCACGCACCCGACGTGATCGAGTTCCCCTATCAACCCGAGGTCATCGGGGCTTCGCGCGACCCCGGGTCGATGGCGCACGCCTATGCGCTCGGCGGCCCGTCCTGCCTCGCGGGCGACGTGTTTGGCAACTACGGGTTCGCGGCGCCGTTGAAGGCGGGCGACCGCGTCGCCTTCGGTGACATGGCGCACTATTCGATGGTGAAGAACAACACCTTCAACGGCATCCCGCTGCCGCCGATCGCGCTTTGGTCGGCGGAGGGAGGGTTGCGCGTCGTGCGCGAGTTCGGATACGCCGACTTCGAGGGGCGGCTCTCGTAGCTCGGTAGAACGCCCGAAGGTCATGCCCAGGATGATCGAAATTGAGACCGACGAGCCGCATCGCTTCCCCCGCGAGTGTGTCGTCTGTGGGCGACGCGCTCGCTTCAGCGTCGATTTTCGCAGACCTGATCCGGTCGCTGTGATCGTCGGCCTCGCGTTGCAACTGGTAGTCCTGCCCGCGGCGCTGCTGTTTTCCCGAAGGGCCGGAACCGCCAAGCTGCCGCTCTGTCTGCGCCATTACCTCGGCCACGCCTTACCCGGCTGGCTGCTCCCGCTGACCGTCGTCGTCCAACTCGCGCTGCTATCGGCGACGATGATCGTTTTGCTTGGGTTCAGGGCGATGGCGCCAGGGCTGGGCTTGGCGGCGGTCACGACGTTCTGGATCTTTTTCGTGACGACGGCCGCCCACTGCGCACCGCCGAACACGTTGCCCATCCGCGCCGCTTACGCGGATGGGCGGTGGCGCTACAAGGTGGCTGCCGACTCGCACTTTTACGAGCGGTTGCGCAATTGGGAGCGGGAGCGGAAAGGGCGCGCTACTCGCCGTCGATCAGGGCGTTGAACGCCGCGCTCGGCCGCATCGCCGGCACCGCTTTGGCCTCGTCGGGTTGGTAGTAGCCGCCGATGTCGACCGGCGATCCCTGCACCGCGTTGAGCTGACCGAGGATCTCCGACTCGCCCGCCGCGAGCGCGTCCGCCAGCGGGGCGAACTCCGCCTTCAGTCCGGCGTCGCCGCCCTGGGCGGCGAGCGCTTCCGCCCAGTAGCGGGCGACCCAGTAGTGGGTGCCGCGGTTGTCGAGTTCGCCAGCCCTGCGCGACGGCGCCTTGTTGTTGAGCAGGTACTGGGTGTTGGCGGTCTCCAGCGCGTCGGCCAGCACCTTGGCCTTGGCGTTGCCGTAGCGCTCGGCGAGATGCTCGAGGGAGACGGCCAGCGCGAGGAACTCGCCGAGCGAGTCCCAGCGCAGGTGGTTCTCGGCTTCGAACTGCTGCACGTGTTTCGGTGCAGAGCCGCCGGCGCCCGTCTCGAACAGGCCGCCGCCGGCCATCAGCGGGACGATGGAGAGCATCTTGGCGCTGGTGCCGACCTCGAGGATGGGGAAGAGGTCGGTGAGGTAGTCGCGCAGCACGTTGCCGGTCACCGAGATCACGTCCTCGCCGGCGGTGATGCGCTCCAGGGAGAAGGCGGTCGCCTCGGCCGGAGCCAGGATTCGGATGTCCAGCCCCTCCGTGTCGTGCTCGCCGAGATTCCCGCCGACCTTCTTGATCAGCTCGGCGTCGTGCGCGCGGTCCTCGTCCAGCCAGAAGACCGCCGGCGAGCCGGTGGCCCGTGCGCGGCCCACCGCCAGCTTCACCCAGTCGCGGACCGCCGCGTCCTTCGTCTGGCAGGCGCGCCAGATGTCGCCCTCCGAGACTTCGTGTTCTAACAAAATATTGCCGTCACCATCGACGACGCGGACCGCCCCGTCGCCGGGCGCTTCGAAGGTCTTGTCGTGCGAGCCGTACTCTTCTGCCTTCTTGGCCATCAGGCCGACGTTGGATACGCTGCCGAGGGTCGTGGGGTCGAGGGCGCCGTGCTCGCGGCAGTGGTCGATCACCGCCTGGTAGACCGGGGCGTAGCTGCTGTCGGGGATGACGGCGAGGGCGTCCTGGAGTTCGCCGTCGGCGTTCCACATCTTGCCCGAGCTGCGGATCATGGCCGGCATCGAGGCGTCGATGATGATGTCGCTGGGGACGTGCAGGCCGGTGATGCCCTTGTCGGAGTTGACCATCGCGAGGGCGGGGCCGGCGGCGTAGGCGGCCTCGATGTCGGCTTCGATCTCCGCCCGTTTCGCCTCCGGGAGGTCGGCGATCTTCGCCGCGAGGTCACCGAACCCGTTGTTGAAGTCGACGCCCAGCTCCTCGAGCAGCGCGCCGTGTTTTTCGATCAGGCTGGCGAAGTAGGTGCGCACGCAGTGGCCGAAGATGATGGGGTCGCTCACCTTCATCATCGTCGCCTTCATGTGCAGCGAGAACAGGACTCCCTCCTCCCGCGCGCGCTCCACCTGCGCCCGCAGGAACGCGGTCAGGGCGCGCTTGCGCATCACGGTGCCGTCGAGCACCTCGCCCTCCAGCAACGGCGAAGGGGCCTTCAACTCGCTGGCGGCGCCCGCTTTGTCGACGAACTCGATCCTGAAGGTGCCCTCGGCGCCGGCGGTGACCGACTTCTCGTTCGAGCGGAAGTCGTCGGCGTCCATCGTCGCGACCCGGGTCTTCGACTCCCGCGACCAGGCGCCCATCGAGTGCGGGTTCGCCTTGGCGTACTCTTTGACCGCCTTCGGGGCGCGCCTGTCGGAGTTGCCCTCGCGCAGCACCGGGTTCACGGCGCTGCCCTTGACCTTGTCGTAGCGCGCTTTGGCCTCGCGCCCGGCCTCGTCCGCAGGCTCCTCCGGGTAGTCCGGCAGGTCGTAGCCCTGGCTCTGCAGTTCGGCGATCGCGGCCTTCATCTGCGGCACCGATGCGCTGATGTTGGGCAGCTTGATGATATTCGCATCGGGCGTCTTCGCCAGCTCGCCG
>JAUIGD010000052.1 GCA_030430255.1 Verrucomicrobiia bacterium
CGCTGCGCATCACCGACGCCGTGATCAACACCAAGCTCCGCAAGGACAAGACGCGCATCCGCCTCGAAAACATCGATCTGACGCTGAGCGATCTCGACATCGATCCGGACGATCTCGCCGGGCACAACCGGGCGGCGCTGGCGATGAGCGCTGCCCTCATCATCACCGATCGCGATCGCGAGACCACCTATGCAGACATGCGGGTCGGCGCGGCGGGGGACATCGTCCCCTTCGACCCGGCCACCGGTTTCCTGAACCCCGATCTCCAGGCGCAAGTCACCGTGCGGGAGGGGTCGGAGATCTTCTCGTTGCCCCTGGTCGAAAAGGTGGCGTCCATCCTCGACAAGCTGAAGGAGTTCGGGCTCGAGGTGAAGACCGACCTCGACGGCACCCTGATCGTGGGGGCGGACGCGACAGCGCGGCTCGGGTTGCGCGACGGAGCCTTGCGGACCTTGGAGCCGGTGGCGATCAACCTCAACGGCCACGACCTGTCGATGAAGCCCGGCGCCTGGCTGCATACCGCGAGCAACGAGCACGAGATCAAGGGGGCGCTCCTGTTTTCCGAGAAGTCGTCGACCTCGGCCTTCTCGGAAGCCCGCGCGCACATGGCCAAAGTGTTCGGCGAGGAGGCTTCGGCGAAGTTTGCCGACATCGTGTTCAAACCGGTCAGCAAGGAGGGGAGGATCTTCGTCCCCTTCACCAGTTCGGGCGATTTTGGGCGTCCCAAGGTGCGTCCCGACGTCGAGCTAGCCGACCTCGGAGACCTCCTCAAGGATCAGTTCAAAGACGAGACGATCGACCTGCTCGACCAGTTGATCCGTGAGCGGGGCGAACGGTGAGGTGGGGGGCGATGCCTCAGTTCTGTCTCTTCAGTGCGGCGAAGCGCCGTTTGAGAAAGGGCTGGAACCACTCGCCGTAGCGTTCATGGAGTTCGGGGCGCTTCCAGTCATCGACGGTAATCCGCTTGCGGCAGATCCCTTCCGGCGCTCCGCAGCGGCAGTCCATTCTGAACTCGAAATCGTTTTCGGGGTGCCTGTAGAGGATAAAGGCATAGTCGTAAGTGAGTTCTTCACCTGCGGCGATGTCGCGAATGGCAACAAGGCGAACGGTGTCGACGAAGCCTAGGTTGGGCGCGCAGCTGTGGTTGATGAGGCACTGGGGCATCAACTCGAGTTCGCGCTCGTTCGCGGGGCAGAATGAGAAATCTTCGGAAATGTCGATGCCGTACTCCTCTCCGAAGGACCCGATCGCATTGTGCTCATGGATGTGGACCACCCGCCCCCCCATCACGCAGACGGTGTCGCCTGAGCGGATGTTCTTGCGGGCGAAAATGCCCCGGTGATGATTGGGCAACCGTTTGCTCTTCGCGGCCACCGCAGAGGGGCTGAGCCAACCCCAACTGGGCCGGACAGGGGGCGGGCTGTCGGGGGGCGAAGGCAAATACGGGACAGCACACGCTTCTTGTACGTGACGTCGGGCGTGGGATTCGGGCATGGATCGATCGAGGCTTGAATGACATTGCGACTCCTCCCGTCCCACTTCATTTCAGATTGGCGTTCTATGAATGACGCTTCACGAAGCTTTTTTTATCATATTTGGCAAAATTATCACAGGCGCGGTGCGTTGGCAAGGGGGATGGGCGGCAGGGATCGGCGAAGTGGCTGGGTTGACTCTTTGGCCAAGCCAATCCCAACGCCCCCCCGAACTAGTCAGGGGTCAGGCGAGGAGCTTCCAAGGCCCCCAACGCCAACGCGCCGTCATGAGGGCGGCCTGGGTGATGACGTAGGCAGTCGTTGCCAGCCAGACGCCGAGAGACTCGATTTCGGCAGCGAGGGAGACAACGGCAATCCCTCCGCCGAGGAGCACGATGATCCCTGTGGCCGCATTGGCGAGCGAAGGCCACGCCGAGTCCCCCGCGCCGATGAGCGCGTGGAGGTAGACGATGTTCGCCGCATCGAACAGTTGGAAAGCGGCTACGCAGATCATCAATTGAGCCCCGATGGCGACGACCCGTTCGTCGTCGCTGAACGCCCTCATGATCTCATGTCGGAACACGAGGAAGAGGATGGCCATCGTGGCCATGTATCCGCCTGCCAGCTTGAATCCCTGCCACGCCTGTGCCCGGGCAAGCCGGAGCCTGCCAGATCCGACGGAGTTCGCGACGAGGGACATGACCGCGACCCCCACGCCATCCGCGGGGAGGAAAGAGAGCTGCATGCAGCGGATCAACACCGAGGTGGCGGCCAAATGTGCTTCTCCAAACCGCCCGACGAGGGCGACCACGACGACGCCCCAGGCCATGGTTTCTACCATGTCTTGGATGCCGATCGGTGAACCTTCCCTGACGATTTTCCACACGCGCCGAGGATGCGGAACCGCGTCGGGGAGCGACGCTCGCTCCCGCACCAATGCGACGAGGATGAATCCAAGATACGACACGGATGCGGCGACGGTGGCCCAGGCGGCGCCTGCAAACCCGAGCTTCGGGAAGCCGAAGAGGCCAAAGATCAGCACCGCATCAGCGGCGATGTTCGTGATGACCGCGACGAGAGTGCCAATCAGGGCGATCCGAGGATTGAGCGTTCCGACGAAGTAGTTGGCCGCCCCAGTCGCAGCGAGCAGGCAGGGCAGCGCGAGGAGGCTTATCTCGAAATATCGCACTTCGAGCGATCGGACGGGCTCCTCATGCCCCATCAGCGCAAATAGCGGAACGCTCGTGGGCAACAGGAGCAACAGGCCGATGCCGATCAACAGGCCGGCCCAGAGACCCTGCCAGCCTGCCTGGAGGGCTCTGGAGCGGTTTCCCTTACCGTTCGCGTTTCCAGCGGCTGTGCTGACAATCGCGAGGCTCCCAGTCCCGAAGGTGGCGGCCGCCATGACCGTCAGTCCGGCGGGCGTGATGGCGGCTAACTCGCTCGTACCGAGCGTGCTGACCATTTTCGTGTCGACCGCCTGCATGATGGCCAACGCGCTTTGGGTGGCGACGATGGGCCAGGCGGTGCGGAGGAGGGGTTTCAGCTGTGCGTCGCCTCGTCGGACATTGCGTGACTTCTTCACCATCAAGTTGTTGTGGATGCATCCTGAGGCGGGAAGCCTCGCGGCAGGCGCCGAGATAGCAACCGCTTGCCGACAATTTTCAAAAATTCAACCTTGCGCATTCTATAAATATTGGTTTTATTATAAATACAATGAAAGTGAAGTTTTTTGCAAACCTGTTCAATGGGGCATTTGTCGTGGGAATGCTCAGCTCATGTGATCGCTATGAGGCTGCGGATGCACAGCTGACGGTGAAACCTGAGCCGAACGAGCTCACGGTTTACACGTGGGAGGAGTATTTTGACGAGTCGACACTGGAGGCTTTCGAGCAGAAGACCGGGGCGAAGGTTCACTACGCCACCTTCGAACACGTCGATGAGATGGAAGCTCGCCTGAAGTCGGAGCAGGGAAAGTATGATGTCATCGTGGCGGACGACAGCGCCCTTGATCGGATGAAGGAACTCAAGTTGGTGCGCTCGCTCGACCACTCCTTGCTTCCGAACCTCGCGAACCTTCACGCCCGGTTCCGGCAGACGCCGTTCGACCCGGGGAACAGCTACACCGTCCCCTACACTTGGGGAACGACCTTGGTCGCCTATCGAACCGACAAGATCGAGAACCCCGGGCCGAGTTGGGGGCTGCTTTTCGACCCTTCGCTGGAAGACCGGGTGATGATGTACAACGACCGCCGGGAGGCGATCACCGTCCCTCTATTGTACCTCGGTTACCCGCTGAATTCCGAAGACCCTGCCCACCTGCGCGAGGCGCGCGATTTGCTCTTGGGCCAGGTGCGGGACCTCGGCGTGAAATTTGGCAACGACACCAAGGTGCGTGAAGCGCTCGCGAGCGGCGAGGTGTGGGCGGCGATGTGCTACAGCGGCGATGCCTTGAGGGTGGCCGAGGAGAGCGGCAACATCGACTTCTTCATCCCGGAAGAGGGAGCGCCGCTTTGGGTCGACTGCTATGCGATCACCCAGGACACGCAGGCTCCCAATCTCGCGCACCGTTTCATCGACCACATGTTGGAGGCCAAGCAGGCGGCGGCGAACATCAACTACGCATACTACGCAAGCCCGAACGCCGCGGCGGAAGAGTTCATCGACGAAGAGCTCTTGGAGGACGCCCGCATCAACCCCGCCGAGGAGGTGTTGGCCCGCTGCCAATGGTACGTCAAGCAGAGCGCGACATTGGAGAGGATGATGAACGGGATCTGGAACGAGGTCCACCAGGAGCACCGTCAGCAGAACGAGGTCGCCGGCGGTGTTGGGGAGCCGGTCGGTGAGGCCGATTAGGGCGGCGGGCTCATTCTCGGCAATCTGTCATTAGGGACGCGCGTGAAGGCTGGAGCACTGAACTCGATACGCCACCGGGTGTTGTTCGCCTTGGTGTGCGCGGGTCTGCTCCCCAGCGCGGCGCTCCTGTTGGTCACCAACAACATCAACCGCCGCGTCATCGAGGACGCACAGTACGAAAAGCTCGATAGCGTCGGGTCGGAGGTGAGGCGGCAAGTCGTGGCGAGCATGGCCGACGCGGCTCTGGGCCTCCAGACCCTGCGCACCAACCCATTGATCGTCCGTCCGGATGTGTCGCAGGACGACCGCCTTGCCGAGATGACGCGGATCGTCGACGAGGATCCCCGCTTCACGGATCTGAGCCTCTATGACGAAGACGGGTGGCTGTTGAACTCGACGACGGCGAACACCCCAGAGGTGCGCGAGCATTCGGCGTGGTTTTTCGAAGCCCGGGACACCGGCGAGGTGGTGACCTCGCAGCCGCACCGCCTGACGGGCATCCCGGGGCTTCACCTGAGGGTGTTTATCCCGATCTTGATCCAAGACCTGCCGGGAACTTGCGTGCTGAAAGCCCGGCTTCCGTTCGATGGGGTATGGCAGCGGATCGAGGGCGCCAAGGTGGGGGAGCAAGGCAAATTCGTGCTTCTGGACAGCATGGGGAAGGTCCTTTTCTATCCGGGGGAGCAAGTGGGTGCGGACATGGGGAGGGCGCTCGATGTCTTCGACAGCTCCCGCACCTTCGGCGAATGGATCGCCAACCCGAAAGGAGGCTACTCTCAAGGCGGGGACGGGGAGGATTGCATCTATGTCGCTAAGCTCATCCCTTCCGGCGAGACCCAGGTCAGAGAACCGTGGGTGTTGCTCGCGCTGCTGCCATTGAGTGAAGTGAACGCGGCCGTACACAAGAGCCAGATCTATCAATTGATCATCGGGGTCGCCACGATCCTCATGGCTGGGTTGGGCGGGCTCTTGCTGGCGAACTGGTTGGCCGGGCCGGTCGTGAACGCCTCGCGGGCCGCCCGGCGTGTCGCCGGCGGCGAACTCGACGTCCGGATGCCGGTGGCGGGGGCGGCGGAGATGCAGCAGCTGGCCACCTCCTTCAACACCATGGTCGATGAGGTGCGCAACCACCGCTATCATCTGGAGGCGCAGGTGGCTTCGCGGACGGAGAAGCTCCGGGAGTCGCAAAAGCAACTGGAGTACACCTTCGCCCAACTCCGGGCGGCGTATGAGGCGGCGCAGGAGGGGATCTTGGTGGTCGCGGCGAACGGCGAGATCATCGCCGCCAACGAGCGGATCCTCGATTACTTCGGGATCGACGGGAACGTCGAGACGATGGACTCCGACGCGTTCCGGCTGCAGGCGCGGGAGCGTTTCGAGGATCCGGGGGCCTTCGACGAGGCCTGGCGGAAGGTCGGGGGAAGCGGCTGCGACATCGCCGAGGGCGAGTTCGTCTTGAGCTCGCCGAAGGAACGGGTCCTGAAGGTGTACTCGGCGCCGGTCGAGAGCGCTGGGGGGGCGGTGATCGCCCGGCTCTGGACGTTCCAGGATGTGAGCGAGCAGCGGACGCTGCAGCGCAGCCTCGAGCAGGCGCAGAAGATGGAGGCGGTCGGCCGCCTGGCCGGCGGGGTCGCCCACGACTTCAACAACGTTCTGACCGGGATCATCGGCAACCTGAGCCTGGTCGACCTCGGGGACGGGGCGCAGACTTTGGAGAGCCAGGCGGAGTACCTGGACAAGGCGAAGCGCGCCGGCCAGCGCGCGGCAGAGTTGATCAAGCAACTGCTGGGCTTCTCCAGGCGCTCGCACCTCGAGTTGGAGTACTGTGACGTGAACGAGGTCCTCTCGGAGGTCGACGGTCTCCTCAGGAGCACCATCGACCCGCGGATCGAGATCAAGGTCGAGCCTTCCAGCGACCTCTGGAGCGTCGAGGTCGACCCGACCCAGGTGGAGCAGGTGGTGATGAATCTCTGCGTCAACGCCCGGGACGCCATGGAGGGCGGTTCGGGGTCGATCACCCTTCGCACCAGCAATGTCTCGATCGGCGAGCGGGAGGTCGCGGCCGAGCACCCGGCCGGTCACGTGGGAGATTTCGTCCTCCTCTCGGTCGTCGACGACGGGGCGGGGATCCCCGAGGAAGTGATGGAGAAGATCTTCGACCCGTTCTTCACGACCAAGGAGCAGGGGAAAGGGACGGGGCTCGGGTTGGCGACCTGCTACGGGATCGTCGAGCAGCACGGTGGCTGGATCGAGTGCAAGTCCGAGGTGGGGGTCGGGACCTCCTTCCACATCTACCTGCCGCGCAAGGACCGGCCGGAGCAGGAGTCGCGCCCGAGCGAGGTGATCCCTGTCCAGGAGCCTTCCCGCGGGGGGGACGAGACCGTGCTCCTGGTCGACGACGAAGAGTTGGTGCGGAGCGTCGCGGAGGGGACCCTCAAGAAGGCGGGTTATTCGGTGTTGCTCGCGGGAGATGGTGAGGAGGCGCTGGAGATCTTCGCCAAACGAGCGGATGAGATCAGCCTGGTGATGCTGGACCTGACGATGCCGAAGATGTCGGGGCACGAGACGCTCGCGGCGTTGCGGGAGGGGTATGGCGATGTGCCGATCATCGTCTGCAGCGGCTACCTCGTGGACCTGGCGGGATTCGAGGAGGAGACGGGTTACCGGCCGGATGCGGCGATCCCGAAGCCCTACGATCTGGTGGAGTTGGTGAGGAAGGTCAGGGAGGTCATCGACGGCTCTCTGCTCGCGCTGGGGAACTGACCGGCGGCGGGTTGGGGCTTGATTTGGGAGTGCCGCGTGCTAGTGGGGCGACCATGGCAAAATCCAAGAAGCCGACCCGCTCGAAGTGGGCTGAAGTTCGCGGTTCCGACGTGCACGGCCGCGGGATGTTCGCGACCAAGGCGATCCCCGAGGGGGCGGAGATCATCGAGTACCACGGCGAGCGCATCGACAAGGAGGAGTCGAACCGCCGGGGCAACGCGCTGTTCGACGAGGCCCAGGAGACGGGCGGCGCGCAGGTGTACTTGTTCACGCTGGACGAGACTTGGGACCTCGATGGCAACGTCGAGTGGAACACGGCGCGCTTGATCAACCACTCCTGCGACCCGAACTGCGAAGCGCAGATCGACGACGACCTCCGCATCTGGATCGTCGCCCTGCGGGAGATCGCGGAGGGCGACGAGTTGACCTTCAACTATGGGTTCGACACCGACGACTACGAGAGCCACCCCTGCCGCTGTGGTTCTGAGAGGTGTGTTGGGTACATCGTCGGCGAGGATTACTGGCCGGACTTGGAGAAGAAGCTGAAGAAGAAGCGGGCGAAGGCCACGAAGAAGAGGGAGGCGAAGGCGAAGAAGGGGAAGAGGGGCGATGGGAAGAAGCGGAAGAAGAAGGGCTAGCCCGAATCGATCACCAAGCTCCGGGCTGCGGCGTGCCCTCGTTGATGCTGAGGGTGTTGCCGTTGGGAACGGCTCGGGCAGGGTTTTCACCCAGCCGCTCGCCGATCCCTGCCGCCGCCTACTCCGCCTCAACGGATGGCCGCGCCTCGCCTGCGGATGTGGTGATCGATCCGGGCTGAGCCCTACGGGATTTTGAGCCGCCGACCGTTGACGATGAGGTCCGACGAGAGCCCGTTGGCGCTTTTGATGGCGGTCACGCTGGTGCCGTAGCGGCGGGAGAGGGAGTAGAGGGTGTCGCCGGCGGCGACGGTGTGGTAGCGGGCGCTGGGTGCGGGCTGGGGCGCGGGCTTCGGTCTGGGCGCCGATGGTGTCGGGCGGCTGGGGCGCGGTGTCGGGTTGCTGGCGGCATAGGTGCCCCGCGCGCCTGACGAATCGCCGCGCGCCGCCCAGGAGGAGATGTAGTTTCCGCTGGCATCGAATGGGTATTCGAACCGGGACAACTGATGCGGCGGCGTGGCGGTGGAGCCTGAGGGCAGTTCGGCGTCGAGCTTCGCCCAATCGTAGTGCCGGATGTTCGATGCCTTGGGAGAGGACTTGCAACTGATCGTCCAGACCGCCGCGGCGAGGCACAGGAGGGCGCGTGGGGGGAAGCAGTTCATATGGTCAATATTCCATGCCGGAAGCGGGTTTGCGAGCGGCGGCGACGCCCTCATCGGGCAGGGGGAGCCTGGTGTCGGTGCCCGACGTTCCCCCCGTGCGGATGCCTCGGGTGGGGGCCGGGCGCCATCATCGCGTTACGGGGGGAGCACATCGCGAATTTCCCCTAGCTCTGCGACAAGGTGTCTAGGTAGCGTTTCTCCAGAGCGGCGACCTCGCCCTCGAGGGCGGCCAACGCGGCTTCGGCGCTGGCCTTGGCCTCGCCCGCCATGGCGAGAGCGGTATCGGTTTGCGCCTTCGCGGCGAGCTTCGCATCGTGGTCGGCCTTGTGGGTGGCGACGGCGGTGCGGGCTTCGGCGATGGCCGCCTCGGCGCGGGCGACGCTGTTCTGGTAGAGGTCGAGCACTTTGTCGCGGTGAGACTCCGCCGCGGCGAGGTTGGCTGCGGCTTCTGCGAGGGCCGCCTCGATCTTCGGCGCGAGCGCTTCGGGGGCGTCCGCCATCTCCGCCCTGATGGTGTCCGCGGCGGTGCGGCGTTGGTTGGCGACGACCTTGGCCAGGCGCAGCTCCCATTCCAGATCGGGCAATTTCTCGCGGATGGTGGCGAGGGCCGCCTCGCGTTTGGCGAGTTCCGCCTCGGCGCCCGCGAGGGCGTCGGCACTGGTCTCCGCCGCGCGTGCGGCGGCTTCGGCCGCGGCTTGGACTTCGGCGAGCTGCGCGGCGGCTGCCTCGATCGCGGCCTCGCGTTCGGGGCGCTCGGCACCCTTGTCGCGGCGTTCGAGGTTGATGGCGGCGGCCTCCCAGAAGCGCAGCGACTTGGTCGCCTCCGCGGTGGCGGCCAGGGTGGCGTCGAGGGCCGACTTGGCCTCGGCTTCGGCGGCGGATCTGGTGGCGAGTTCGGCTTCGGCTCGAGCCTTCGCCTCGGTCGCGGGAGCCACCTGGGACGCGGCGACCTCGAGTTGTTTCTGCGCCTCGCCGAGCATGGCGTCGGCCGCCGCCAGCTCCGCGGACTTGGATTCGAGCGAGGCTTGCTTCTGTTCGAGCGCGGCCCTGGCTGCGGCGAGTTCGGTCTCGAGCTGTTTCACGCGCCCGGCGTCGGCCGAGGCGGCGGCGATGTCTTGACCGACCTGCGCGAGGGCGGCGGCTGCGGCGTCGGCATCGGCTTTGGCGGCGTCGCGGGCGGCGGTCGACTCGTTGACCTTCGCGGCGGCGACGTCGCGGGCGGCGATCCGGTCGGCCTTCGCCTTTTCGGCGGCGCCCAGCGCGGCGATGGCGGCATCGAGCGCCGCCCGCGCGTCGGCGGTCGCCTTGCTGGCGTTGGCGAGCGTCTGTTCGGCGCCGCTGGCGGTCATCTGCTTCTCGGCCAATGCCGCTTTCGCCTCGGCGATGCGGGCCGCGACCGAAGGCGGGTTGGCGCGCAGATCGCCGAGCGGCGTCGCGTCGGCGCTGGCGAAGACCTTGACGGCACCGTTCCAGTCGCCGACGACGAACTTGGTGCCGTCGCCGCTCAGGCAGGCGGCGACGGGGAACTCGCCGAAGCCGTTGGCGGCGGCCTTCTGGTTGCCGTTGCCGTCCCAGACCTTGGCGTGGTTGTCGCGGCCGCAGGAGACGAGGTGGCCGTCGATCGAGTAGGAGAGGTCGAGCGCGCCGCCGCCGTGGGCGGTCCAGGTCTTGATCTGGTTGCCGTTGTTCATGTCCCAAAGCCGCACGCTGCCGTCTTCCGAGGCCGAGGCGAGCACGTTCGAGTCGGCGCGCCAGGTGACGGCGGTGATCGCGCCGCCGTGGCCCTTGAGCGTGTAGAACGGGTTGCCGGTGCCCGCCTCCCAGACGAAGAGGTTGCCGTTGCGGTCGCCGCTGGCGAGCAGCACGCCGTCGGGGCTGAACCCGATGGCGGTGACCCAGTCGGTGTGCTTCTTGATCTCGTAGCGCTGTTCGCCGTCGGCGACGGTGAAGACGCGCACCTTCCTCGCCGGGCCGCCGAGGGCGACGAGCGACTGGTCGGCGCTGAGGTCGGCGGCGAGCACGCTGTCGAACTCGTTGCCGATCTCGAAGACGCGCTCGCCGGTCTTCACGTCCCAGCCGACGGCGCGGCCCATCTTACCGCCGCGGCCGCCGCCGGCGATCAAGATCCCGCCGCTGCGGCTGAAGGCGAGGTTTTCGGGGAAGCCTTCGGGGAAGGGGAGGACGCCGGTGAGGCGGAGCTTGTCGGTGTCGTAGAGCAGCACCTGCTTCGGGGCGGCGAGCGCGACCAGCGGCGCCCACGGGCTCGCGGCGATGTCGGCCGGGGCGAAGGACCGGTCGGTGACGACCTCCGGCTCGAGCGGCAGGTGCTCGGGCATGGGCGGCGGCCCCTCCGGCTTGCCTGTCGAGGGCGCGGCGAGGGCGATGTTGGTGGTCTTCGGCTTCTTGGCGCGGCTGCCCGAGTTCTCTAGCAACCCTGTGGAAATCCAGTCCGCGACGACCTTCAGCTGGTCGTCGGGGAGCTTGCCGCCCTCCGGGGGCATCTCGGGTTCCTCGAGGTGGGCCATCGAGCGGTAGAGGCGCGAGGCGTCGGGCGCGCCGGGCTCGACGATCGACCCCGACGAGCCGCCGGCCATCGTCGCGCCGTAGGTGGTCAGGTCGAGGCCGCCCTTCGCCTTGTCCGGGTTGTGGCAAGAGAAGCACTTGTTCTCGAAGACCGTGCGGACGTGGTCGTCGTAGGTGATCTTCGTCTCGCCGTCGGCGGCGGGGAGGGCACCACCGATCGACACGAGGAGCCACGAAGGAAGGGCGAGCGTGCGGAGGGGCCGCGCCCCGGCTGAATTCTGAAAACGGAACACTTTTAACTTCCTAGTGGTTGAACATAAACTCCTTGGCGTTGAGGAGGGCCCAGAAGATGTCCTCCAGGTCCTGGCGCGCCTTGGCCGGGTCGGGGTCGATTTTGCCGGTGAGCTGGCCGCGCTCCGTTTCGGTGGGGCGCCTGGAGAAGGTGCGGATATAGAGGCTGTCGATGATCTGTTCCGGCGTCTTGCCAGCGGCGAGCATGGTCTCGACGACCTTGCCTTGGACGACGCGATTGCCGGTCGTCTCGCCGTTGATGAGGTGGAGCGCCTGGCCGAGGTTCGGGTCCATTTTGACCTCACACGAGCAGACCGTCTTGCGCTCGGCGCGCCCGAAGGTCCTCAGGAAGTAGTTCGAGACGTTGCCGTCGGCGATCTGGACGGCGCGGGCGCCGAGGGGCAGCCCCTGGAACTTGTTCTTCGTCTCCGTCACCTGGCTGATGGTGTCGAGCATGACCTCGGCGCGCATGCGGCGGATGAGGGCGTGGGAGAAGTTTTTCGAGTCGCCCCCGTTGGTGGCGTTGGTCTTGGTCGACAGGCCGTAGGTGCGGGAGGTGCAGATATCGCGGACGAGGCGCTTGAAGTCGTAGTCGTACTCCGTGAAGCGCGCGGCGAGGGCGTCGAGCAGCTGCGGGTTCGAGGCCGGGTTGCTGACGCGGACGTCGTCGACCGGGTCGATGATGCCGACGCCGAAGAAATGCGACCAGACGATGTTCGAGAGGTTGCGGGAGAAGAACGGGTTCTGTGGCGAGGCGAGCCACTCGGCGAGGATCGCGCGGCGGTCCTGCCCGGGTTTGATCTCCGGCTTCTCGGCACCGAGGAAGACCGGCTCCATCACGCGTCCGCCGACGGGGTGTTTCATGTCGCCGCCGCCGCTGTTGAAGACCACGGTCTCGCGCGGGTCCTGGGCGCGCTTGCGGCCGATCTGGGAGAAGAAGGCGGCGAAGGAATAGTAATCGTCCATCGTCCAGCGGTCGAACGGGTGATTGTGGCACTGCGCGCACTGGAGGCGCATGCCCATGAAGACCTGGGCGACGTTTTCGGTCACTCTCTCGATTTGATAGTAGTTGGTGGCGGGCTGGGTGAAGGTGCCGCCGGTGGCCGAGAGGAGCTCTTGGACGATCTGGTTGAAGGGGACGTTGGCGGCGATGCGCTCGCTCAGCCAGTTGTAGTAGAGCAACGTGGACTTGTAGCTGACGCCGTTGTTCGGGTCGGTGCGCATCTGCAGGAGTTCGGCGAACTTCATAACCCAGACCTCGGTGAACTCCTTGCGGGAGAGCAGGTCGTCGACGAGGCGGTCGCGTTTGTCGGCGGCGGTGTCGGCCTCAAAGGCGAGGAACTCGTCCTCCGTGGGGAGCTTGCCGGTGATGTCGAGGGTGGCGCGGCGGAGGAACTCGGCGTCGGTGCACGGCTCCGAGGGGACGATGCGGAGCTTGTGCAGCTTCTCGGCGACGAGTTCGTCGATGTAGTTTTTCGCCGGGAACCCGGGGCGGGTGTAGTCGAGCCCTTCGGGGATGACGATGACCTGGGCGCCGACGGTGAAGGTGGCGAAGCGCGCCATGACGAAGGCCTCCCCGCGGTTGCCTGCGGTGACGAGGCCGTGCTCGTCCATCGCCGCGGAGGGCGCGTTGTTGGACTCGAAGATCGCCAGCGGCGTGACGTCGCGGGTGGTGCCGTCGGAGTAGGTGGCGACGGCGATGAACTGCTGTTCGGCGCCCTGGCCCTCGAGCACGGCGGCCTCCGGGTAGATGGCGAGCGAGGTCGGCTGGGCGACGTCCGGCGGGTCGTTCTCGGCACCGGCCTCGAGCCAGGCGAGGAGGGTGTTGTAGTGGTCGCTGCCCTTCTCGAACAGCTTGCCGCCCGAGTGGGGGACCGACTCGATGGCCTTCTCGATCAGCAGGCTCTCCTCGGGGACGGCGAGGTTGATGCGCCGGCTCGACCATTCGCGGGTGATGCGGAAGTGGTCGCCGTCGGGGTCGTAGCCGAAGAGGGAGAGGTTGAACCCGTCCTGGCCGCGGGCTGAGCCGTGGCAGGAGCCGGTGTTGCAGTTCGCCCGCATGAAGACCGGCATGACATCGAGCTTGTAGCTGATCGGGCGCGGCTGCGCCGCGGCGGCGACCTTCAGCGGGATGCTCGCCGACTGACCACCGAACTCGACCGTGATCACCGATTCGCCGTCGGCGCGCGGGGTGATTTTGTTGCCGGCGACGGTGACCAGGGCCGGGTTGTCCGGGGCGAAGGTCACCTTGCGGGTCAGGTCGCGGGTGGTGCCGTCGGCGTAGGTGCCCAGGGCGACGAGGTTTTGGAAATCGGCGGCGGTGTCCAGCGCCACCGCCGGCGGGAAGAGCGCGATCGAGGCGAGGCCTTCGGCGTCGCGGCTGTCGGCGGCGGGGTCGGCGGGGTCGCGGGCGACCAGTGCGACGCCATCCGGCCAAGGCATATCGGCGGCGACCCACTCCTCGAATGCGGCGATCTGCTCCGGCGTCAGCGGCGTGCCTTCGTCGACCGGGGGCATGAGGTCATCGTCGTCGTGGGGCAGGGAGATGCGATCGAGGATGTCTCCGCCCGCCTCGGCCAAGGCGGCGCGGGTGTCGAGGCGAAGCTTGCCCTTCTGTTTGTCGGCGCCGTGGCAGGAGATGCATTGCGTCTCGAGCGCGGGGGCGATGTCGCGCTTGAAGTCGGCGGCGGGGAGTGGCGCGCAAGCGATTGCGAGCGCGAGGCCGGAGAGGGCGGTGGTCGGGCGCATGGGATGCGGGTGATTCTTTGGGGTTGGGGAGCTCTTCGTGAGTCGGCTCAGAGGTTGGAACCCTCCGCCACGTCACTTCTGTGCGGCCTCTTGGCGGAGTTTCTCCAAGCGGGAGAGCGGCTTGGCGGCAGGTTGGTTTTCGGCGACTTCGGCGGCGGGTTTCGGTTCCGCGGGTTCCTTGGGTGCGGGCGGTGGTGGGTCGAGGCGCAGCACGCCGCCGTGTCCGATGTTGTGGGGGATGGCGGTGCCCGACTCGGGGATGGCGATGTGGGCGAAGACGTTCTTGTGCTGGCCGGCGGGGGAGTCGGGGGCGGTGGTGAAGGGGAAGCGCAGCTCCGCGGTGTCTTTGGTGATCTCCAACTCCTCGGCGACGACTTTGCCCGGGAGGCCGTGCAGGCGGATCTTGGCGCTGCCCTCGAAGGGCTTGAAATGTTCGAGGGTGCCGATCATCACACCCGGCTTGCCCTGCTCGGCGGCCGCCATCTCGAGCTTCAGCCCGAGGTAGGGCTCGGCGACGGTCACCGGGACGAGCGCCGAGCTGGTGAGGATCTGCCCCGACCCGGCGTCCGATTCGGCCATGAAGGCGAGCGGCCACGTCTGCAGGGACGCGTCGCCATTGGCGTTGAGGACATAGCTGGCCTCGGTCTGGCCTTCTGGGATCTGGACGGTCGGCTGCGAGCCGATGCCCGGCGGGTTCCAGAGATTGCGGAGGGTGATCGGTTTGGTGAAGCCCTCATCGCGCTTGGCCGTGACCTTGAGGGCGAGGGTGCCGTTGCGCACGAGCGGGACTTGCGGCACCTCGACCTCGATCGAGAACGGGATCTTCTCGACCACGGCCACGGCGAGTTTCGGGGCGCTGCTCTTGTAATAGACCGTGTTGTTGGGGTTGCCCATGACGAAGTCGAGCGGCTGGGCGTAGGTGCCGGAGATTTCGGTGCCCTCGGCCTTCCGGCGGCCGATCAGATCGATCAAGGTCATGCCGAGGGGGGCATCGGGGGCGGCTTCGAAGAGCACCGGGAAGGTGTTGATGCTGGGGTGCATCGGCTCCGCCTCGAAGCGCACGCCGGCGGGGAGCCCGGGGGCTTCGAAGGTCAGCTCGCCGCCGAAGTTCGATTTGGCGGCGACGATGCGGGTAGCGAAGCGGCCGCCCTGCGGGACGTAGATCATCTGTCGCGACTGGGAATCGTTGCGGCCGAAATAGGGGATGGTGAGCGCGAGCGAGGGCGAGAAAGTCTCGGCCTCGACGCGGTAGATGTGCAGCGGGCCGCCCTTGTTGAGGTGGTCGCGGACGCGGAAGGCATACTCGCCGTCGGCGGGGGCGGTGAAGTCGATCTTCGAGTCCTGCTGGTTGTCGGCGTCGTCGTTCCCGACCACGTGCTTGCCGTCCGGGCCGTAGATATTGAGGACGGGGTCGAGGGGCGAGCCGATCGATTTGGCGTGGGCGCGGAACAGGAAGCGCTGGCCTTTCTTGACGGTGAATTTGAACCAATCCTGGTCGCCGTCCTGGGAGAGGATGCCGTTGAAGGCGAGCGGCAACGGGGCGGGCGCGACGGTGGCCTCGTTGCGGTTGTTGTTCGGTTCGGTTTCGAGGACGTTGTCGAAGGGGGAGACGCGCAGGTCCAGCGGGGCGGGGGAGGTCAGGCCGCCCGACTCCGCGCGGACGGGATGGGTCGCGCCGGGGGGGGCGTCGAGTTTGGCGGTCGCAACCGATTCGCCCGCCGGGTCGCCGAGGAGTCGGACGGCGAGCTCGGAGCCGGCTCTGCCGCCTGCGGGGAAGGCGGCCATCGGGCGGGGGAAGCCGCCGATGTGGAGGCGGTAGTGGCAGTTGCCGTTGCCGGTGTAGGAGCTGTCGCGCACCTGGACGATGTAGGTGCCGTCCTCAGGGGCGATCAACGACACGGCGGGATCCTGCAGGAGCAGCGCGGTATCGTCGGAGGAGGCGAGTTCGAACCGGCCGCTGTCGAGGATCGCCAGGTAGGGGTCGAAGAAGGCGTTGCCGAGGCGGATGCCCTCGACTTCGGCGCTGATGCGCTGGCCTTTCTTCACTTCGATCGCGTAGTGGTCGACATCCTCGTTCTGGACGATGCCTTCGACGGTGGTGTCGAAGGGGATGGCTTGGGGCGCTTCGAACTCGTCGTTCGGTTCGGCCTCGGGGGTGGTGGCGTATTGGCCGACCCAGAAGCTCTGCACCGGGGAGAGGCCCGATTTCGTCCGGACGCGGGCGAGGTGTTCGCCGAAGGCGCAGTCGGGGGCGATGGTGACTTTCGCCTTGAGGTGTTTCGGGTCGACGACCTCGATGGCGCCGACGCTGAAGCCCGGGGTGTAGAATTGGATTTCGGCCGCGTCGGCGAGGCGGTCGCCGTGGAAGTGGAGTTCGACTTCGGTGCCGCGTTGGGCGCCGCGGGGCAAGATCTTGCCCAGCGCGGGGCTGGCCGCGTCGGCGATACCGCCGAGGGCGGCTGCGAGCGCGAGGAGGGTGGAGGTGAGCTTCCGGTTCATGGGTGCTAGCTGAGGTTCCGAACAAGGGTGAGCGCGGCGCCGTGCTGGGCGCCGTCTTGTCCCGATGGGGTTCGCGCCCGCGGGCGCTAAGCGACGATGTCGGTGATCACCTTGCCGCCATCGACGATCTCGATGGGGCGGTCGCCGGGGGCCATCAGCTCCTTGTCGGCGTTGATGCCGAGCTGGTGGTAGACCGTCATCGCGAGATCTTCAGGCGACAGCGGGTTCTCCTCCGGTTCGGCGGCGAGCTGGTCGGACTTCCCGTAGACGACGCCTCTGCCGAGGCCGCCGCCGGCGAGGATGCCGGAGAAGACCTTCGGCCAGTGATCGCGGCCGGCGGTCGGGTTGATCTTCGGGGTGCGGCCGAACTCCGACGTCAGCATCACGAGCGTGGAGTCGAGGAGGCCGCGTTCTTCGAGGTCGGTGATGAGGCGGGCGAAGGCCTGGTCGAGCGGGGGGGCCTGGCGCTCGAAGCCGCCTTTGACATTGTCGTGGTGGTCCCAACCGCCGTAGACGACCGAGACGAAGCGGACACCGGCTTCGACGAGGCGGCGCGCCATGAGCAGGCGTTGCCCGGCTTGGTTGCGGCCATAGGCATCGCGGAGTTTGTCGTCCTCTTTGTTGATGTCGAAGGCCTCGCGTGCCGCCTGTGAAGAGATCAGGCCATACGCGCGCTGGTAGAAAGTGTCCATGGCATCGAGCGCATCCGACTTCTCGGCCTCTTTGAAGTGGGCATCGACGGTATCGAGGATGGAGCGGCGTTTGGCGAAGCGGGACTCGTCGATGCCGCCGGGGAGGGAGAGGTCACGGACGGTGAAGTTGCCGTTGGCGGGGTCGTTGCCGAGCGAGAAGGGGCCGAAGGCGGAGCTGAGGTAGCCGCTGTTGGCGAACTCGTTGGGGACGCTGGGGACGCAAACGTAAGGGGGGAGGTTTTTGCGCGGGCCGAACTCGTGACTGACGACGGAGCCGAAACTGGGGTAGCTGAGCGCCGGGCTGGGGCGGTAGCCGGTGAACATGTTGTGGACGCCGCGCTCGTGGGCGGCCTCGCCGTGGGTGAGCGAGTTGAGGACGACCAGCTTGTCGGCGACACCCGCCATCTTGGGGAACATCGCACCGAACTTGGCGCCGGTGATCTTGGTGTCGATCGAGCCGAGGGGGCCGCGATATTCGCTGGGCGAATAGGGTTTGGGGTCGAAGGACTCCTGCTGCGCCATGCCGCCCGGCAGGAAGATGTGGATCACCGACTTGGCGGGTCCCTCTTTGGACTCGTAGAACTTCTGCGCCCCGCGAGCCTCCATTTTGAGGAACTCCGGCAAACTCAGCCCCAGGCCGCCGATCAGGCCGACTTGGAGGAATTCGCGCCGCGAGGACATCAGCGGGCGGATGTGGTCGCTGCCGCCACAGTATGAGGAGCGTCTGGTTTTGCGCTTCATAAGCTATTGAATCTTCGATGTTTGTGTTGGTTTAGGAGGGCGTCGCTGCGGGTCGGAGGGGCGGTTCCGTTGCGCGCCAGCCTCTAACGGCCTCAGGAGCAACGATCTTACGCCCCTTCCGGGCGTGGTTTCCCGAGCAAAATTTTGCCCATCGCGTTGAATAAAGCCAGTATGGTGCCAGTCGAACGCGGATCCTGTCCGTTCACGCTGCTGCCATGAGACTCACTCTATTCGCCCCACTGCTGTTCGCTGTCCATCTCCTCGCCGCTGCGGCGGGCGACGCTCCTCAGAACGTCGGAGTGCTCGTCGAATGGATCGAACTGCCGGAGCGCGAGGCGGCGAAGTTGATCCGCGAGCATATCGGGAAGGGGCACCAGACGGACTTGCGCGAGGTGCTGGAAGCCAAGATCGACGCCGGCGAGGCGGAGATGGTCGCGACGTCCTACGTGCGGACAAAGAGCAGGCAGCGGGCGAAGGTGGAGTCGATCCTGGAGTTCATCTACCCGACGGAGTACGACCCGCCCGAGATCCCGCAAGAGATCCACGGGCCGATCGGGGAGGGCGTGGAGATCCCGATCACGCATGCGAACCCGACGGCCTTCGAAATGCGACCGCTGGGGACGACGATGGAGGTCGATCCGTCGATCGCCCCGGGCGGGGCAATCATCGACTTGAACATCGCCCCGGAGTCGGTCGAGTTCGTACGCCTCGAAGCCTACAGCAAGGAGGAGGGTGAGACGGTGATGCCGCTCTTTTACACGATGAAGGAGACGACTGCGGTGACGGTCGCGAGCGGCGCCTACACCTTGATTTCCGTGCAGACTCCGCGGGCGAAAGTGGAGGGCGCGATGCACGGCGACCCGGCGCGGCGGGTGCTGGTGTTCGTGCGTGCGGACGTCTCGGAAGTCGAGGTGCATGCCGGAGCGGCGAGGGATGACGGTGCGGCCGACGATCCATTCAGCGCGGAATAATTCGATGGGGTCGGCCGGTGACGAAGCGATGCACGCGCGCGGTGTGGCGCAAGCATCCCTGCTTGCACGCCCTCCCGCCCGGAGGATCGGGCTGCAAGCAGGGATGCTTGCGCCACGATTCGCCGAGCGACGGCGGATTCCCGTTTCCGGATCTTCTCTGAGGGCGACGGGCGGGTTCAAATCGTTGATCCTGGGCATTCTCAGCGCGGTGTCGCCCTTCGGTGTCCACGTGGGTACCGCCGGGGTGGACGACGGCTTCCACGGAAACGTCGGCGTGCTCTGTGAGGAGGTCGAATTGGATGCCCGACGCGCGACGACGCTGTTCCGGGAGGTCGGGCCGGACGGGATGGGCGAGGGGCTGCTGGCGCTCGCCGAGGCCGGCGAGGCGAAAGTCATCGAACGGGCTTTCGTCGCGACGAGGAGCGGGCAGCGGGCAAAGGTGGAGTCATTCCACGAGTTCATCTACCCGACGGAGTACGACCCGGAGGAGGTCGGGCCGATCAAGCGGCGCGACGGGAGCGAGAGGCTGGGCATCGCGCCGCGTGTGGCGACGGCTTTCGAGATGCGGCCGGTGGGCAATGTGCTGGAGGTCGATCCCTCGGCCGGCCGTGCAGGCGGGGTGGAACTGATCGTTGCCTCCGAGGTGGTCGCCCGACGTGCGGCGGCGAGAGAGTGGGCCGCGGCGAGGTGCTGGCAACGTTCCCGGACTTCGACACGCGCAAGATGTCGGTGGCGGTCAGCGCGGGATACGCGCGCCCGCAGATGATCTCGATGGCGACCTCCTCGCGGGAGAAGGGGCGGGTGATCGCGCAGGTGGTGACGGCCTTCCGGCGCGGGCCGGATGAGGATTTGTTTGCCATGGAACGTGCGCTAGGGATGGAGCTACAGACGGATCCCTTCGCGGCGGCTGAGAAGCTCGCCGATCCTTTGCCTGGAGTTTCTATCCACCTCGAGTTTGTCGAAGTGCCGGGGGGCGTGTTCCGCGAGATGTTGGGGCTGCGTGGGGATGCCTTGGCGGCGGCGGTTTCGGAGCAGATCGAGGCGGGCGGTGGGGCGATGTTGGGATCGGCGCGACTGGTCACCAAGAGTGGTCAGCGAGCGCAGACGGAGGATGTCCATGAGTTCATCCACGCTACCGAATACCATCCCCCCGGGGATCTGAGGCTCCTTTCGGGTGAAGGCGGGTTCATGGATTTGAAGTTTCCGCCAAGGATTGAAGGCGTCCCCGATATCCCAAACGCCTTCGACATGCGACCGGTCGGGATGACTTTCGAGGTCGATCCGGTGGTGTCGCCGGGCGGGACCTTGGTCGATTTGAACCTCGCGCCGGAGATCGTCCGCTTTGTCGGCACCTACGAGACAGGGCCGAAGGTGTGGGCGTTCAGCTACCGGCCAATCTTCGCGACCCAGAAGGTGACCACGGCGGTGACGGTCGAGCCGGGCGTGGATGAAATCGTCGCGGCGCTGACGCCGCGCGAGGATACGTTGGGCGACCCGCGCAGCGACCGTGTGGTTTTGGTGATCTGCCGGGTGGATTTGGTTGAGGTGGTGCCGGGGGGGTAGGGGAGTGGTGGGGCGACTCGCCCCGTCGGCTCCGCGCCACTCCTCCGGTTCCTGCCCCAAAGCGCCGCCGCGTGCCTTCCGGGGATTCCGGGCGTGCGCTAGCCCGGATCGATCACCACATTCGCAGGCGAGGCGCTGCCATTCATTGACGCTGAGTAGGCGGCGGCAGGGACCGGCGAAGCGGCTGGGTGAACACCCTGCCCGAGCCGGTCCCCACGCCAACGCCCTCAGCGTCAACGAGGGCGAGCCACAGCCCGGAGCTTGGTGATCGATTCGGGCTAGAAGAAGAACACCGCGCCTTCGAGGGAGCGGGCGTGGTCGTCGAGGCGACGCCGGTCGGCGAGCGGGAGGTTGTCGATGCCCTCCTCCTTGGCGTCGCGTTTGGCGATGGCTTTGGCCTTGCGCCTGATGGCGCGGGCGGATCCCGCAGGGCGCTTTCCGGCGTCCGAAATCGAGGCGCTACGCATCGTCACGTAGATCGCGGCGGCGCTGCAGAGAAAAAGGGAAAGGCCGATGTAGAGGATGGTTTGCATGGGGAGGGAAAGGCGTGTGGGTTCGACACCCCAGCCCAGCTGGGGACACGAAATGGAATTTAATATAAATTAAAGATCTAGATTCTCAAATAATTTTAAAATCTCGCCGGAGCGACGCGTTGCAACCTTTCGCTTCTGCCGGTGTTGGATCGCGCATGAAAACGCCACTTTTCTGCACCCTTTCCGCTGTGCTCTTGGCCGGTTCCGGGCTGGTTTCGGGGCAAGAGGATGAGCCCGAACGCCCCCGACCGCCGCGGGGGGCGGGGGAGCGGCGGCCTGGCGCGTCGACGGGGGAAATGATCGGGCGTCTGACCGACGAGGAGAAGCGCGCGCTTCGACAGGCGGTGCAAGAGGCGTGGGCGCGGCCGGAGGTGGCGGAGAAACGCGAGGCGCTGCAGCAGGCGACCCAGGACTTCCGCGAAGCCCTATCGGCGGCGATCGAGGAACAGGGCGATCCGAAGCTGCGCGGGATCCTGTCGCGCTTGCTGATGGAGCGCTATCAAGGGGAGTTGCGCGGCGGCGAGCGCGGTCCGGGGCGCGAGCGCGAGCGCGAACGCGTCGAGGGGCGCGGGCCACGGCCTCCTGGACCGGGCGGGCCGCCAGAAGAGCGCCGTCGCTTGGGGGGGCTGGAGCCACTGTCGCCGGAGCAGGCGGCACGGCTGCGCAGAGCGCGCGAAGCAGCCCTCGACCACCCTGCGGTGATCGAGGCGATCCGTCGCCGGGAGCTGGCGGTCGATTTCGGGGAGCGCGCCGAGGCGGCGCGGGACGTGCGACGGGCGATGCGCGAGGCGATGTTGGCGGCCGACCCCGCGGTGGGCGATGTGTTGGAGCCTCAATTCGCTCGCCCCGAACCCCGACCGGCACCCGAGCCGCGACCGGCACCCGAGCCGTGATCGTGGGGCGCGGCAGGGGAGCCTTGGCTACTCTTCCTTCTCGACCCTGAAGAAGAGTGGGTCGGTCGTGACGTGGGACCCGGTCACGTCGAAGGTGCGGGTGAGGAGGTCCCCGTCGTCGGGGACTTCGTCGTCGAGTGCCATGGTGATGCCGTCGCCGAGGTCGGCGTCCCAATCGCCCAGGTCGGGCGTGCACTTCACGATGTAGCTCTCGCCCGCTTTCGCGGCCCAGGTGAGAGTGACCTCCGCCGTTTCTTTGGAATAGCGGATCTCGGTGATGGCGAACCCGGATCCGCCTTCCACCTCGAGGCACACGTTGTCGAAGATCACCCGGTTCGGGAAGTCGTTCGCGTCTTCGACGCCGATCAGGATATCGAGTTCGGCGCCCGCGTGGCCGGCGATCGATGCGGCGTCGTAGGTCCGCGAAATCTCTTGGAATGCACCGCCGTTCGGCAGGGTCGGATCGACCACGGCGCTGGGCGTGAGTTGGACGCCGTCCGCGAGGAGATGGAAGGCCAA
>JAUIGD010000506.1 GCA_030430255.1 Verrucomicrobiia bacterium
GGTGACCCTGCGGGGCGACAAGATGTATGACTTCCTCCTGCGGCTGATCGCCACCGCGATCCCGCGCATCCGCGACTTCCGCGGCGTGTCGGCCAAAGCCTTCGACGGGCGCGGCAACTACACGCTCGGCATCACCGACCACACGATCTTCCCGGAAGTCGAACTCGACAAAGTGAAACGCAATTTGGGATTCGACGTCTGTGTCGTCACCACCGCCAATAGCGACGACGAAGCCCGCGAACTGCTCCACCACCTAGGCATGCCGTTCCGCGGCCGCGAGAAAAAGGCTGCCGCCTAGAGCCCTATCTTCAACCGAATCTGCACTACCCGATGGCCGCCCTTAGCGATCCGCTCTCCGACTTCCTCACGCGCTTCAAGAACGCTTGCCGCGCTGGGAAGGAAGAATTCACCGCCCCCTTCTCCAAGATGAAGGCCGAAGTCGCCCGCATCCTCAAAGAGGAGGGCTACATCTGGTCGTTCGAAGTCGTCACCGACGGAGCGTTCCCGGAACTGAAGGTCAAGGTGAAATACCTCGATGGCGTCCCCGCCCTCACCGACCTCCGCAAGGAGAGCAAGCCAGGGCGCCGCCGCTACGTCGGCGTCGATGACATCCCGAAGGTGCTCGGCGGCTACGGGATCACCATCGTCTCGACTTCGCGCGGCCTGATGACCGGCCACCGCGCCCGCAAGCAGAACGTCGGCGGTGAGTTGCTCGCCTCCGTCTGGTAGTAGAAACCCAGCGCCCACCTCAATTTCAAGCAATCCAGCTAGACTCGCTATGTCCCGTATCGGCAACAAAACGATCCCCCTCCCGGAGAAAGTCTCCGTGTCCGTCTCGGACGCAGGGGAGGTCTCCGTCGAAGGCCCGAAGGGCAAACTCCGATGGGAGTTGCCCCAGGGGATTTCTCTGTCTCAGGACGGCGGGGAGCTCGCCCTGAAACGTTCGGACGAGGCCCGCCGCACCCGCGCGCTGCATGGCACCGCCCGCAGCTTGGTCGCCAATATGGTCGAGGGCGTCAGCGCCGGCTTCACGCGACGGCTCGAGATCCACGGCGTCGGCTTCCGCGCCGCTGTCAAAGGCAAGGTTCTCGACCTGTCGCTGGGCTTCTCCCATCCTCTCGAACACCCCATCCCCGAGGGGATCTCGGTGGCTGTCGAGGAGAACACCAAGATCGTCGTCGAGGGCGTGGACAAGCAGGCTGTCGGCCAGTTTGCCGCAGACGTCCGCGCCTACTACCCGCCCGAGCCGTACAAGGGCAAAGGCGTTCGCTACGCCGACGAATACGTCCGCCGCAAGGCCGGCAAGGCCGTGAAGAAGTAACCGAAAAGATCCTTACCACCGTTCCCACGCCATGGCTCACCTGAACCGCAAAGAGCGACGCCGCAAAGTGCATCGGCGCATCCGCAAGAAGATCGCCGGGTCTCCCGCCCGCCCGCGCCTCGCCGTCCACTTCTCGAACAAGAATGTCTACGCCCAGGTCATCGACGACGAGGCGGGCAAGACCTTGGCCTCGGCTTCGACCAAGGACAAGAAGGGCGGGCTCGCATCGGGGGCGGGTGCCGACAGCGCCGCCAAGGTCGGCAAGATGATCGCCGAGCGCGCCAAGGCGGAGGGCATCGAGCAGGTGGTCTTCGACCGTGGCGGCTTCCTTTTCAGCACCAAAGTGAAGGCGCTCGCCGATGCCGCGCGCGAGGGTGGCCTCCAATTCTGATCCCAGTTTTTCGATACGATGAGCAGCGAAGACACATCTGCACCGGCTGAGGCCGAGAAAGAAGCAAGCACCCCCGCCCCCGAGCCCACGGAGCCGGTCGCGACCACCCCCGCCGAACCAGCGGTGGCGGACGCGGCGCCAGCGGCGGAGGAAGCAGTGAGCACCGAGCCCGCCGCGGAGAAGAAGGACTCTGCCGAAGCGGCCGAAGACACCATCCGCAGCTCGACTTACGACTCGAAAGGCGGCGGATCCGCGGCTGAAGAAGGTCCTGAGGTCACCGAGCGTGTCGTGGCCATCAACCGCTGCGCCAAGGTCGTCAAGGGCGGCCGCCGCTTCAGCTTCAGCGCCCTGGTCGTCGCGGGCGACCACGAAGGCAAGGTCGGCTTCGGGTTCGGCAAAGCCAACGAGGTGGCCGAGTGCATCCGCAAGGCCAGCGAGTCCGCCAAGGGGAGCTTGGAGCCGATCGTCCGCAACGGCAGCACGATCCCCCACGAGGTGGTGGGCGAGTTCGGCGGCGGCAAAGTCCTCCTGCGGCCGGCCACCCCGGGGACGGGGATCATCGCCGGCAACAGCGTCCGCGCCGTGATCGAGGCGGCCGGTATCAAGGACATCCTCACCAAGTCCCTCGGCTCCAACAACCACTTCAACGTCGTCAAAGCCACCCTCGAGGGGCTGCGCTCGCTGCGCACCAAAGAGGAAGTCTACAAACTCCGCGGCAAACGCGCGCCGGAACAGGCGGCGCTCTAGCACCGGCATCCCAACCTTAGCGACGAACCACCATTATGAGACTCCACGACCTCAAACCCAACGAGGGCGCGAAGCGCCGCCGCAAGCGGCTCGGCCGCGGCGAGAGCTCCGGCACCGGCAAGACCGCCGGGCGCGGCCACAAAGGGCAGAAATCGCGGTCGGGCGGCGGCGTCCGCATCGGCTTCGAGGGCGGCCAGATGCCGATCTACCGGCGCCTGCCCAAGCGCGGCTTCAACAACGCCCAGTTCAAGACCGTCTACGCGGTCGTCAACGTCGGACTGCTCGAGGAGCGCTTCGAGGCCGGTGCCACCATCGACGAGGCGGCGCTGCGCGAGGCGGGCATCGTCAAGGGGCGCTACGACGGCCTCAAGGTTCTGGGCGATGGCGAGATCAGCAAAGCGCTCACCGTGAACGCGGACCGGGTCAGCGCCTCCGCAAAGGCGAAGATCGAAGCGGCGGGGGGGGCGGTCAATACCCCCGCAGCCGAATAGGGCGCTGAACCGCCCTGACCGCTGACCGGCGCCACCACCACACGTTTAGATCAAGATGATCTCCGCTTTCGCGAACACCCTCAAGATCCCGGAACTCCGTCAGCGGATTCTCTTCACCTTGGCGATGGTTGTCATCGTGCGCCTGGGGGCCAACATCCCGCTCCCGGGCATCGACGCCGAGGTGCTCCAGTACGCCCTCAAGAACGCGACGGACGAAGGGGGCGCGATCGGCGCCCTGGTCAACGTCTTCAGCGGCGGCGCGCTGCAGAACTGCGCGGTGTTCGCCCTGGGGATCATGCCCTACATCAGCGCGTCGATCATGATGCAGCTGCTCACGGCCGTCGTGCCGCGGCTCGGCAAGCTTTCCCGCGAGGACGGCGGGCGTTCGAAGATCAACATGTACACCCGCTACGTGACGATCGCCCTCTGTCTCATCCAGGGCTATCTGCTGGTCAGCTCCCTCAAAGATCCGGGCAACAACGAGATCCTGGGGGCGTTCAAGTCGGCGATCGAAGCGACCGGGCGCGAACTCGTCCCCGACTACAGCCTATGGTTCGTCTTGGTGGGGGTGGTCACCATCACCGCCGGGACGATGCTGCTGATGTGGCTCGGTGAACAGATCACCGAACGGGGCATCGGCAACGGCATCTCCCTGATCATCGCGGTCAACATCGTCTCCGCTCTGCCCGGCGCCCTCGTCCAGGTCTGGCAGACCTACATCGTCGGGGCGGAGGCCGGCGACGTCACCCAGCCGGTGAAGCTGGTGGCGATGATCGCCCTGCTCATCATCGTGATCGCCGCGGTGATCGCCATCACCCAAGCCGTCCGGAAGATCAGCGTCTCCTACGCCAAGCGGGTCATCGGCCGCAAGGTCATGGGGGGGCAGAACACCTTCCTGCCGCTGAAGGTCAACTACGCGGGGGTCATGCCCATCATCTTCGCCCAGGCGATCCTGCTGTTCCCCGCACAGATCGTCGGATTCTTGTTCAAACACAGCTCGTGGGCGAACAAGTTTCAGTCTTTCCTCGATCCGGCGAACCCCCCTTACT